>JAFYCU010000134.1 GCA_017545095.1 Muribaculaceae bacterium | reverse complement strand
GAAATTAGTGGTGTTTTTTCTTACAAAGGTACTAATTTCCAACCACTTATGCAATAGTTAACTATCTGATAATCAGTTAATTAACATTAAATTTTCGACCTTCTGACATGTACTAAACTAAAAGGAACAAAAGATTCATAAACAATGATGTGCGTATTTATGTGTAAGTTGTTTATTGATAGTGCGTTTGGACGCTTTTGTCATCTTTAAGTCGTTCTATCTTTTTGCTCATTATGTTCTTTTAGTCTAATCAACTACCCACACGATTCGTTATAGAGCCAAAATTTTAGCGGTCCAACTAATGACGCATTGCCTCACTCCAAACCACATTATTTCTGGTGATGAAAACATTTCGCTCGCCAGATTTTGCGATTTGGGCAATTGTGCGTATTTTTGCAGCCGATAATCAATAACCGGCCACATCCATGGCAACCTACCAGTCGATTCGCGAACTCACGCGCGGTCTGCAGCAAGGCGCGAAGTTGCTGAACGACATGTTTCTCAAGCGCAAAACCGTCGCCATCCGTTACGACGATGCGCTGGCAACGCTCGACGGCGACGAAAACAAGCTGAGGCACCTGATTCACTTCGGCGTGATTGTCGCCATGGGCGACACGCTGGAGCTCGGCGAGGTGTACCAGCGCTTTTTCGAGGAGGTTCTGGCGGTGAACGAGGACATCAACGTGGCCTCGGTGCAGACCTACATCGGCAAGCTCAAGCTGGGCATCGACTCGTGGCTGGCGGTGGACAGCGGCATCCGAAAAGCACAATTCGCGCGCGAGATTCGACACACGTTCAAGAGCATCGAGCACGTCACGCAACGCAATGTGGTGGACCTGAAACGCAACGTGGACACCACCTACAAGCAGGAGCCAGACTTCAAGGTGAAGAAGCTGCGGTTGAATGCCTTCGACGAGAAAGCCCGGCTCATCATCGAGCTCATCAAGCAGACCGAGACCGTGATGGACGGTCAGCCCATCTTCTTTGCCAACGCCACCGACACCGCCCTGCGGCAGACCATTGCCGAGGTGCGTGCCGCCCTGCACGAGGCGGCACACGGGTTGATAGCCCTGCAGGCGCAAATCACCGACTATCTGAACCGCATCGACTACCAGAGCCAACTGGTGAGAAAGGTGCGGCAGCTCAAGTATCTGCGCGACCAATACATTATCGAGGCAAGCACCGATGTGAAGCAAGTGATGGCACACACCCACGATGTGTGGATGGAACGGCAACCCAGGTATATGACCCGCGTGTCGGTGGACTACCTGCGCAACGACGACTCGGCCCTGGAGCTGCTGGCGAAAGTGCGCAGCCGGCTCACCACCCAGGCCACCATGAGGTCGCGCCTGGCCGCACCAATCGACGAGCGGTACCTGCAACCACAACAGGAAACCAGCCAGATGTTCAACCACCAGGAAATCATGCGCGGCTTCCTGGCGCAGAGCTCCCACCTTTTCGACTACGTGTGGCATTACCCATTCGAGAGCGAGACCGACGAGGAAAAACGGTTGGTGCTTTTCCTACAGCTGTCATCGCAATTCCACAGCGACCTGCGCTTCACAGCTACAACAAGCGTAATCAACAACATCGAATTCCCCATTATTTACCCACGATGAAATATACCAGCGAAGTGTTCCAGCGACTGTCGCGCGGACAATTCATTTCGAGCAACAGCATCGATGCCGAGACCCGAGCCATCTTCAACGACCTGGAGGAGAACCGGCAGGACTATGAGGACTATTTCGGCCAGATCGACTTCCAGCTCTCGGCCGGCGACGGCTATTTCTACTTCAGCCGCCGCGAGGCTAAAGTGGCAGTGGAGAACAAGCTCCAGTCGCTGTTTGCCTGGATCGACTACCTGGACTTCCTCAAGAGTTTCGACACTACGTTCGGTGCCGGCACACAGTTCAGTCTGGCTCAAATCGAGGTGCGACTGGCATCCGACCTGGAGCTCAAAGAGAAGCTCTCGCGGATGTTCACCGACAAGCCGTCGAACCGCGACAAGCTCGAGGCCCTCGCCGCAGCCCTCACAGGCATGGGATTTGCCGAGCTGGTCAACGAGCAGGAGGGCGTGTACCACGTGACTTCGGCATTCCACTACATCGAACAAATTGTTTTATGCATCCATATCGACGAGGAGGTGAGCCATGAGATTCCTGAATAAAGTGATATTCATCAACAGTGCCCACGTGCCCTATGCCGAGGTGCGCCTCGACGGCAACGTGCACTTCATCGGCACCCAGGGCGTGGGCAAGTCCACCCTGCTGCGGGCCATCCTGTTCTTCTACAACATGGACAAGAGCCGCCTCGGCATCCGCACACAAGACAAGCAGAAGAGCTTCGACGAGTTCTATCTGCCCCACCCCAACTCCTACATCATCTACGAAGTGTGCCGCGAGACCGACACATTCTGCGTGGTGGCATTCCTGTCGCGGGGGCGAACGGCTTTCCGCATCGTGGCCTGCCCATTCGACAGACGGTTTTTTATCGACGACGATGGCAGCGCACGCTATGAGTGGAGTGCCATCAGCCAGCTGATTGGCAGCAACGTGTTCCAAAGCCGAATCATTCGCGGCTACGAGGAGATGCGCGACATCATCTACGGCAACAAGGAAGCCGTGGAGGACAAAAAACTACGACAGTACAGCCTGATGGAAAGTGCGAAATACCACAACGTGCCGCGCACCATCCAGAACATTTTCCTCAACCAGAGTCTGGAGTCGCGCGTGATCAAGGACACCCTCATCGACTCGATGGACTTTGCCGACGACAGCATCGACCTGAACTTCTACCGCGAGCACGTGAAGAACTTCCGCCAGCAATACGACGACATCTGGAAGTGGTACCGCCGCGAGCGCAACGGCAAGGTGAAGGTGCGCACCGATGCCGACCGGGTGATTGCATGCTATTCGGCCTACGAATGCAGCCGCCGCGAGATTGCCGACCTGTGCGGCAACATGCTCTACGCCCTGGAGCGCGACACCCAGCGGCTACCAGCCATCGCACAGCAAGAGAGCGCGTGCGCCACCGAACTCGCCCGCCAGCGAAGGCTCCTGAGCGAGGAAAACGGAAAATTCAACCGGCAACGCGACGAACTGAAAGCACGGGAGGCCGTAATCGACAACTTCCTCCAACAAGTGAAAACCAAACAGCAGCATTACACCGCCATAGGCATCAACATCATCGCCCGGCGGGTGGAAAAAGAAGACGAGCTGAAAACCACCCAGGAAAACCTGCATCACCAGGAAGCCGTCCTCACCAACAAGCACCAGAGCGTGAAAACCAAATACGATGCCTTGCGACAAACAGCCGAGACCGAACGCCGCGAGCACGAAATCCAGTGCCAGCAACGCGTCAACCGCATTGAGCAGGAACTGACGCAGACCCTGGCCGAGCTCACCAACCGACAAGCCGAGCAGCAAGAAAGCGTCAACAACGCTTGCCAACAGCAAATCGACGAGAACCGAGAAAATGAGTTGACGGCCATCGATGAGCGCAACGACCTGCGCCTGCGCTTGCAAAAAGCACAGCACCTGAATCCCTACCACGACACGATGGAAGAGCTGCAACAGCGCATGGCCGCACTGCAAGAAAAACGTGCAAGCCTCGACCATGAAGCAGCTTTGAAACAACAGGAAATCGACCGCATCACCGGTCAGGTGGAACTGCAGCTGAAAGACCTGCACAGCCAGTGCGAGAAAGAAAGTGCCCAGGTCGAAAACCGCATTCAAGCACTCATGGCACATGTGGCCAAACTCGACGACCTGCTCAACCGCCAGCACCACTCGCTCATTGCATGGCTCGGCAAGCACGTCAACGGCTGGGAAAACACCCTCGGACGCGTGCTCGACGAGGAGGCCGTGCTCTACAACACCGCGCTCAACCCGCGCATCGCCGAGCACAGCAACTCCGTTTATGGCGTGGCACTCGATGTAGCACACATCGACCGAACCGTGAGAACACCCGACGAGGTCAAGAAGCAAAAAGTTCAACTTGAAACCGAAATCCAGCAGCTACACGAACGCCTCACCGCCATGCGACAGCAACTGAATGCCGACATCGCCGAACTGAAGCGGAAACCAAACGCCAAGCTGAAAACCCTGCGGATGGAAAAGATGAACCTTGAGGCCGAATGCAAACAAGCCCCCTTGCGCATCGGCAAGGCCGAAACCGAGCTCCAGGAACTGAACGCAAAGCTACTAACATGGCGAGAGCAAGAACAGGCCACACTCAAGGAACAAATGGAAAAGACCGAGGAAACCTTGAGCCAACTCAAGGCGAAACACCAGTCGCTGTTCATCCACCGCGACAAAGAACTCGACCAGGTGCGCCGTGCCATCAACAAGCTCAAAAAAGAGGCCACCGAAGCAGCGTCAACTCGCCAGGCAGCCATCCAAGATGAGGTCATCAAGAAAGAGCAGCAAACGCTGGCTCACCTGCATGAATTGGACGCCCGGATGGATGCCGAACTCAAAGGCTTAGGCGTGGACACCGACCAGCTGGCCAACATCCGCCGACAGCTGCGAGAAGTGGACGAGGAGCTGGCCTACGTCAACAGCCACCGGGCCGACTATTACACGTGGCTCAACGACAAGAAAGAGTTCTTTGCCCTGGAGCAAGCCCGCAAAGACGAGCGCAAGCAGGTGCGGCAGCGAATCGACGACTTGCAAACGAAGTTCCGGTCGCGCAACGAGCGGCTCACCAGCGAAATCGACCGACTCACCAACGAGCAGCGCGACCTGCACGACCGGCACACACGACTGAGCGAGGCCATCGAGCGCACACGCACATTCCTAAACAACCCATCCTGCCCGGCCCAGGCGACCGACAGCCCGCACCGCGAGACCACCAAACCGCTGGCCGACATACTGGACGCGCTGCGCGACAGCATTGGCACACAACAGCGCAACCTGGAGAATTTCAAGCAGGCTGTGACCCAGTTCAAGACCAACTTCTCGCCACAGAACACCTTCCATTTCCGCACCGAGTTCAACGCCGACACCGACTACATGGAGTTTGCCGCCGAACTGAACGACTTCATCTGCAACCAAAAAATCGAGGAGTACCGTGTGCGCACCAGCACGCAATATGCCACCATCATCAAGCGCATTGCCAAAGAGGTGAGCGACCTGAGCCAGCACGGAGCCGACATCAGGCAGACCATCCACGACATCAACCGCGACTTTGCCGAGAACAACTTCGCGGGTGTGATCAAGGAGATTGAGCTACGCGCCGTGGAAAGCAACGACCGCCTGATGCAGCAGCTGATGAACATCAAGCGTTTCGACGACGAGCACCGCTTCGACATCGGCGACCTGAACCTGTTCTCGGCCGCCGACGAAACAACGCGCACCAACGAGCAAGCCGTGAAACTGCTCATGACGCTCATCGACCTGATGGACGCCGAGCCCAAGCGCGAGCGCATCACACTGGCCGACACGTTCAAGCTCGAGTTCAAGGTCAAGGAGAACGACAACAACACCAGCTGGGTGGAGAAACTTTCCAACGTGGGGTCGGACGGCACCGACGTGCTGGTGAAAGCCATGGTGAACATCATGCTCATCAACGTGTTCAAGCGCAAAAGCACCCGCAAGTCGAGCGACTTCAAGCTGCACTGCATGATGGACGAGATTGGCAAACTCCACCCCAGCAACGTGGAGGGCATCCTGCGCTTTGCCAACGTGCGCAACATCTACCTCATCAACAGCTCGCCCACCACCTACAACGCCAAGGCATACAGGTACACCTACGCGTTGAGCAAGGACGAGCGCAGCAACACCATCTTGAAAACCCTGCTCACCATCCGATGAAAAAGACCCCGACACTATTCGCCAAGCTCCTGCGTCTGGCTCAAGGCGAGTCGCTGCCCGCAAGTGCGTTGCGCGGCGAGTGGTTCGACCAAATGATTGCCGACGGCATTCTGGTGGCCACCACGCATGGCAGCCGCAAGCACCTGCGCGCCATCAGCGAATCGGCCCTGAGGAATTTTCTGGCTATCCATTGCGAAATACGCCACCTGGAAACTGCAATACAGCTACTAAACAGCGACAACCCCGACCGAGCCTCGCAGGTCACCGCCACAGGCGACTCCAAATTCCTGCATCGCCGCACATTCACCGGGTTTCTCGTCAACAGCTACCAACCCATCGAAGCCTCACTTCATGGGATGCCTTTCATCATTGCCCCGCCCGAGGGAAGTTATGTGTTCATTGCCGACTACACGGCCTTCACGGTGGCCGACGATGTGGTGATAGTGGGCATGGAGAATGCCGAGAATTTCCGGCACATCGCCCGCCAGCGCCATCTGTTTGAACCATTCGGCAAGGTGCTTTTCGTGTCGCGCTACCCGCAGAACGGCGACCTGGTGCGCTGGCTGACCGGCATCGGCAACCACTACGTCCACTTCGGCGACCTGGACCTGGCCGGCATTGCCATCTTCCAGAACGAGTTCTACAGCCGCCTGGGCCAGCGGGCCTCGATGCTTATCCCCGCCGACTACGAGACACGCATCGCCCACGGCAGCCGCGAACGCTACGACACACAATGGCCGAAATACGGCAACATCTCACCAACCGACAAAAGGGTGGAGCCGTTGCTCGAATGCCTCCACCGTCACCGCCGTGGATACGACCAAGAGGGATACATTGTAATGGATAATGGATGATGCTTCTTGCCTCCTAATGCCTATTTGCTGATGGCTGCCTGGAGCTGGTGCATGGCGCGCTCCACCACGCTGCGCGGGCAGCCCACATTCATGCGCATGTGCTGGCGGCCGGGCTCGCCATAGATGATGCCATTGTTGAGTGCCAGATGCGCCTCGTCGGTCACCAGCCGCACCAGCCGGTCGTGCTCCAACCCGAGGCCGCTGAAATCTAGCCACACCAGATAGGAAGCCTGCGGCCTGATGGCCTCCACGCCCGGAATGTGGGTGCGGCAGTAGTCCACCACCAAATCGACGTTGCCCTCCACATAGCGGATGCATTCCTCAAGCCACTGCGCCCCGTGGCGGTAAGCCGCCTCGGTGGCCAAGAGCGCCACGATGTTGGCATTGCACAGTTCGTTCACCTCGATCCATTTAAAGAACGGCTGGCGCAAGTCAGGGTTCTTGACCACGAGCCAGGTGCTTTTGAAGCCGGCAATGTTGAACGTCTTGCTCGGTGCGCCGCAGGTGATGGTCACCGCCTGGGCGTCGTCGCTCACGGTGGCCAGCGGCGTGTGGTGATGCCCATAGAGCATGATGTCGCCAAACACCTCGTCGCTGAACAGCAGCACGCCGTGCTTGCGAGCCAGCTGCGCAACACGGCGCAACACGTCGGCCGACCATGCGATGCCGATGGGGTTCTGCGGGTTGCAAACCACCATGAGTTTGGGGTGCTGCTGCTCGAAGATGCGCTCCAGCTCATCGAGGTTCATCGTGAAGAACCCGTCGGGCGAGGGCACAAGGTTGTTGCACACCGGCACACGTCCGTTGCCCACAATCACCTCATTGAAGTCGAAATACACCGGTGGCTGAATCACAATCTTGTCGCCGGGGCGGGTGAAAAAGTTCACCACAGCGCCAAAAGCCGTCACGCCGCCCGGCACAAAGGTCACCTCCTCGCGGGCGAACTCGAAGGCATTGCGATTGCGCTGCCAGTCGATGATGGCCTGCCAATAGCCGTCGTAAAGGCAGGTGTAGCCATAGATGGGGTGGTCGTGCAACCGGCTCACCAGCGCTTGCGTGATGTCGGGGCACACGGCAAAGTCCATGTCGGCAATCCACATCGGCAGCAAGTCGTCGTGCTGGTAGTCGTGCTTGAGCACTTCGATTTTCTTGCACTGCGTGCCACAGCGGTCAATTATTTGGTCAAAATCATATCTTCCCATAGTCAAATTAATTAAGGTTTATTAATGTTGTGTTGATTAGTTAAGCGATGAGTAATGTTGTCGGCAAAGGTAGTGCAAAAGCCTATCATCGGCAAACGACAGATTGTATTTTTATTCTTTTTTGACTAATGATCCGCCTTTGTCGCCCCAATTGCAAACAATCAATAAAAAGCATCCTGAACAGGCATCAGTCTCAGGAATAATACCTACATTTGCAGCCTAAGCTATTCAACCATGACCATTAAAGAAACAAACCATAGACCCACCCGCCAGCGCGTGCACTTCATCAAAATGCACGGCGTGGGCAACGACTATATTTTTGTTGACACCACCCGCGATGCCATTCCCGACCCCCGTGCCGCCGCCAAGGCGTGGAGCCGCCGCCACACGGGCGTGTGCAGCGACGGACTGGTGCTCATCGGCCGCCCGGCAAGCACCGAGGCCGACTTCACGATGCGCATCTTCAACGCCGACGGCTCCGAGGGGCTGATGTGCGGAAATGCCAGCCGATGCATCGGCAAATACGTCTATGAGCGCGGCCTCACCGACAAGACCGAAATCGGCCTGCTCACCGCCTCGGGTGTAAAGACCCTCATGCTCACCCTGGGCGCAGGGCGCAACGTGACCGCCGTGACGGTTGACATGGGCGTGCCCGAACTTGCCAATCCGCGACAATTTATGCCTGTAGCCGAAATCTTTCCCGCAGGCACTTTCGTGTCGATGGGCAATCCACACTATGTGATTTTCGTCAACGATATCGAGACGGTCGACCTATCCTCCGAAGGGCCGCTGCTGGAGCATCACCCATGTTTCCCCGAGCGTTGCAACATCGAGTTCGTCCAAGTGAAGGCCGACGGCCTGCGCATGCGTGTGTGGGAGCGCGGCAGCGGCATCACTATGGCCTGCGGCACGGGAGCCTGTGCCACGGCAGTGGCGGCTGCCGTCACCCAACGAGCAGGAAGGCGTACACAGGTGATGATGGACGGCGGCACACTCACCGTGGAGTGGCGCGAAAGCGACGGCCACGTGCTCCTCACCGGACCGGCCACCATCGTGTTTGAAGGCGACATCGAGCTGCCGTGAGCATCCACGCCCTTCATCAGTGTTAACAAGTCTGCAGTTGCCAGGGTGGACCAGCATTTCAGTTGCCAATATAAGGCAACTCCTCCGTCATGGCAAAACCACGATGTTGCCTTCATTATTGCGGGGTAAAAGTCTCGAAGCGGCCATCGCTGTACAGCACCATGATGCTCACCACACGCCGCTCGTCGGCGGCTGGCGAGCTTCCGCTCTGGCGCGGGCTGCGTGGCTGCTGGTTCATGCGTGCCATATGCTGCAAGGCATCGGCCATGGCATTGGCCGTGGCGCGAGGAGCGGCCGCACGCTGCGGCGAATAGGGCGCATCGTCGCCAAAGGTGATCGTATTCGATTTTTTGGCCGCCGAACCACCCACCATGGCATCGCCCAGAGGGGCATTCTCGGCGGGTTGAGCAAACTGCGCAGCATCGCCAGAGTTCGCATTTGGAACAAACATTTCACCATCACCAAACATGAGCCACATGATGTTGAGGTGTGGGTAGGCACGATGAATTTTGGCGATCACCTCATCGCTCACCTTCTTGTTGCGGCCATTGAGCAGCTGCGACAGGGTGGGACGGGGAATCTCACAATTGTCGGCAAACTGGGAATTGGCAATCCCACTCTGCTGGAGAAACAATTTCAAACGCGACACAATATCCATAGCGTTACACCTTATTATATATAAACAACATCATGGGCGAAAAACCGGCCCTGACACACTTTCCAAATTTTAATCAAACCAGTCATTCGATTGTCAAGATATGGCAACCGCGAAAAAACATCGGTTTGAGAATTTCCGAACCATCCTCATGAGAAACACGCACGAAAAACAGCATCGAAAATCATCGCCAAAAAATCGAGTTGCACATCACGCTCAAATCCGACGTTGAAGAGACCCTGGTAACGAAATGGTATCATTTGGCCCCAACCACAGCCTGATGGGCTATGTGCATTTGCGAATAGGCTATTCGCAATCTCAAATTTTTCAATCGCAAATTTACAACGGATTATTGAGATACGCAAATTTTTGTCCGAAAATTTCACTATTTGCAATTTCAATCCGCAAATCCGCGCACATGCGGCCAATTTGGATTGCGAAACAAACAATATAAAGCAATACTTTAGAGCAAACAACCTATATGTCTATGAATCCGCAAATTACAAAATACAAGACAAACCACAAATTTAAAGCCGTGAAACAAAGAGCCAATTGTATAGAGCAACACTTTAAGTTTTTGCCATATCGCACTAATTATCTGCATATTATATTAAACGCAAACAACTGTTAACGACTAAATTTCATGCAATGGTAAACGCTGCAATCGCAAATTCGGATTTGCAACTCCCCCGGGCGGGAATGCAAACCGCTGATGCAACCCCAAACTGGTGCCGAAATTGGCGGTTCGGCGATGTTGCAAATGGCAATTCGGCGCGGCGTTTGCAAATTCAAATCGGTAAACCGAGCGTGGTAATCCTACCATAAAATGGCTCAACTCGATTTCTCCGCTTCAAAAACGGCCAAATCGTACGATGAATGGAGCCAGAAAAACCTCAGAAAGTCTACTAAAGCGAAAAACGAGCATATCTTTCAGACAATCAAGTACTTGTAAACGAAAATGGCAGAATCGCGTTTTTGCGCAAAAAAATCGCCAGAGCGGCAAATTTTGGCCGTACAGATGGTCAAGAGCACCAAAAAACAGCTATCCCCCACCCTGTAGCCATGCTCTGGGAGGGCTTTTTCCAGGGTAATTTTCGCTAACTGAAAATGGTAATGCATCGGCAATGCACAAGGCATCATGCACCATGCACAATTGCCGCAATGCGGTGATTGAATTTCGGCACTGTTACGTTGCTATGGGAAACGGCCAACGCTGTGGCGGAGGAAACGGCAGGCCCTACAATGCCTCTTTGAGGTAGCGAGCGGTGATTGATTGGCGCGAGCGTGCCACCTGCTCGGGCGTGCCGGTGGCCACCACCTGCCCCCCACCCCGTCCGCCTTCGGGACCCATGTCGATGATGAAGTCGGCACATTTGATCACATCCAGATTGTGTTCGATGACGATGACGGTATTTCCCTTTTGGACCAATTTATCCAGCACACCCAAAAGCACCTTTATATCTTCGAAATGAAGACCCGTTGTTGGCTCGTCGAGAATATAGACCGTTCGCCCCGTGTCGCGCTTGGCGAGTTCGGCCGCAAGCTTCACGCGTTGGCTCTCGCCGCCCGAGAGGGTGCTCGATGGCTGTCCGAGTTTGATGTAACCCAACCCTACGTCCTGGAGCATCTTCAACTTGCTGAGAATGGCAGGAATGGCCTCGAAAAATTCCACGGCCTGATTAATGGTCATGTCGAGGACTTCAGCGATTGACTTGCCCCGGTACTTAACTTCCAGTGTTTCACGATTATAGCGCGTTCCCTGGCATTCTTCGCAAGGAACGAGCACATCGGGTAAGAAGTTCATTTCCACGGTTTTATAGCCATTTCCCTTGCAAGCCTCGCAACGACCTCCGCTGATGTTGAACGAGAAGCGCCCCGACTTGTAGGCACGGATTTTGGCCTCGGGCAGGTTGACGAAGAGATTTCGTATGTCGCCAAACACGCCGGTGTAGGTGGCGGCGTTGCTGCGCGGTGTGCGCCCCAGGGGCGACTGGTCCACGGTGACCACCTTGTCGACATGCTCCAAGCCCTCGATGGAGTTGTAGGGCAGCGGCTCAGCGAGCGAGCGGTAGAGCTTGTGGCTGAGGATGGGCTGCAGGGTGGCGTTGATGAGCGACGACTTGCCGCTGCCGCTCACGCCGGTCACACACACCAACGTGCCCAGCGGAATGGTGACGTCCACCCCCTTGAGGTTGTTGCCCCGGCAGCCGCGCAGCGTCACGGTCTTGCCATTGCCCTTGCGCCGCTTTTCGGGCACGGGAATCGTGCGGGTGCCGTTCAGGTAGTCGGCGGTGACGGTGTGGCTCAGCAGCATCTGCTGCGGCGTGCCGGCAAAGACCACGTTGCCGCCCTTGCGCCCCGCCCCGGGGCCGATGTCGACCACATAGTCGGCCTCGAGCATCATGTCGCGGTCGTGCTCCACAACGATGACGGTGTTCTCGCCGTCGCGCAGCCGCTTGAGCGATTCGATAAGCCGCTTGTTGTCGCGCTGGTGCAACCCAATGCTGGGTTCGTCGAGGATGTAGAGCACATTCACGAGCTGCGACCCGATTTGTGTGGCGAGCCTGATGCGCTGGCTCTCGCCGCCCGAGAGCGATGCCGAGGCGCGGTTGAGCGACATGTAGTCGAGCCCCACGTCGAGCATGAATTGCAGGCGGCTGGAGATTTCCTTCACAATCTCGCTGGCAATGGCCCACTGCTTGGCGGTGACGTGCTGCTGCAAGCCATCGACCCACTGCTTGAGCTCGTCGATGTCGATGGACGCCAGCTGCGCGATGTTCTTGCCCGCAAGGCGAAAGTGCAGCGCCTCACGGTTAAGCCGCTGCCCCTGGCATTCGGGGCAGGTGGTGCGCGAGTAGAACTGCCCGGCCCACTTCTGCGCCTGGCTGGTGGCGGTGTCGTCCTGCTGAAGCTCGATGTATTTGATCAGTCCTTCGTAGGTGAGGAAATAGTTGCTTGTGCTAAGCGTCTCGGTGCGGATGTTGAGCCGCTCGTCGGTGCCGTTGAGGATGTCGTCGAGGGCCTCATCGGGCAGTTGGCCAATGGGTGTGTCGAGCGTGCAGCCGTGCTTCTCGCAGATGGCCTGGATTTGCCAGAACACGAGCGAGTTCTTGAACTTGCCCAAGGGCAGGATGCCCCCGCCGCGAATGGTGGCCTGCGGGTCGGGCATGATCTTGGTGCGGTCGATGAGGTTCACATATCCCAGCCCCTTGCACCTGAGACACTGCCCCAGGGGGGAGTTGAACGAGAAGTTGTGGGGTGCCGGCTCGCGGTAGCTCAGCCCGGTGACGGGGTCCATGAGCAACTTGCTGTAGTAGCCCAGTGCGCCGCTGTCGGCATCGAGCACCATGAGTTGGTCTCCGCCCTGCTGAAACGCGTTCTCGACCGATTGCAGCAGCCGCTGTTGCTCCTTTTTGGCAACCCTCAGGCGGTCCACCACCAGCTCCACGCTGTGGTTCTTGTAGCGGTCGAGCTTCATGCCAAAGGCGATTTCGCGCAACTCGCCATCTACCCGCACGCGCACAAACCCTTTCTTGCGCAGGTTCTCGAACAGATCCTTGTAGTGTCCCTTGCGGTTCTTGACCAGCGGGGCGAGCAGATAGATTTTTTGTCCGTCGTACTTGTCCAGGATGAGCGAGCAGATTTTCTCGACCGTGTATTTCACCATCTTCTCGCCCGAGAGGTAGCTGAAGGCCTCGCCGGCGCGCGCGAACAGCAGGCGCAGATAGTCGTATACCTCGGTGGTGGTGCCCACGGTGCTGCGCGGGTTCTTGTTGGTGGTTTTTTGACCAATGGAGATGACAGGGTTCAGGCCCGAAATCTTATCCACAGCGGGACGTTCGAGCACCCCGAGCATGTTGCGCGCATAGGCCGAGAACGTTTCGAGGTAGCGGCGCTGCCCCTCGGCAAAGATGGTGTCGAAAGCCAGCGACGACTTCCCGCTGCCGCTCAGCCCCGTGATCACGGTGAGCTTGTAGTGCGGGATGTCGACATCGATATTCTTCAGGTTGTGCACACGCGCACCGAGCACGCTCACGCAGTCGTTGTCCATATCGTTCATTCTCAAAAAAGCGGTGCAAAATTAGCGAATAATGCACAATGCGCAAAGCTCAACGCACAATTATTTTCGCCCAGCACACGATTTCGCACTTTATGCGACATTGCCACAAGCCCACCAAGTCATGTAGAGCTGCACCCCAGTGCGGCTGATGGCCGAAGCAAAAACAAGCGGCACAACGGCAAAAAATCGGCCCATCAGCAGTCACCATGATTAGCCATTGCCCGACTATTCCACCAAGCATCGCAGCGCGATGTTTCGGCGTTTCCGGCATTCATCATTCCATACATTTTTATAGTCATTATTCGAATAATCATTCATCGAGTGATGAGCATCCAGTTTCCAAATATTCCGCACGTTACGATTGTTACAAAGGTTCAGAGTGTTCCAGATATTCAGATTCTTTAACAGATTTCAGACAGCCAGTAACTATTCAGCGAAAAGGAACGATGCGAGCAGCGGGCGGGGCCGCCTCATTTCTCCACAATGCTGATTTTCAGGTTCAGGCCGAGCCGATCCGAAATCTCGCGCAGGCATTTCTGCTTCACTATATTGGATGCCTGCGTGAAGTAATAATAGCCGTTTCTGAACAACCAGTTTTTATCTTTTCCTTGTGGCTGTGTCTTTCCAATCACTGGTTTCCCATTCATCCTCACCCCGAGTGCCATCACGCGTTCGCAGCCAATTTTCTCGATGACCTCGGCCATGGTTTCCGATGCCCGGGTATTGCACACCGAAGTTCCGTCGGGGAACTGCACCAAAAGCCACGTGGCAGGGCCACGCGTTCTAGTACCTCGTGCAACAACTACCGATTACTCCTGAAACTCAACATTGATTCCATCCTCGACGGAATAAGCCACGCACAACTCAAACCCACCTTGGAGTTCGGCCACAAACGGCTCCTGATGAGCGGATATTGCGCATTGGCATAGAAGTCAAAATATCGACTTTTGAAGCTCTCCATATTCTGTGTGGCAAGAATGATGCTCATGCCCTTGTTGCGCCCCACAGCGATGAGGTTTTGCAAAGGCTTGTTCTCAAAACCGAGCATATAGCGCGCCTCGTCGATGATGGTGAAGTGGCGCAACTCCACCCGGTCGTCGTTCACTGCCTGCCTGGGCAACTCATCAATCATACTCATCACTATGAACTGAGAAAAGGCCTCCCTTAAATTCTCGGCTCCTTAAATCTACCGGAACCGAATTCGGCAGGGATGCATGTTGAGATACAAAAATCGGCACAATTCTTGCATTTCAAAAGATAAATAGCTACCTTTGCAGCCACTCTCCAACCACCGAGATTGGCCACGGGATGCGTATGCCACCGTGGATCTTCGGATTTATATGCAACATGGACGCACTGCAACAAGAATACCTTGAGGCCACGCGCCTCCGCGTGGAGCGGCTGAAGCGTGAGCATCCGCTGCGGCAGCTGTTCTGGGAGTGCACGCTACGCTGCAACATGGCGTGCCGGCACTGCGGCAGCGACTGCCTGCGCCAGACCAGCGTGCCCGACATGGCGCTGGCCGACTTTGTGCCGGTGCTCGACGACGTGGCGGCGCACTGCGCCTCGGGACAGGTGATGGTGAACACCGTGGGCGGCGAGCCGCTGGTGCGCCCCGACCTGATGGACTGCGGACGCGCCATCGTGGAGCGCGGCTTTGTGTGGGGGATGGTGACCAACGGCATCACGCTCGACCGCGCCGTGGCACGCGAGCTGGCGCAGGCGGGCATCGGCTCGCTGTCGGTGGACGTGGACGGCACGCGCCACGACCACAACTGGCTGCGCAACTCGGCCACGGGCTTCGACCGCGCCATGCAGGCCGTGGAGGCGGTGCAGACAATCCCGGGCCTCACGTGGGACGTGATCACCTGCGTGAACAGCCGCAACATCCACCGGCTGGGCGAGCTCAAGCAGCTGCTCATCGAGGCCGGCGTGCGCAGCTGGCGATGCTTCACCATCATAGCCATGGGCCGTGCCGCCGGCGACGACGTGCTGCAGCTCACCGACGAGCAGTTCCGCGACCTGCTCAACTTCATCGTCACCACCCGCCGCGAGGGGAAAATCAGCGTGAGCTACGCCTGCGAGGGCTACCTGGGCGCCTACGAGGGGCTGGTGCGCGACGATTTCTACAACTGTCAGGCGGGGCTCACGGTGGCGAGCGTGCGCGCCAACGGCGACATCTCGGGCTGCCTGAGCATACGCAGCGACTACAGCCAGGGCAACATCTACCGCGACCGCTTCTGGGACGTGTGGGAACACCGCTTCGACCCCTATCGCAACCGCGAGTGGATGCGACGCGGGCCGTGCAGCCAGTGCGAGGCGTTCCGCTACTGCCAGGGCAACGGCTTCCACCTGCGCGACGAGCACGGCAACCTGATGCTGTGCCACTACAACCGACTGAAAAACGTGAAACTCAATGCGTGATCGACGAAAGAAATAGACATAAGAACATAAGCCTTCGATGGCGGTTGACATAAGAACAAATGAATAAGTGATATGTAACAAGCAATAAGTAGAGCCGCACCCTGGTGCGGCTGATGGCCGAAGCAAGAACCGAGAACCGAGACTCAAGAACCAAGAGCTGCATTGCGCCGCTTATTTACTCGCTTACTTGTTTTTCTCGTTTACTCATGACTCATCACTGTGAACTGAGAACTATGTGAGCTACAAGTGCGCAATGCAACGCGACTATGAACTGTGAATTGTGAACTGCACAGCGACATTATCCATTATACATTATCCATTGTCCATTATCAAAATATAGAATCATGAATAAAGAAAAAGGAAAGAAATCACTCACCGCAGTGAGCGCTGTGGTGGCCGCTGGCCTAGCTCCTGGCATCGCGGCCTCGGCATCGGCATCGGCGACACAGCCAGCGGGCACCGAGGTGGAGGTCACCGCCGCCGACGTGGTGGCCATCGACGGCGAGGTGCTCGACTTCGATGTGCTGTTTGCCGCCACGCAACCGGCCGGCACCGACCAACAACCGCCCCGCCGCAGTCCCGACAAACACAAATGTGTGTACGGTCCGCCGCCTCGCGTGGTCTATGGGCCGCCGCCCGTGGTACGGCACGAGCTGTCCCCGGCTCAGCGCGACTCCATCGCCAAAGCCGGCGACATCGACGCGGTGACACGCGACATCATGGAACTCTGCGCCGAGAGAATCGACGCAGCCGACAACGGCATCGTGGTCACACCCGACAGCAACCTCATCAGCGACCTGGGCATGGACTCGATTGGTGTGGTGAAGTTTGTGACCGATGTGGAAAGCCTTTATTCGGTGCAGCTGCCCGACAACTTCCTCGCTGAGCCCCCCACCCCGCGCCGCCTCGCCGAACAAGTGGTCAAGGCCCGAGCCAAGCAATTAACCCGCAACCCGAAAAAATAGGGCGCTGTAACGAATCGTGTGGGTAGTTGATTAGACTAATTATCAATGTTTTTGAACCTTTTGTTCCTTTTAGTCTAAAACACCCATACCAAACGATATTATGGCAACATGGATCAAAGAGCGGCTGGCGCGTGAGAACGGGGAAGTGGTGGAGATGCAGCTTCCCGTGCTGGTGTCGGCCAGCCGCAGCACCGACATCCCGGCGTTCTACGCCGACTGGTTTTTCCACCGGCTCAAAGTGGGCTACTCGGCATGGACCAACCCGTTCAACGGCGTGCGCAGCTATGTGTCGTACCGCGACACGCGCTTCATCGTGTTCTGGTCGAAGAACCCCCGTCCGCTGCTGGACTACCTGCCCGCACTGGAGCAGCGAGGCATCGGCTGCTACATCCAGTACTCGCTCAACGACTACGAGGCCGAGCATCTGGAGAAAAGCGTGCCGCCGCTGGCCGAGCGCATCGACACCTTCAAGCAACTCGTCGACCGGCTGGGCAAGGGGCACGTGATATGGCGCTTCGACCCGCTCGTGCTCACCGACCAAATCGACATCGACTCCCTGCTCGCCAAAATCGAACGCATCGGCGACCAGCTGCAAGGCCATACCGAAAAGCTCGTGTTCAGCTTTGCCGACATTGTGTCGTACCGCAAGGTGGAGACCAACCTGAGAAAAGCCGGTGTTGCCTTCCGCGACTGGACCGAAGAGCAGATGAACGAGTTTGCCCGGCGGCTGGCGCAGTTAAACGAGCGATGGGGTTACGAGCTGGCCACCTGCGGCGAGCGTATCGACCTCACCGCCCACGGCGTGCACAAGAACCACTGCATCGACGACGACCTGATTATCCGTCTGGCACACCACGACAAGGCGCTGATGAACTACCTGGGCGTGAAAATCCGGCCCATGCCCCAAGCCGATTTGTTCGGTGCCACCACACCCCTGCCCGAGGGCGCAATAGCTTTGCCCAAAGGCCGCTACGCCACCCACGGCGACAACCGCGACAAAGGCCAGCGCCAGTGGTGCGGCTGCATCAAGAGCAAAGACATCGGCGAATACAACACCTGCGTACACGGTTGCGAATACTGCTACGCCAACGCCACCAAAGAACTGGCCGTGGCCAACATGAAATCGCACCAAGAGAACCCATTTGCAGAAACCATCACGGGGAGATAAAATATGAGCTTCATCGAAGAATTACGAAGCATAACAAGTCAAGGTCAAGTGGTAACACTTGATAAGATAAAAGAGGCAGCACGACAAGCTTTGCCTCAACAATATCGTCGCACGCCCTGGGTCTTAACAAGACAGGGCGGTTCTGGTATTGGCAATACAATATACACAGAAGAAATTTAACTTGACGCATACCTAGCCACGTATGCCCCGTCATCGAAAAAGGTAACTATCGCGAAGTTGTCCCCAGTTAGCCCTAAAAGGGCGTTAGACCCTAGCCGGGGGCGCTGCCCCTGCATGCCTATGCCGAAGGTGTATCAAAAGTGTAGAACATTGGATTCATCCCACTGTTGGCGGTAGAATGATTTGCCCGGAGGGCAATATCTGGATAACTCCGGAACACCGCGCCGCGGTGGACCGGGGGAATGCCATCAATAGGCGGAAACGCCTCTGTAAGAGGCTACTTTGGCTACAGCCATTGCCTCTTGTGTGGCCTCCTCCAGAGGCGTTGCGGTTGCTTTCCCCAACCTCTGGGCCACCGCTGCGCGGTGACCCAGGGCATTCTATGTTTCTGTGCAAGTTTTTTCGAAAGAAAGTTCTGGAAGTTTGGAACAATTCACGCTTTTTTGGTAATTTTGCATTCCCCCAAGTGCTGACGGCGACG
>JAFYCU010000133.1 GCA_017545095.1 Muribaculaceae bacterium | reverse complement strand
GCCTTGACACATCTTTACTGCTTCGCCAACCAGCTGACGTCGCTTGACGTGAGCCACAACACCGCCTTGACAACGCTTAACTGCTATAGCAACCAGCTGCCGACGCTTGACGTGAGCCACAAAACCGCTATGAGAGATCTTTACTGCTCCGACAACCAGCTGACGTCGCTTGACGTGAGCCACAATACCGCTTTGAGAACGCTTTACTGCGACAACAACCAAATCAACGGCGAGGGCATGGAGGCGTTGGTAGCCAGTCTGCCCACCGTGGATGTTGATAGATTCGGCAAATTCCGTGCCATCGGCCTTGATTCCGAAACCGAGCAGAACGTCATCACCACCACGCAGGTGGCAACAGCGAGAGGCAAGAACTGGAAGGTGTACGGCTTCATCAACGATAATTGGCAGGAATACGACGGCAGCGAGCCGACCGCCTATCTTCCCGGCGACTTCAACGGCGACGGTGTGGTGGATGTCTCGGATCTGAACATTCTCATCAACATCGTCCTTGATAAGGCCCCCGAGGAGCCTAACAGCGACCTGACCGGTGACGGCAGTGTCGACGTGTCGGATGTCAACACCCTCATCAACCTCATCCTGAGCAATGAGTGAAAAGCCGTAGGCTGTAGGCCGTAAGCCATAAGCCCAATAGGTCTAATAAGTCCAATTAGTCCAATTAACTCGTAGCTGCATTATGAATTATGAATTATAAAAACGATAAACGTATGAAAAAAGTTGCACTTCTTCTCATGGCATTGGCCGCCGGTGTGGCGGCGTGGGATGCCGACGCAGCGGTGACTGCATCCACTTAGGCCGAGTTGAGTGAACTCTTCACCAATGCCAGTGCCGACACCGACGCGCCCACCGAGGTGGTCCTCGGCGCCGACATCACCGCTGACGCGGGCGACACGAAGTTCACCCGCCCTAACGGCCGCCACCTCGTGCTCGACCTGAACGGGCACACCATCGACCGCAACATGAGCGCGGCGGCCTCCGACGGCTACGTCGACATCGCCAATTCCAACAGTTCGCTCACCATCCGCGATGACAGCTTCACCGGCACACCTATCTCCGACAAAGATCGCGATACACAAGAGGTGTTCGGAGACTATATCGACGTTTACGATATGACCCAGGCGGTAGAAGATGGAGCCACCATGCCGGTCTATTACGAGAGCAGTGTGATCACGCTGAAACTCAACGACGACGTGCTGCAGGAGATTGACGAAGAGTATGAACGCCTGAGAGACGAAGGCGCTGACGAAGCCGACATCGAGGAGAACAAGAAGGTGATGGCGCACATGGACGAGCTGCTCGGCAACGACCAGACGGTGGACGCGCTCGTGGGCGACATCCTGGAGCACTACGAGGACAACCGACAGTACATCTGCGGCGGCAAGGCGATGATTGTGGCCTATTCCCGACCCATCGCCATGAAAATCTACCGTCGCATCCTGGCGCTGCGACCCACTTGGGATGAGAAGGTGAAGGTGGTGATGACCGGCGGCAACAAAGACCCCGAGGAGTGGACGAAGATGATTGGCGGCAAGGCGTACAAAAAAGAACTCGCCAAGAAATTCAAGGACATCGACGACCCGATGAAAATTGCCATCGTGGTGGACATGTGGCTCACGGGCTCCGACGTGCCTTCGCTCGCCACGATGTACGTCTACAAGCCAATGCGTGACCACAACCTGATGCAAGCCATCGCCCGCGTGAACCGGGTGTTCCCGGAGAAAGCCGGCGGACTGATCGTGGATTACGTGGGCATCGCGTCGGCGCTCAAGGAAGCGATGAAGCGCTACACGAAGCGCGACCGGGAACAGTTTGGCAACAACGACATCAAGAACCAGGCCCACGCCAGCTTCGTGGAGCACCTGGAGATTTGCCGCGAGTTGCTTCATGGCTTCGACTACGCGAACTTCCATCATGGCACCTCGGCCGAAAGGGCACAGCTCATCAAGGGCGGCGTGAACTACTTCATGGCACCGGGCAAAGAGCAGGACTGCAAGGAGTTCACCCGGAACGCCGCCTTGCTGAAGCAATCGGTGACCCTGTGCCGCTCGCTGCTGGACGAGGACGCACGCTTCGAGGTCAGCTTCATCGAGGCCGTGAGAACGCTGATCAACCGACTCCTCGCGCCCGGCAAGGTGACGAAGAAAGAAATCAACGAAAGGATTGCCGCACTGCTCGAACAGAGCGTGAAAACCGAGGGCGTGATCAACCTGTTTGAGAACCAAGCCGAGTTTTCGCTGTTCGACGAGAGCTTCCTGAAGGAAGTGCAGGCGATGAAGGAGAAAAACCTGGCGGTGAAGCTGCTGGAGAACCTGCTGAAAAAGCGCGTCCGCGAGGTGTCGCGCAGCAACCTCGTCAAGGGCAAACTCTTCAGCGACATGTTCGCCGGCACGCTCAACAAGTACATCAACGGCATGCTCACCAACAAGGAGGTGATCCAGGGGCTGCTGAAACTCGCCGAGGAGATGATGCAAGCCGAGCACGAAGGCAACAGCATGGGCCTCACGAGAGAGGAGAAGGCGTTCTACGACGCACTGACACAACCCCAGGCGGTGAAAGACTTCTACAGCAACGAGGAGTTGGTGAACCTCACGAAAGAGCTCACCGAGATGCTGCGCCGCAACCGCACTATCGACTGGAGCCGACGGGAGTCGGAACGCGCCAACATGCGCCGCCTGGTGAAACGCCTGCTGCGCAAGTACAAATATCCGCCCGAGGAAGCGGAAGGTGCCATGAACATCGTGCTCAGCCAATGCGAGCAATGGGCCGAAAACCCCACCGAAGCCGAGCCCGAGGCACTGGAACTCATCGTGAACGAGCCAAGAGTCATCCCCTTCCATTCCCCGGCAGAAGAGGAAGAAGGCCAAATGGCCGCCGAACCCTGAATATGCCACAAATAACCGAGGGATGTATCTCGGTTACGTTTCCCACTCGGTAACGCGGCCTGCACATGTGCAGGCCCTGATTTTGCTTCTCGCATCTCGCGTCTTAAAACAGCACCTTGGCTAAGCGGATCTGACTGCTGAAGACGGGGAACTTGAGGGTGAGCAGCACGCCGTTTTCGACGGTGGCGTAGGCATCGTGGGTGATGGGGTCGCCGGTGGCATCAACCCACAGCAGGTCGTAATGGTCGGCGAAGATGGTGGTGGAGAGTCGACCCTTGAGCATGCCCGTGTGCCACTGGCTGCGGTGGGTCTCGGCACCATCGATGTAGATGAGTTCATAACCATTGCCCTGACGCACCACGGCCAGGGTGTAGCGTCCGCCCAGTCGCAGGCAGCTGTCATCGAGGTCGCGGTCCTGGTAACGCCAGTAGCCCTCCACGGGGTCGTTGCTCTCGGCAAAATGTGCGTCGAGTGTTTCGACGGTCCATGCCGTGGTGGGTTCGAATTGCACAGCCTGCTCGTGGGCGACCACACACCGCTCCACCTCGACGCGCGCCCCGGGGCCGGCAAAGGGTCCGGCGACGACATGGTCGGCAGTGATGGCCAGCGGCACGGCGAAGAGCTGCTGCAGCTCCTCGCGTCCCACCCAGGCGGTGAGCGTGCCGTCGCGCAGCTCGAGCTGGAAGGTGTTCAGCCCGTCGTAGAGGTCCACCCCACTCGTCACCCGGCTGGAGGCCAGCATGGTGGTGCCGTGGGGGCTGTGCTGCTCCAGGACCACCGTCATCGAGCGTTCGTCGGTGAGTTCGTCGTTGAGGTGGCTATTGGCACACTGTGCGGTGAGCATCCAGCAGGCGGTGGTGTCGCCGCCGGGGGCAAGGAAGATGCCCCACTGCGGGTTCTCGACGTGGTGGCGCGTGCCGTCGTCGCCGCACACGCTGTAGCGGCGACGGGGGTTGTTGTGGCTGTTGGCGACACGCAGCTGCACGCGGAACCGCGCAGCCGGCAAGCGGCAGGTGTCGGCCACGAGGGATGGCTGCAACGTGGGGTTATCGACCACATAGCGCTCGCCCTCCACGCCGCAGCTCACGCGCTGCGTGGTGAGTGCGCACAGCGAGCCGAAACGGTTGTGGATGGTGGCATAGCGGGTGACGGCGTGCAGACCCGGGCACACCACCAGCAACAGCAGGATGGGGATGATTCTACGCATAGGCGCAAGGTTTTATTGCGCAAATTTAGACATAAATGCCGACTCAACGAACATTTGCTGCAAAAAACTTGCGCTCATCGTGCCAAGGTTGGCAAATTTTGCGTAACTTTGCGCAATTATTGTGAAAATCAGCTAACCGTTGGGAACCATACTGAGCATCATCATCGGTTGCCTGTCGATAGGCGTGATATTGTCGGCCCCCATGGGACCGATAGGCATTCTGTGTGTGCAGCGCACGTTGAACAAAGGTAGGGAGTCGGGGCTTTACACTGGCATTGGAGCCGCGCTGAGCGACTTGATCTACTGCCTGTTCACGGGTCTGGGCATGTCGATTGTGACCGACTGGATCGAGGCCAACGTGAGCATCCTGCAGGTGATGGGCAGCGTGTTTCTGATTGCCTACGCCATCTACATGATAGTGCACAACCCGGTGCAGACCGTGCAGGACACCAACATCAAGGGCGACCTCACCCGCGACATGGTCACGGGGTTCTTCTTCACACTCTCCAACCCGCTGATCGTGTTCCTAGTCATCCCGCTGTTTGCACGCTTTGGTTTCCCATTGCCCGAGCATCGGTTCTACCACATCATCCTGGGCTATGTGTTCATCGTGGCCGGTGCGCTGCTATGGTGGACGGTGATCACCTATTCGGTCGACAAGGTGCGTTCGCACTTCAGCGTGAACAGTATGTGGCTCATCAACAAGGTGATGGGCGGCCTGCTGCTGTTGTTGTCGCTCTACGGCCTGGGCACCGGCATCTGGGACTACGTGAGGTGAGAAGCGAGATGCGAGATGCGAGACTTGACCCTTGTTTACTTTACTTTGAACCCATTCACCCGCGCAGGAAGGGTGCGGTGACCGACTGTGGGCAGTCGAGCATCTGCCTTGGCGTGCCGGTGAAGATGACGCGGCCTCCCAGCTCGCCTGCTCCGGGACCAAGCTCAATCACATGGTCGGCAGCCTGAATCACATGGGTGTTGTGCTCGATGAGATAGACGGTGTTGCCTGCGTCCACCATTTGCTCGAAAAGCGTAATCAGATGCTGCACGTCGCGCAGGTGCAGGCCGTCGGTGGGTTCGTCGATGATGAACACCGCGCGCTGTCCTCCGCCGTCCACGGGCGTGGTGTAGCTCTGGAGATATGACGCAATCTTCATGCGTTGCAGCTCGCCACCCGAGAGGGTGCTCAAGGCTTGGTTCAAGTGCAGATAGTGCAGGCCCACATCCACGAGCGGCCGCAGCTTGTGCTCGATGGGCGTGTCGGCAAAGCGCACACAGGCCTCGCTCACCGAGAGGTCCATCACCTGGGCGATGTTCAGCCCCTGCACCTGATATTGCAGCACCTGCTGGTTGTAGCGCAGTCCGTGGCAGGCCTCGCAGGTGGTCTCGATGTTGTCCATAAAGGCCATCTCGGCCACCACCACGCCCTTGCCGCCGCACACCGGGCAGCCACCGCGACCATTGAAGGTGAAGTCCTGCTCCCGCATTTTGTGCGCCCGCGCAAATAGGCGGCGTATGTCGGTGGCCACCTCCATATAGGTGGCCGGCGTGGAGCGCAGGCTGGCGCCGATGTTGCGCTGACTCACGTAGATCACAGGCTCTGGGTAGTCGCGCCGGAAACACTCCATCAGCGAACTCTTACCCGAGCCCGCCACACCGGCCACCACGGCCAGCACGCCCAGCGGGAGCTGGACGGTGACATGGTCGAGGTTGTGCAGCGTGGCATCGCGCAGCGTGAACGTGGCGGTGGCACGGCGCGGATGCTCCTTGAAGTGCCCGGCAGCCGAGAGCATCTGGCCAGTGACGGTGCCACTGCGGAGCAAGTCGGCATGCGAGCCCTCGAAGACGATGCGCCCGCCCTGGCTGCCCGGCCCGGGTCCCATGTCCACGATGTGGTCGGCCAGCGCAATCATCTGCTTGTGATGCTCCACGAGCAGCACGGTGTTGCCGGCATCGCGCAGGCGGCGCACCGAGTGCTTCAGTGCCTGAATGTCGAGTTCGTGCAGACCGGTGCTGGGTTCGTCGAGCACGTAGAGCACATCGGCAAGCGACGAGTTGATATATTTCGCAATCTTGCATCGTTGCGCCTCGCCCCCCGACAGCGTGCCCACACCACGGTCCAGGCTCAGGTAACCCAGCCCGATTTCCTCGAGAGCGGCCAAGCGCGCCCCCAGAGCGGCCTTGAGATCGACCGCCAGCGGCGAGGTGATGGAGTCCACCCACTGCGCCAGCCGTGTGACCGACATGGCGCAAGCCTCGGCAATGTTCACACCCTGGATGCGGCACGAGCGCACACGCTCGTTCACACGCGTACCGCCGCAGTCGGGATAGGGGCCGATGTGGAGCATGGGATTGAGCACGGCAGCGTGGAGCAGGCCCTCCTCGCTGTTGATGATGCTGCGATACATGCGCGGGATGATGCCCTCGTATTTCGCCGTCTTGGGCCAGTTCGAGGGTGGGTTTTTGAGCCGGATTTGCGGGCTGTTGAGTAGCAGGTCGAGCTCCTCGGGCGAGTAGTCGCGGATTTTCTTGTCCAGGTCGAACAGGCCGCTGTGGGCATACCTGATCCATCGCCACCCACCCTTGCCGAAGGCGATGTAGTGGATGGTGTCCTCGTCGTTGAGGCTTTTGTCGAAGTCGATGAGCTTGTGGATGTCGAGTTCGCGAATCTCGCCCAGGCCCGAGCATCGCTGACAGCTGCCTTCGGGATGATTGAAGCTCAGCGACTCGGCATAGCCCACAAAGGGCTGCCCCACCCTGCTGAAGAGCAAGCGCAGCAGCGCGGCCATATCGGTGTAGGTGGCCACGGTGGAGCGCGAGTTGGAGGCGGGCTTGCGCTGGTCGATCACGATGGCCACCGGCAGACCCTCGATGGCATCCACGTGCGGACGGCCATACTTGGGCAGATACTGCTGCACAAAGGTGGGAAAGGTGTCGGCCAGCTCGCGACGCGACTTGGCGGCGATGGTATCGAGCACCAGCGAGCTCTTGCCCGAACCCGACACGCCGGTGAACACAGTGATTTGGTGCTTGGGAATGGCGAGCGACACCTGCTGCAGGTTGTTCTCGCACGCCCCGCTCACGATGATATGGTCAAAGGAATGCATGATGAGGATGGCAAAGCGTGTTAGTCGTAGGTGTAGTGCTTGAGCACCTGACGATAGGAGTTAAAGATTTTGGACTTCGACACAAAGCCCACATATCGGTCGTTTTCATCGACCACGGGCAGATTCCACGCACCGGTGTCGTCGAAGGTGCGCATCACCTTGTCCATGGGCGTGCCCAGCACGAGCACAGCGGGCGGCGTGGCAGTGAACCGGTCCACCGTCAGGCGGCGGTAGAGGTCGGTGCGGAACATGATGTTGCGAATGTCGTCGAGCTGCACCACGCCCACCAGCCGGCCATCGCCATCGGTGACGGCAAACAGGTTGCGATGGCTTTGGCTAATCACGCCCACCATGTCCTTGAGGCTCATCTCGGGATGCACAATGGCAAAGTCGTTCTCAATCACACTGTCCATCTTGAGCAGTGTGAGCACGCTCTGGTCCTTGTGATGGGTGAGCAACTCGCCGCGCTGCGCCAGGCGGCGGGTGTAGATGCCATAGGGGATGAAGATGCGCGATGTGGCATAGGCCGTGGCCGACACGATGAGCAGCGGCAGAAACAGGTCGTAGCCGCCCGTCATCTCGGCAGTGAGGAAGATGGCCATGAGCGGCGCGTGCATCACACCGGCCATCACGCCTGCCATGCCCATGAGCGTGAAATTCTTGGTCGACAGCGGCACCGCACCGTGATACCACCCCATGGTGTTCATCAGCAAGGCGAAGAAAAAGCCGACCATGCAACCCACATAGAGCGACGGTGCGAAGGTTCCGCCCACCCCGCCGCCGCCATTGGTGGCACTGGTGGCCACCGGCTTGGCGAGGCCGAGCATGCCGATGAACAGCAGCACATAGAGCGAATCGCCCTTGTGGCCATAGAACAGGCTGCCGTTGAAGATGTCGCTGGGCTCGCCGCCCAGCAGGTCCACAATGGCTCCATAGCCCTCGCCATAGAGCGGCGGGAACAGATAGATGAGCACGCTGAGCATCAACGCCCCAAGCAAGAAACGGTGCACGCGGCTGCGCAAGCGACCAAACACCATGTTCTCCAGCCACTCGATCACCTTATTAAAATAGAGCGACACAAAGCCGCACATCACGCCGAGCAGCACCACATAGGGGATGCGCCCCGCGAGAAAGGGCTCGCTCTGGTCGAACGAGAACTCAACGTTGGAGCCCGTGAACACATAGGCCACCGTGGCCCCCGCCACCGAAGCCACGATGAGCGGGATGGCGCTGCCGGCGGTGAGGTCGAGCATGAGCACCTCCACAGTGAACAGCACCCCTGCAATGGGGGCCTTGAAAATGCCGGCGATGCCCGCCGCCGCACCGCAGCCCACGAGCATCATGAGCACCTGCGGCGACAAGCGGAACAACCGTCCCAGATTAGAGCCGATGGCGGCCCCGGTGAACACAATGGGACCCTCGGCACCCACCGAGCCACCAAAGCCGATGGTGACCGACGAGGCCACCAGCGACGCATACACGTTGTGAAATGCCAGACGGCTCTTCTTCTGCGCCAACGCATAGAGCACACGCGTCACGCCATGCGAGATGTTGTCGCGCACCACATAGCGCACATACAGCCCCGCCAGGGCTATACCCACAAGCGGAAACACGAGATAGAGCACATTGCCCTGAGTGACCGTGATGGTGGACATCACCCAATGCGCAATGGTGGCAATGAGAAATTTGAGCAACACGGCAGCCAGACCGGCCAGGGTGCCCACCACCAGCGCCAAGGCCACCACCAGCGGCCGCTCGCCGCCATGCTTGCCCAGCCAGTGAAGCAGGCGACCGGCCATGCGCGACGACGCATCGACCAGCACCTGAAACGACTTGCTATTGCTCAGTTTCAACGATTTCACCTGCCCACGCTTGCTTTTGGGTTCACCATTCACATGCCACGACCGGTGAACACGATTTTCACCGTGTAGATCATGATTTTCAAGTCGTTGATGAGCGACATATTCTCCAAGTAAATCAAGTCGTAGGTGAGTCGCTCCACCATTTCGTCTACATTCTTGGCATAGCCATACTTGACCATGCCAAGCGAGGTGATGCCAGGCCTCACCTGGTGGAGCAACGCGTAGGAAGGCACGCGCTGCTGAATTTGCTCCACATAATACTGCCGCTCGGGACGTGGGCCCACAATCGACATGTCGCCCTTGAGCACATTCCAGAACTGCGGCAGCTCATCGATGCGGTACTTGCGCAGGAAGCGTCCCACGCGTGTCACACGCGGGTCATCGTCCTGGGTGAGCTGGGGCGCTCCGGAGCTCTCGGCATCGCTCACCATGCTGCGGAACTTGACGATGCGAAACGGCACATTGTGACGCCCCACACGCTCCTGCAGGTAGAACACATCGCCTTTGGAGTCGAGTTTGATGGCAATGGCCACCACCAGATAGACCGGTGTGAGCAACACCAATGCAATCACCGATGCCACGATGTCGATAAATCGTTTGAGATTTTTCTCGCACTCACCCATGTTGCATCCCGAGATGTCGACCAACGGCTCCCCTTGGATGTTGTTCACACGCACGAGCGAGAGCAGGATGTTCTCGCGGTCGGGTGTGACGCGGATGGGCAGACGCAGGTCGAACAGGCGGTTGATGGTGTGGAGCAGCTCCTCGCGCTTGGTGCGCGTGGGCACCACGATGAGTTCCTCCACGCCCTGCTCGGCACACACGCGCTTGATGTCGTCGAGCGCGTAATGCGGCAAGGTGGTGGGCGCATCGGTCTCATCGGGGATGCGCACAAAGCCCACCACCTCGTAGCCCAGCGACTTGCGCATGGCGGCCAACTTGTCGACAAACGCCACCGCACGGCTGCCGGCGCCCACAATCAGTGTCTTGGATGTCCAGCGGCGGCTCTTGATGTTGCGCGAGGTGTTGGTCGTGATCATCACGCGCACCACATACACACAGAAGAACAACAGCAGCCACAGTATGAATATCATCTCGTAGTTGAACCTTCGCGGCAGAATCACATCGTTGATCAGTGCCAGGAAGAAGATGGCGAGTGCGTTCACCACAGCACTCCAAAAGGTGGTGAGCAACTCGTGCACACGCGACTTGCGCGTCACCTCGTTGTAGTAGCCCGACAGCAGGTAGGTGAACATCATCATCAGCGGGAAGAACAGCTGCCCAAGCAGCACCACTTTCGCCCCCAGGAACTCGCCAAGCGACATGTAAGTGCCGTGCACGGCCCCCATGGCATAGCGCATGCAGTTGTAGGCTAGCCAAGCCACGCTCGACGACACGAAGTCGCCAACCACATATTTCACTCGTTGCAAACGTTGGTCGACCATGGCTCACCTAATGATTTTGAATGTACCGTCGCCTCGCAGCAGAATCACATTCGAGGCCGTGTGTGCCGTGGCATCGTCCTGCCGATAGCTCACCACATAGTCTACCCCTTGCCTGATCGCGGCATCCACCTGGGCAAAACAAGCCGGATTGGGCATTCCGCTCACATTAGCCGAGGTCGATACAATGGGTCGGCCGAACCGCGCACACAACTCGCGGCAAAATCGGTCGGCCGGCACGCGGATGCCCACACTGTCGTGTTCGCCCAGCAATTCGGGAGCAAGATTATAGGCCCCTTCATAGATGATGGTGAGGGGTTTCACCGCCACATCCATCAGTTCCTGCGCCATATAAGGCACATCCACCACATAGTGGTCGATATGGTCGGCACTGTCGATCAGCACGAGCATCGCCTTGCTGTCGTCGCGGTGCTTGAGGGCGTACACCTTGCGCACCGCGGCCGAATTGGTGGCATCGCAGCCAATGCCCCAAATGGTGTCGGTGGGATAGAGTATCAACCCACCATTGCGCAGCACCTCCACACAGGCTTCGATATCGGCTTGATAAGATGGTATTTTGTTGTTACTCATTAGCTAAACATTTTGACTCGGTCTGGCGGCAGTCAACACCGACTGCGACATGAGACCAATCGAACAAACAAAGGTACGTCAAAAATGCGTATTAATAAAAAGTTTTTAATATTTTTTTTATTTTTAAGTTTAAACGAAAGACTCCACAGCTCATCTAAAAGTCGTAAGTTTGCGAAATAATTATTGAACAACAGCACCGCATGAAACAATTAAGAACCATCCTTGCCCTCGTGCTATTGGCCGCAGTGGCCGTGGCTCCCATGCAGGGAAAGAACAAGAAAAAGGCAACCACTCCCAAAGCGGGCCAAACGCAGGTGATTTACACCGGAGAACTTGGGAAGAAGATATATGGCTACAACGGCACCACCCCGCTCAACATCCACATTGAGGGCGGGCGCATTGTGCGCATCGAGGCACTGCCCAACGACGAGACCCCGCAATACTTCAAACGCGCAGCGGCCAAAATCTTCCCCCAATACGAGGGCAAGACCGTGGCCGAGGCGCGCCAGCTGCGCGTAGATGCCGTGACGGGAGCCACCTATTCGAGCGAGGCCATCATCAAGAACATCCAGCTTGGCTTGGAACAAGCGGCCAGCAACAAGGGAAAGGGAGGAAAGAAAAAGAAATGACCGTCACCAGCCACACCAGCTGCTTGACCGTGGAAGAGCGGCACACGGCGGCTGCAATGGGTTCGGGCGACCTGCCCGTGCTGGCCACACCGGCTCTCGTGGCCCTGATGGAGAACGCCGCCATGCTGGCGGCGCGGAGTTTGCTTGCTCCAGAACAAACCACCGTGGGAGCCAGCATCAGCGTCAAGCACCTGAAGCCCTCCCCCATCGGCAGCACCATCGAAGCCGTAGCCACGCTCGACAGCCGTGACGGCAAACGCCTCACATTCACCATCACCGCACGGCAAGACGGCCTCGCGGTGGGCGAAGCCACGCACACGCGCTACATCGTCGACGCGAAACGTTTTCTCGAACGCTGTTAACTGTCGGCCAATTTCCTGATCAGCACATTCACCAGGATGTTCATGTCGTCGGTGTCGACGTCTCCATCGTGGTTGAAATCGGCCACGCGCAGGTTGGTGGGCACTTTGTGAATCATCATGTTGATCAGTTGGTTCAGGTCGCTCACATCAACCACGCCATTGATGTCGACATCATAGGGAGGGTTGAGTTTGCCGATGGCTTTTTCGAGCCATGCCACACGGCTATAGAACCAGAAGCCGCGGTCGCTCAGATTCACACCCGACAGGAACTGGGTGTCCCAGCGCAGGTTGTTCAAGTCGATAGAGGCTGCAAATCCTTTACCTTCGGGTGTTAAGGTGAAGTTGGCAAAGAGCGACATCATCTTAGTGGGCAGTCCCGGACTCACCTCCTGCCAGGCACTCACATAGGCATCTACAAAAGCGCGGTTCACATTATTGAAGAACATGCCCATCAGCACCAGATGCGGCCTTGACCAGCGCCCCTCGTTAAACTCGGCCGAGTCGAAATCCCACATCAGCGGCACCACCAACAAGGTGCCCGGTTGGCGGTCGTTGAGGGTGTAGAACCGGTTCACGCCACCGGCATCGCTTGTGGCCAGAAGGTCCTGCCCCAGGCACCACTTGGCCATCGACATCACATCGAGATACTCGGGATAGGTGCCATTGTTGATCGAGGTTTCATAAGCATCAAGCCGCTCCTTGATAAACGTCTTGTCGGCTCGCGTGAGTTCGTCGGCATCGGGATACTTGAAGGTGTAGTGCCGACCTTGATACATGTGCGAGATCACATGATAACTCTCGGTCCACCAGTAAGTGTCGTGCTCCACGATAAAACCGTCTTTGGCCACCGACAGGCGGCAACTCACATTGCGCTTCACCGACTCCACCAGCATGTAAATGCCCTGATAGTCATCGTTGATAACCACGTTCACATATCGGTAGGCTGGTGTCCACGCCATGCCCAGCAGACGATTGATTTCAAAGCCCTGCATGGTTTTGAGCATATCGTCGCGAATGAGCAGCCAGTCTTTGTCGCGATAGCTGGGATTGTTGCGAAACATGAGGTCGGCCTTCTGTTGCAGCGTGAGCTTATAAGGTTTCTTATCGCCAAAAGCCGATGAGTTGCCTCGGATTTTGATTTTCATGCCCCTCACACCGTCGAGAAAGTCGCCTGTGTCGAAGGTCACCACCCCTTGCTCATAGAGCTTCATTCGCCCTGGCACATTGGTGGCATTGATGATGCTCTTGCCCGAATATCCCGACGGAGCACGCACATACTCACCATCGGGCCACTCGCCATCGACAGTGGCAATGTCGAGCACAGGCAAACCGCAGGCTATCACCTGGCTGAAAGGTATTGAGTCTTTCTCCACACCCATGCCCACCATCCGCTCGGCCGATGAGGCATCGAGGACACAAGTGGCAAGCAGCAAAGCCGAAAGGCACCATTTAACAGACTTAGTTTTCAAACGTGCAAAGTGGTAATTATTCACCATATGATTCAATACTTTTATTTAATTCTTACATTAACAACTCTAACTCAGAATCTACGATGATAACAAACTCAACGCTCATTGTCGATGAGGTCGAGTATGTCGATTGGCTTGTGAATCACATGCCCCGCATGGTATTCCACCAACTCCTTCTCGGGTCTGAAGCCCCACGTCACCCCCACCGAGTCGATGCAGGCACGCCGCGCGGTTTCCATATCCACCCCCGAATCGCCCACATAGAGCACTTCGGCCTTGGGCACACGTGCCTGGGCCAGGATGGCGAAAACCACCGACGGGTCGGGTTTCACGTTCACGCCATCGCGCTGGCCTTCCACGGCCACAAACTCCACCTCGGGAAAATAATGGGCGATGATGGCCTCGGTGGCCTGCTGGTATTTGTTCGACGCCACAGCCACGCGCACGCCCTTGTCATGTAGGTCCTGAAGCAGCTCCATGATGCCGTTATACGGCTTGGTGAAGTCGCAACTATGTTCGTTGTAATAGGCCTTGAAATCCCTGAGGATGACCGACATCGTGTCTTCGGTGCGGTGTTCTTCGGGTAACACACGCGTGATGAGGCGCTTCACCCCATTGCCCACGAAAAAGCGGTAACTCGCTATCGTGTGTGTGGGAAAGCCGTTCTTCTCCAGCGCATGATTGGCGGCGTGGCCCAAGTCCTCTATCGTATTGAGCAACGTGCCATCAAGGTCAAATATCACAAGTCGTTTCATCTTCGTTCATCGTTTTATGGGTCAACTTTTCAGCTTCACGCGCCAATGCCTGGGCAATGGGCACATCGGCCGCACACCAGTCAAGGGTGGGCAACTGCGATGGGCACAACCACTGCATGGCCTCGTGCTCGAGCAAGCGAACCTCGCCAGAGGTGGATGAGCAGCGATAGGCACGCAGCGTGATGCTGAAGTCGGGATAGTCGTGCTCCACCGTCACCAAGTGGCCCAACACCTCCACGTGGATGCAGAGTTCCTCGCGCAACTCACGCTGCAATGCTTGCTCAGGCATCTCGCCCGCCTCCACCTTGCCACCGGGAAATTCCCAGCGATGACTCGTGTAGGCATAACGAGTGGTGCCCTTGCGCAAGCATAGCACCCGACCACCATGTTCAACCACGGCAGCCACCACGTCATAGTGTTTTCGCGACACCATAGTTTTTTACGCTACAAAAGTAGGCATAATCCTTGAATTGTTTGTAATTTTGCGGCAGAAAAATTTCACTTTTATGAGTTCACCGCATCCCTAACAACTCATTGGCAGCCGTTTCACAGCCGATTATGCCATTCCACAACGATTGTTAGCGTGGCCGACGCACATGACCGTAGCCTGCGTTGCACCACTCATGAAAGCCCAATACAAATTCCTCTAAAAGCATCGAAACGAATAGATGATGAACAACACGCTTGCACAACGACTCGACCAGTCGGCCACAGCACGATGGATAGTGCTCATGATTGTGGCCTTCACGATGATGACCGGCTATGTGGTGGCCAAGCAGATGTCGCCGCTCCAATACCTGCTCGAACTGCCGGTGAGCCAGGGTGGCATGGGATGGACGAGCGGCGAGTTCGGTCTGTTTGCCGGGTCACGAGGATTCTTCAACGTGTTCCTGCTCATGCTCTTTGTGGGCGGAGTGATCCTCGACCGCACGGGCGTGCGCTTTGCCGGCACGTTGTCGTGTGTGCTTATGCTTGTGGGCACCGGCATCGACTACTACGCCATCGCTGTGTGCTCGCCCGAGCCCGTGAGTGCGGTCACTTTCCCGCTGCTGGGGCTCAACGGCACGCCGGTCAAGCACCAGGTGCTGCTGGCTTCGCTGGGGTTTGCCATCTTCGGCATCGGTTATGAGCTGTGCGGCATCACCGTGTCGAAGGTCATCGTCAAGTGGTTCACCGGCAAGGAGATGGCATTGGCGATGGGCATACAGGTGGCCCTGGCACGCCTGGGCACAGCCTTGGCTTTGGCTGGCAGCCCGGCACTGGCGCGACACATGAGCATCGCCACACCCATACTTGTGGGGCTCCTCGCCGTGGGCGTGGGACTGGTGGCCTATCTATTCTACTGCACCATGGATGCCCGGCTCGACCGCCACAGCGCGGGAAACGACAACACCTCCAGCGATGATGAGAAATTCCACTTTGCCGACCTCAAGCTCACCATGCGCAACCCCGGCTTCTGGCTCATCACATTGCTGTGCATGCTCTACTACTCGGCTCTCTACCCCTTCCTCGACTTTGCCACCAAACTGATGATTTCGAAATATGGCGTGTCGCCCGACCTGGCCGGCACCATACCTGCCATACTGCCGTTTACCAGCATCGTGCTCACCCCGCTGTTCGGAGCGATGTACGACCGCGTGGGCCATGGGGCCTCGATCATGATCATCGGTACGGTGATGCTCACCGTTGTGCTCATGGTGTTCGCCCTGCCCACCGGGTCAAGTCTGCTGGCGGTGGGGCTGATGCTCGTGCTGGGCGTGGCGTTCTCTCTTCTGCCCGCAGTGCTCTGGCCTGCCGTGCCGCGCATCGTGCCCATGAAGCAGCTCGGCACAGCCTACAGCATCATCTACTACATTCAGAACATAGGCCTGATGCTCATCCCCATCGTCATCGGCCGCGTGCTCCAGAGCCACACCGCTTCGGATGGCTCAGTCGATTACACTGCAGCGCTGTGGATTTTCACCGCCATCGGCATCGCCGCCATAGTAGTTGCCATCGCGCTTCGCGTTGTCGACAGCAAGCGGCATTACGGTCTGGACTGAATATCACGATCAGATAATCGCTGGCCAGCGAAGCCACACCACGGCAAACACGGCCAGATGCAGCACCACCAGCACCAAGGCCGCCACACGTCGCGACGGGTTGCGCAGCAATGCAATGGTCGCCGCATTGGCGCACAAGGCTCCAAGAAATGCAATGATATAAATGAGGATGTTCACCACATAGTAGCTGGTACCCCACATGTCCGCCAGGCCGTAGAGGTCGCTCACGCAGGCATGGAAAGCGGCGTTGAGCGACAGCGGATAATGCCGGAACATGGCCACATAAAGCGCAACATAGGCCAGGGCGAGGAGTGCCGCAACGGCAATGCCAACAGCACCGATGCGCGACGGATGCTCGCGCATGCTGCGCACCCACTGCCACAACACCCACAGCGCCGAAGCCACCACCAGCCCCAACTGCAACCAGTTGTTGCCCAGCACACAAAACTCGGCATAGGTCAGACCCAAGGCCCATCCCGTCACGGCCATCGTGGCACAACACAGGCCGAACAACGAATAGACCGGGGCCATCAATCCTCCCATGCCGTGCTCGGTGAATAAAGGCGTAGAGCCAGCCAGCATCCCCAATGCCACACCGGCCACAAGGAAACCGCCCACGATGCATGCCACAAAACGGATCCAGCCCATGCGACTCCACACGGCCCAGGCCACAAAGGCATGAAGCAACACAAAAACCCCACCTACCACCGAGACCAGCTGTCCGCTCAGGAATTGCGGCACATAACTCATCGACTGCGTTGTGAGACCATCGTCCACCGGCGCCAACACGCCACAATAGCGCAGCACACCCATCACAAACACCGTGGCATAGCACCCCACTACAGCCAACACGCCCCACGCATGCCAGCCACCATCGGTCCACACGCGCCACACGGCCACACCCAGCATCAAAGCACACATCAACAAAGCAAGCATCAGCATCATGGTCCTCGTTTTTTAGGTTTTCTTTACTTATATATATTAAGCGACCGAAAAAGTAAACCCAACTCTGCTCACGAGACTTTGTCTTAACTTCAAAACTGCTGCCCTAGGCCAGCTCTCCAAACTGACAATTGAGACAAATGACTTGGAATTGTTTTTTCGGGTAAAAGCGGATCATTTTCTTTAAGAATGGACTATTACAGTTGCTTGAGATCCTCTTGCGCAAGATGGCTGAGCGCGGCCAAGGTAACCGGGTATCAAACGGCCAAGGAGGAAAAAAAATCGGTTTTTTTGAAATTTTTTCTGGAAAACGCTTGCCAGTTCAAAAAAAAGCAGTACCTTTGCAGCGCATTTGGGAATTGTCCTGTGGTGTAACGGTAGCACACCGGATTCTGGTTCCGTTTGCGTGGGTTCGAATCCTACCAGGACAACAATGCTAAAGTGGCCGTTGAACGCGGTCACTTTTAGTGTGAGTTAACCGACTTTACAAATTTAAACTAATTATCCAACATGGCAGTAAAAATCAGATTACAACGCCACGGTCACAAAGACTACGCGTTCTATCCCATTGTCATCGCCGATAGCAGGGCACCACGAGATGGTAGATTTATTGAAAGGATTGGTTCCTATAACCCCAACACTAATCCTGCTACAATAAGTTTAAATTTCGAGCGTGCATTGTATTGGCTCAACGTGGGTGCTCAACCCACCGACACCGTGCGCAACATCCTGAGCCGCGAAGGCGTGATGCTCATGAAGCACCTGCAGGGTGGCGTGAAGAAGGGTGCCTTTGACCAGGCTGAGGCCGAGCGCCGTTTCAACGCTTGGAAGGCCGAGAAAAACGCTAAGCTCGAGGCTGTAAAGAACCAGGAGCGCGAGAACAAGAAGGCCACCGCCAAGAAGGCCCTCGAAGAGGAGAGCAAGAAGAACGAGGCCAAGGCCGAGGCCGTGGCTAAGAAACGTGCCGAGATTGCAGCCGCCAAGGCTGCCGCCGAGGCCGAAGCCATCAAGGCTGCTCAAGAGGCCGCCGAGGCTGCCGCCAAGGAGGCCGAGGGCAACGAGGCTCCCGCCGCCGAAGAGGCTCCCGCCGAGGCTTAATGCCCGCACGCGACCTCTCGCAACACTCACAACGGCACTGAATCAATCACAACACGGTTCGGTGCCGTTGCTTTTTTAGTTCAAAGTTCACATCTTAGTTCACAATTCTGGCACGGGTATGGTGCGATGCTCCATTGTGCATGATGAATTGTGCTTTATGCACTTTATATGGCACGACACAACGAAATAGGCCAAGCTGGCGAACAGGCTGCACGCGACTTCCTGATCAGCAAGGGATGGGTGATTCGCGAGCAGAACTGGCGCATGGCCAATCTGGAGCTGGACCTTGTGGTGGAGGATCCCACCAACCGCGTCCTGCACATCGTGGAGGTGAAAACGCGCTCGAGCATCGCAGGTTTCGACCCCATGAAGGCCGTGAACATGCGCAAGCAGCGCAACCTGTTCAATGCCGCCAACGGCTATGTGCGCTACTACCAACTGCAGATGAGCGTGTCGTTTGACGTGGTGATTGTGGAGGGCCAGCCCGGCAACTTCAAAATCCACTACATCCCCAACGCTTTCTACCCCCATGTGCGAACCTTTAGATAACCGATTATCATGACCACGATGCCACGCCTTCTGCTTCTGCTGGCCGCCTGGTGCTGCGGCCTGACAGCCGCCCTGGCGGCCACGCACCCCGACACGACGACCGTGCGGATGATGACGTTTAACATCCATGCGGGCCACGACGCCTCGCTCCTGAAGATTGCGCTGCTCATCAAGCAGCTGCAACCCGACTTTGTGGCTTTGCAGGAAGTGGACTGCGGCACCCACCGCAGCCATGCACGTCACCAGAACGACCGCGACTTTGTCACCGAGCTGGCCTACCACAGCGGCATGATGGGCCTCTATGCCCCCACCATCCGCTTCAGCGGCGGACTGTATGGCATCGGCTTGCTCTCGCGCCACCCCTACTGCCACAGCCGCAACATCATGCTGCCCAACCCCAATCCCGAAATGGAGCAGCGCGCCCTGCTCGAGGCCACCTATGTGCTGCCCACCGGCGACACCCTCGACGTGGCGTGTACCCACCTCGAAGCCTTCGACAACGACTGCCGCGAGGCGCAGGGCGAGTTTCTGCGGCAGCACTTCGCCGCCACGCACCACCCCACCCTCATTGCCGGCGACTTCAACGCACAGCCGCACGAGGCCGTGATTGCGCAGGTGATGTTACCCGAATGGCTCGACTGCACCGACCGGCAACCCACCTATAGCACTGAAAAACCACAGGAGAAAATCGACTACATCTTTGCCCGCCCCACCAGTCGCTGGCGGTTGGTTGACACTCAGGTGGTGAACTGCCACCTGAGCGACCACTTCCCCGTGATTGCCACCCTGCAGTTGATTGCAGAGTGAGGGGCAGTATCAGTTGGCAGTTTTCAGTTTTCAGTTTTCAGTTATCAGTGATCAGTTTTCAAGTAATCTGTTTTCAGTGATTAGTTGTCAGTGATTAGTTGTCAGTGATTAGTTGTCAGTGATTAGTTGTCAGTGATTAGTTGTCAGTGAACAGTTGTCTGCTTTCTTATCTGTTTTCAGTGGCCATGCTCATCACTCGTCACACATAACTTATCACTCGCCACTCATCACTTGTACTTGCTGAACAGCTCGAAGCTGATTTGCTTGGCTTTATCCACGCTGGCTTGGTCGGCGGGGTTGATGCCGTATTTACTCGCCGGGGGTATCACCATCACGGTGCCGATGGGGATGTTGTTTGGGTTCTCGATTTTCGACTTGTTCTCCTCGTAAATATAGACCCAGAATTCCTGCTTGCCGTAGTGCTTGATGGCCATCTTGGTCAGGTACATCGTCTTCGAGATGGTGTCGGTGACCACAGGTTGCAATGCCTGCACAGGCTGTGCCTCGGTCGTTGCCGTGGTGTCGGCAGTAGCGGTTGACACGGCGGCCGACGGCGTGGACGGCAGCAGGATGCGCATCATGATGGTAGCCACCAGCACACCCGCCACCAAGCCGATGGCGAGTCCTTTCCACAGGGCGGTATGCGCCACCTCGCGGGCCACCTCGCGGCGGGCCTGCTCCAGAAGTGCCTGGCTGGGCATTGGCTGCTGCACCAGCACGGCGGTGGTGACCGGGACGGGGTCCGACGACTGCCCAGTCGAAAGCAGGGGGTCGGGCGCGGCTGGCTGAGGGTCAGGGGCCGCCGTGGGGGGCGCCGGGGCCGCCGGAGCGGCCGGGGTTTCCGTGGAAGCCGGGGTTTCCACGGCGGTCGGCGATGCAACAGGCTGTGGTTGAACAGCAGCCTCTTCGACAGGCGGCCCGGCAGCATCGGCAAGGGCTTGCTCTGTAACATCGTCGCCAAGCTCCACAGGAACGAAGGCCTCGAAAGGCTGGTTGAGTACCTCGGCGAGCTTCTTGGCCGGAACGAAGGCCAACCGGCGCTCGTCGCCGCTCGACTTCAGCAACTTAAAAGTGCCCAAGTCTTTGATGGTGACATTTTCGCCAGCCACAAGTGTTTCGTCAACAATGGCAAACAATTCGCGCAGAAACAACTCGCTCATGCGCTGAGTGGTGCTCGTGGCCTCCGACACCATCGTCACCAGTTCGGGAAGGGTGATTTTGGCTTTCATGACACGATGGGCGGTTTATTGTTCAATTTGTTCTTCAGGATGGTGCTGGGCTGGAAACTCATCTCCACCTTGGGCGGATAAAGCGTGCGCTGCCCCGTGGCGGGGTTCACGCGAATCTCCTCGTCGTGTTTCACCGGCTCCAATGTGCCGAAGCCTGGTATCGACACGCTGTCCATCTCGGCACAGCGCGTAGCCACCACACCCACGAAAGCCTCCACCAGCCGGGAGACATCGGTCTTGCTTTTACCAAGTTTAGTGGCCAACCGGGCCACAAGCGTTTTGTTGTCCATATCGCAAATTGAATTGGAAATGCAAAGGTACAACAAACCGAGCGCAAAGCAAAACAAAAACTGATTTTTTTGAAACATCCGAGTCGCATCTAGGTGGCACCTGGGAGGCGCATTTGGGAGGCTGAAAGCCGAGTCAAAATCAGTGATGGCCTCCCCTAACCCCTCCAAAAAGAAGGGCTTTCCACTGAAACTGCAAATCATGTAGAGCCGCACCCTAGTGCGGCTGATGGCCGAGTCAAAACCGAACACGCACCACACAAACAACTGGTGCAAACGAAGTTACAAGCCGCCGCACGCAACGGCTCCACAACGCGATACACAGCTACGGCCTGCGCTGATTTTGCCCAAACCATTACCTATCTTCGTTTTGGCGGTGTTAGAATTAATTTGTAAATTTGCAGCGAATTATTGGCAATCGACAATCATGGAACGCTTTTTCAACACCGCCGGACCAAATATACCCGAAGACAACTACACGCTCGACCCCTTGAGCCGGTTCGACCTCAGTGAGATGCTGACGCTTATCCGCCAGAAACGATATTTCGTGCTGCACGCACCGCGGCAGACGGGGAAAACCTCGTGCCTGCTCACCCTGCGCGACTACCTCAACGCTCACGGCGACTACATTGCCGTCTATGCCAACGTGGAGGGCGGACAAGCAGCCCGCAACGATGTGCCCAGAGTGATCGGTGCCACCTGCGATACGATAGCCGAACAAATGAGTGGCGTTCTACGCAACGACACGGCTTTAACAGTTAGAGAAAGTGTACGATCTAGCCAACCCGATTCGATGCTGGCTACTTTTTTACGCCGATTGGCCGAAGCTGTTTCTAAACCGTTGATACTCTTTATCGACGAAATAGACTCATTAGTGGGCGACTCATTGGTGAGCGTGCTGCGCCAAGTGCGAGCAGGCTATGCCGACCGACCCGCACATTTCCCGCAGAGCATCGTGCTGTGCGGCGTGCGCGACGTGCGCGACTACCGCATACACACCAGCTCGGGCGAAATCATCACCGGTGGCTCGGCCTTCAACATCAAGGCTGCTTCGTTGCGATTAGGCGACTTCACGCTCGACGAGATTCGCGAACTCTACGGCCAACACTCCGCCGAGACAGGGCAGCAGTTCGAGGACGAGTGCTTCCCCTTCGTGTGGCAGGCCACCGAAGGGCAGCCCTGGTTGGTGAACGCCCTGGGGCATGAGGTGACATACAATATGAAGGAGAACCGCGACCGCAGCGTGGTCATCACCCCCGAGATGATGTACCGCGCACAGGAACGAATCATCTACCGCCGCGACACCCACATCGATATACTCATCGACAAGCTGCGCGAACCGCGCGTGCGCAGCGTGATCCAGCCCATCCTTGCCAGTGCCGAGAACACCGACGGTAGCGGCATCAAGCCCGACGACATCCAATATGTGATTGACTTGGGACTCATCAAGAGCGAGGTGGGCAAACCGCTGCGCATCGCCAATGCCATCTACCGCGAAATCATCCCCCGCGAGCTCACTTGGGACAAACAACGCACGCTCCTGCAGGACCCGCAGTGGTATCTGAACGACGACGGCAGCATCAACATGGAGAAGTTGCTCACCGAGTTCCAGCAGTTCTTCCGCCAGAACGCAGACTCGTGGATCAGCCAGATTGACTACGCCGAGGCCGGTCCGCAGCTGCTGTTGCAGGCATTCCTGCAGCGCGTGGTGAACGGCGGCGGGTACATCGACCGCGAGTACGGCCTGGGCCGCTGCCGCACCGACCTGCTCATACGCAAGCCGCTCACCGACGGCTACGGCGGGCCCGTGCAGCGCGTGGTGATGGAGCTGAAAATCCTGCGCGGCGGCATGAAGAAAACGATGGCCGACGGGCTGAAGCAAACGGCCAAGTACATGGACTATGTAGGCAACGTTGACGAGGGGCATCTCATCATCTTCGACCGCACGGGCAAGCTCTCGTGGACCAAGCGCATCTGGCACCGCACCGAGCACTACGACGGACGCGACATCACCGTGTGGGGAATGTAGGGTTCTGTAGTTCATAGTTCCGCCGCATTGCGCTACTTATCCCACATTACTTGACCCTTGCTTACTTGTTCTTGTAGCCTCCCCAAACCCCACCTAAAGGAGAGGCCTACGTTGAATACCGAGTCATGTAGAGCCGCACCATGGTGCGGCTGATGGCCGAGTCAAAACCGAACAGACTCCACACAAACAGCTGGCGTAAACGAAGTTACAATCCGCCGCACGCAGCGACTCCACAAAATGCGGCATATGGCATTCAAGTGTTCACGGCCAAGCGGGGCATTCATCATGCTGCTTGGCGACCTGTATTGATTTTGCTACAAATTATAGCCTTGGCAGCATGGTTTTCAAATCTTTTTTGTAATTTTGCAGTTTGAATAAAAACGCCTATCAGGCTCACTGGGCAGGCTTGAAGCGTTTGCTCAGCGAACAGGGTGGCTCTAGTCAACAAATGGGCAGAAGAAAAGGATAATCACAGAGCCAGTGATAATAAACGACTTATGTTCCTATATCAAGCGCAATCATGGGCTTATGTTCTTGTGTCCACTTATTTGCAAACTTAATTTTTACACCTCTTATAATATGGAAGAACCTATCATCACCCCCAGTGAGGAGAAGAAACAGCTCAACTTTGTGCAGCAGCTTGTTGCCGATGACCTGGCAGCTGGTAAGAACGGCGGTCGGCTGAACACGCGTTTCCCGCCCGAGCCCAACGGCTACCTGCACATCGGTCATGCGAAGGCCATCTGCATGGACTTCGGCGTTGCCGAAATGATGGGCGGCACATGCAACCTGCGTTTCGACGATACCAACCCGCAGAAGGAGGACACCGAGTATGAACAGGCCATCATGCGCGACATCCACTGGCTGGGCTTCGACTGGGGCGACCGCCTGTACTACGCCAGCGACTATTTCCAAAAACTCTACGACTTCGCCGTGCGCCTGATCAAGGAGGGCAAAGCCTATGTTGACGACCAGACCAGCGAACAGATTGCCGCGCAAAAAGGCACACCCACACAGGCTGGCACCGAGAGCCCCTACCGCAACCGCAGCATGGAGGAGAACCTGGACCT
>JAFYCU010000132.1 GCA_017545095.1 Muribaculaceae bacterium | reverse complement strand
GGTGCGGATGGCCTCGCGTGCGGTGGCGCAGCGCTGCAACATCAGCATGCAGAGCCGCTGGCAGTCGATGAGACCGCTGTCGGATTTCAGCTCGGCGCGCCCCCCGAAGGTGGATTCGCCAATGGCCAACTGCTTCTCGTTCACGCAGGGATAAGCCGTGTTGAGGAATTGGAAGGTGTGCGGGGCCTGGTTGATTTCACCCACGGGAATGTCTGCGTAACGGGCCATCTTGCCCGGTTCGTTCTTGGCCCACACGCGCTTGTAGAGCGTCTGTTTGGCACCCTTCGGGTGGTCTTTGGCTGGTTCTACCATGATGTTGGTGCGTGAGCGGTGGCTGTCGTCGGTGTGCGAGGTCATCACCGAACCGTCTGCCGAGGCGAGCTTGCCCACGGTGATCGAGGTGCATTCCATGTTGCCCGTGACGGGGTCGGTTTCATATTGGGCGCGGGCCGTGCCGATCAAGAGCAAGGCAGACGTCAGGAGAAGGATGGTTTTTCTCATATTGGTGATTATTTTTTTCTGATGGGGTCGCAGGTGAGGCCGATGCCCAATTTCTTGAAAATTTTGTGATCAATTTCGCTGAGCATGACGGTGGAGTGAACCTGGCAGTCTTTGAGTTGCGGCAAGCATTCAAGGGCGCGGCGGCAGTTGCCGTCATGCAGGCTGAGCATGGAGAGAGCCACGAGCACCTCGTCGGTGTGGAGGCGCGGGTTGTGACCGTGCAGCAGGGCGACCTTCGTGTTCTGGATGGGCTCGATCATCTCCTGCGGGATGAGTTTGATGCTGTGGTCGATGCCGGCGAGGTGCTTGGTGGCGTTGAGCAACAAGGCGGCACTCGGTCCCAGCAACGGGCTGGTCTTGGCGGTGATGAGCGTGCCGTCGGCCAGCTCGATGGCGGCGGCGGCCACACCCTCCTGCTCCTTGCGCTCACGGGCGGCCACAGTGGCGCGACGGTCTTCGGGTTTGATCTTCGCCTGCTTCATCAGCAGGGAGATCTTGTTCACCTCGTTTTCGGTGGATTTACCATTGGCCAGATTGCACAACGCCGTGAAGTAACGGCGGATAATTTCGGCATAGGAGGCCTCGCAACACACCTCGTCGTCAGAAATGCAAAAACCCGCCATGTTCACCCCCATGTCGGTGGGCGACTTGTAGGGATTTTCACCATAGATGCCCTCGAAGATGGCATTCAACACAGGGAAAATCTCGATGTCACGGTTGTAGTTGACCGTCGTCTTCCCGTATGCCTCCAAATGAAACGGGTCTATCATGTTGACATCGTTGAGGTCGGCGGTGGCGGCTTCGTATGCCACGTTGACAGGATGCTTGAGGGGACTGCTCCAGATGGGGAAGGTTTCGAACTTGGCATATCCGGCTTTCAGTCCGCGACGGTTTTCCTGGTAGAGCTGACTGAGGCAGACCGCCATCTTGCCGCTGCCTGGTCCCGGAGCGGTGACCACCACCAAAGGACGTGTGGTCTCCACATAGTCGTTCTTGCCGAAGCCCTCCTCGGAGTCGATGAGATCGACATTGGTGGGATAACCCTCGATGGTGTAGTGGTAATAGACTTGGATTCCCATGCGCTCAAGACGCTCGCGATAGGCCGCCGCGCTTGCCTGGCCATTGCAGTGCGTGATGACCACCGAGCTGACATAAAGACCGCGGCTCTGGAAAACCTCGCGCAGACGCAGTACGTCCTCGTCGTAGGTGATGCCGATGTCGCCGCGCACTTTGTTCTTCTCGATGTCAATGGCGCTGATGACAATGACGATTTCCGCGTCGTGTTTTAGGTTGATCTTCTTGTTGTGTTTGATTTTAGTTT
>JAFYCU010000131.1 GCA_017545095.1 Muribaculaceae bacterium | reverse complement strand
GTGCAAGGCGATTCGGTTGTGGACGGCGTCACATATAAAAAGATTTATCGGCATGGTCTTTATTCTTTCTCCTATTCAACCCCAATTGAACCTTATACTACCCTTAATCCTTATTGTCGCCGCGATAGGCCTGTAGGATGCCTGCGCGAGGAGAACGGGAGGGTGTTTAGGCTTTGTGGTGGTTATTTTTCTTCTGATTTGGATGTTTATAGCTTGAAGTTTACGGACAATTATCCAATTGTGGTGAACGAGACCGCCACACACTACGAGGTGATGATTTATGATTTCAACTCTCCAAATGTTTACAACGGGAGTTACTTTACGCCCTGTCCTGATGTAGAGATCGGAGGCGAAAAGCTTCGTGTGTATGCCGAAAAAGACCAGTCTGGCTTCTCTTTCAATATCATGGTGGAAGGCTATGGCATGATTGCGCGTCATCAGGGTAAGAAATCAGGCGGTGACCTGATTGCCCCCTTTAGGAGGAAAGGGTCTGCCAGAGATGGGGCGGATATCTGGTTTGGTGTCTATTATGTGCGAGACCTGAAGGGCAACGTTCTGCTCTTTGACGACCATTTCCATGATAGGGTTGTTGGCATTAACCCTATCTATTATGAAGAAGACTACGACTGGATTATTCCGAGCGACCCCTACGACATCAACAACGACGGCACTTTCGACATCGGTGACATCAACCTGCTCATCAACGTGATCTTGGGCAAACAAAGCAGCGTCACCCTCCACACCTTGGCCGACTTGAATTTCGACCAGTCGGTCGACATCGAGGACTTGAACATGTATATCCACCGCATGCTCTCGGGCGTGAAAGCCGTCACCGTAAGCTCGCTGGTCACCCCTGAAGCAGAATAAAGAGACGATTATGCGCCAATACTCTGCCGTTGATACCGACTCGGTTTGGCTCCAATGTCCTGATTACCGGCAATGGCAGCATCCGTGATGCTGCGGGCAAATCGTTCACCGTTCCCAAGGGGACGAACATGAAGATGACACGTGGAACAATCAAATAACTACTATTATGAAAAAGATTCTTTGTATAATATTGGTGTCGCTGCCGCTGCTCTGTTGCGGTGCGAAGGATGCCGACTATGCCCCCTTTGCCGAAGAGGGCAAGGTGTGGCACATGGTAAAGGATCACCCTCTACCGCCGGACTATGAAGAATATGAGACGGACTACTTTTACGAATACTTCATCAAGGGCGACACCGTGATTGCGGGATTGCCCTGCAAAAAGATGTATCGCTACAATTGGGAAAACTCCGGTGTTGCAGCTTTCAGTTGTGGAGTTTATGAGGTGGACCGGAAAGTGTTCACGGTTGGTGGAGAAGGACAGACTTGGCTGCTTTACGACTTCGGTGCTGAGGTGGGCGATGTGGTCACTGATGGCAATCACGAGTTTGTTTTTCATGTCGAAGAAGTTCGGCTGGTCAACATCCGAGGGGTCAACAGGCGTGCCTTGCTGGTCGGCTCAGAAGGCGGCTATGGCTGGTGGATTGAGGGCATCGGCTGTGATTTGGGTCCCCTTAATACCATATTGTTAGGCATCTGCGGATCTCCATTCTCTTGGCTTGACTGTGAACTGAACGGCAAGGTCGTCTGTGATGGATGGGACTTCTCAAATCTGTGCTACTTCCAACCCGTCAGCAACGCCGATGTGAACGGTGACGGCATGGTGGACGTGGAGGATGTGAATATCGCCATCAGCCACATGCTGGGAAACGATGTCACTACCATCTTCTATGCCGATGTGAACGGCGACGGCGTGGTGGACATCACCGACGTGAATATCGTGGTGAACAGCATTTTGGGGAATAACTAAAACAACATTTCAACCAACAGCTTTATTGGATTCCTTCCAATCGAGCTTAATAAAAAACATCTAATAATGAACACGATTAAGAACTTTTGGCTGTCGGCCGCCATGTGCGCCGCCGCCTTCACCAGCTTGAATGCCAACGCCCAAAGCTACGGGCCGAGCATGATTGAGGACAAATTGTATTTCCAAGACCTTTCCATCGCCCCCGGCGAGGATATGCTGGTGGAACTCTGGATCGACAACACCACGTTCTGGTGGGATAACATCACAGCCGTGTTTGTGCTTCCCGAAGGACTCACGCTGGCTACCCTCACCGAAGACGACTTCTCGGTCGATGACTACACCTTCGAGGCCTGCGAAAGCCACGACGGAGAACAATTCATTGCCCTGTCCACCAGCTTCGGCAATGCGGAATATGTGCGTAACGGAGAAAGCTGGATGGAGACAATACAGAAGCAGGGCTACACCAGACCGATTTACTATGCCGCATGCAATTCATCGGGAAACACTTACGGTTTGCTGTTGTTAAGCTACGGTTTCTACTGTTTCGGCGGGGCCAAGCCGATTGTGCTGCTCAAGTTGCACGCCGACGAGAATCTGGCCGAGGAGTCGGAAATCCGATTCACGTTCAATCTGTTCGAGGGCTACAGCGTGGAGAATGGCTGGGGCATGGGCCAAGGCGAAAACGAGAAGACCCAGGTGAACGGCACGCCCACGGTGGCCCGTGTGCGCCGCGTGGACACCCCGGCCTACAACGCCGACGTGAACGGCGATGGCGTGGTGGACATCGACGACGTGAACATCGTCATCAGCACTATGCTTAAATAAGAACCGAGAACCAAGAGCCGAGAACCAAGCTCATGGCTAACGCACGATATGATGCGAGATGCAAGACGCGAGACGCGAGATGGCTAACGCACGATATGATGCGAGATGCAAGACGCAAGACGCGAGATGGCTAACGCACGATATGATGCGAGATGCAAGACTTGTAGGGACGTGGCTTGCCGAGTCCGCGCCGCATCGCGATAATCGCCGAATCCTGTAGAGCCGCATCATGATGCGGCTGAATGGTTGACGGACAGCTGCTCACCAAGTCGGTGCTGTGGATTGGCGGCACGGCCTATAACGCGCCAGCGGCGATGGTGCGCGACTACTGCTCGAGTGTATGGCGGCTGTGCCATGTGGCGCGCGACCCGCTGGGGTCCGTCACACATGTGCTCGACTCGGTGGGAGGGATTATCCAGGAGCTGAGCTATGATGCCTGGGGACGGCTGCGCGACCCGGTCACCGGCGCGGTGTATGCGGCGGGAAGCGAGCCGGAGCCTTACCTACTATGGCGCGGTTTCACCGGACACGAGCACCTGCCGGAGTTCGGACTCGTGAACATGAACGCAAGGCTCTACGACCCGGCTGTCGGGCGGTTCCTCAGTCCCGACCCCGCAGTCCAGCTGCCCGACAACACGCAGGGTTACAACCGCTACAGCTACTGCCTGAACAACCCATTGAGATACAACGACCCATCGGGTAGAGTCTTTTGGCTCGTCCCGATTCTTGTCGGAGCTTTGGTGGGAGCGGCCACATCTTCTGTTACATACTTTTTAGTGACCCCTCACAAAAACTACTCGTGCAAAGGCTTTTGGAAAAGTTTCGGAATGGGAGCGTTTGCTGGCGCATTGGGAGGTTTAGCTGGACTCGGTTTCAGCGTGTTGCCTGCGTCATGGGGAATGGGAGTGGCTAAATATGGTTTGGCCTTGACCTACCAGTTCATAGCGCAAAGCGTGAACTACGCTGTCACAAACGGTGTGTTTGGCCAGCCATTCCATTTATATGACATTCTGGGCATTGGTGTAGCAGCGTTAATAGGCGCAGCCATTCCTAGCTTTATGCCAATTAAGAATGCCCGTCCATTCATGAACACTTTGGCCGAAACAGGGTACAACGCATTACGAGGAGGCGCAACTGGTGCCATACAAGGCACAGTGAGATATGCTTTTGGTGACCCGTCATCAATCATATGGCAGAGTGCGGTGGGGGGGGCCGCTTCCGCATCAGTCAGAACACTATTGTGGAATGGTATCATGGGACATCCTGTGTTTTTTGATGCACCTGGGAATCATGGCGGTGTTTATCGAGTAGGAGGCTTGGCTGGTCTTATGTTTGAAAGCAAACATGGTTTTACTATGGGTTTTAATAAGTTTGTAAGTCAGATTTCTGATGTGGAATATGCTCAACATGAGGATGGGCATATAGCTCAACAATTGAGGTTGTCTGGCTTCGGATTTTATGCCCAAATAATTTTGGAGTACATGAGACATGATATCCGCACAGCACCTTTAGAGAAAGAAATATACCAGAATCAGAATAATATCCCATGGCATAAATAGGGAAAATTATTTATGTGATTTTGCGTGTTTTATGTTGTGACTATCTTGTTATATGAATTTTTCCTCTTTTGGTGGTGCATTGGATTACCAAAAGAGGAAAAAAGCAACAGCGACTAAATGCAAACATAATATTTATTGATAGCAAATAATGTTCAAATTCATATAAATGCTTCATAAGTTTGTGATAGCTTTATTGAAAAATTATAGCTACAAGAATATTCTTTCATTTCATGAAACAATCAACCAATAATATTTGATTAAATATAATAATATATTTTATAAATTTACTGATTGTGAAAATTTTTATATTTTATATTTCGGGCATCTTTTTGTCTTTGCTCTTGACTTCTTGCATTTTGATTGACGGTCCGACAATGAGAATTAAGTCATATGATTTGATAGATTATGACAGTTCAACAGATTCTTTAAAAGTTGGCATTTTCGGTTGTGAACGTATCGGATTTGATTGGAGAAAAAAGATATTGTTCAGTGTTATACAATTTTGTTCGACAGCCGATAGTGTACCTTTGCATCATGACAGCATTAGTGTTTTGGTGAACAATAAAGAATTTAAAGTTGGACCTCTTTATGACTACAACATGAAACAATCTGATTCTTTTCCTTTCAATCACCCAGATGGCATATCAATATCATTTGGCGGAAGAATCAAAGAAGGGGACAGTATCACCATCATTGAGAAAGGTGTACCCGAACCATCTAAACAATTTACTATTCAATTCATCGTTCCTATTGATACGATAACCAAGAAAAAAAAGGATTAGTCATGATTCTTCCGTTTCAAGTGCTTCAGGATGAAAATACCACCAGGAACCTGGACCGCTCAGATGGTCATCTTTATTATCCTCCTTTCTGAGTACCTCGCTGAAAGTAGGATGACCCGGAAAACAGTGATGTGAAAAAGGTCGGGTGGAGAAAAACTCCGCACGACCTTTTTAGGTGCCATGACAAATATCTCCACATCAGCCTGGCGATGTATTGGCTAGGGCGAGAATGTGAAGACGCAGGTGAACGGCACGCCCACGGTGGCCCGTGTGCGCCGCGTGGACGCTCCGGCCTACAACGCCGACGTGAACGGCGACGGCGTGGTGGACATCGACGACGTGAACATCGTCATCAGCACTATGCTGAAGTAAGAACCGAGAACCAAGAAGCGAGAACCAAGCTCATGGCTAACGCAAAAAAGATGCGAGACGCAAGACGCGAGATGCGAGACATGTAGCTTGTAGCTAAAAAGGCCTCCCCAAACCCCGTGGGGCCGCGAGGGCCTCCCCAAACCCCTCCTGAAGGAGGGGCTTTTTTTTCGGGTGTTGCCGGATGCTGTAGGGACGCAAATCAACACTAAACACGGCTCAATCAAACAATTAAAGACAACGGCTTGAACAGTCAACAAATTAAATACAAATTTATTACAAATTATAATAAGATACGAGAATCAAGATGGCTGACGCAAGTGTCAGACAACATCAGGAATTGACAATTGATAATGGATAATGCAGCGGATGGGATGAAAATTTAGGTCAGGAATTGAGGAATGAAGGAATAAAGTTCACCCCGTTTGAGAACACATCGTTGTTGTGCTCTCAAACGGGGTGAAACTATCGCAGTGTGTTATTGCTTACAGCACACACCTGATGGAGTCGCCATCGCTGAGCGGGTCGTCCAAATCAATATCCTCGCCCATAGCATCATACACGCGCAAGAATTTCAACCGAGCCTTGCTCACGTTGCGGCGGGCGGCATAGGCCAACACCACATCACGCACCTTGTATCCTTCGGGAACACTGATTATCGTTCGGTTCACTTTCACGTCCATAGCATCGGGCTTTTGAGGTTTGATAAGAATCGTATGAGCTGCAAAATTAGTCATTTTTTGTATATTACGCAAAATCTGAGTCAAAAAATCAACATTTTGCAGAATAATCTCAGGCAAATAATCCCACACTTAGCCCATCGACCTCTGGGCCAACCATTGTGTGACGTTTCGCTCGATGCGCGCGGCCGGGTCGTCATCGGCAGCGAGCTGGAACTTTTCGCCGGTAATATGCTCATACAGCTCGACATATCGCTCGGCCACGCTTTGGCAGTAGGCATCTGTCATCTCGGGCACCTGCTGGCCAGGCTGGCCCATAAAGCCGCCATCGATGAGCCACTGGCGCACAAACTCCTTGCTGAGCTGCCGCTGGGGTTCGCCGGCGGAAAAACGCTGCTCATACCCCTCGGCATAGAAGTATCGGCTGGAGTCGGGCGTGTGGATTTCGTCGATGAGCACCACCTCACCATTGCGGCTGCCAAACTCATACTTGGTATCGACCAGAATGAGTCCTTTTTTTGCCGCCATGGCTGTGCCGTGGGCAAACAACTCCCTTGTGTAACGCTCCATCACCTGGTAGTCTTGCTCGCTCACCAAGTTTTGCGCGATGATTTCCTCACGTGAGATGTTCTCGTCGTGCCCCTCGGCGGCCTTGGTGGTGGGGGTGATGAGGGGCTGCGGGAAACGCTCGTTCTCGCGCATACCATCGGGCAGCGGCACACCGCACAGCAGGCGGCAGCCTTTTTGGTATTCACGCCAGGCACTGCCCGTGAGATAGCCTCGAATAATCATCTCCACCGGGAACCCCTGGCAGCGCCAGCCCACGGTGACCATCGGGTCGGGTGTGGCCAGTTTCCAGTTGGGCACGATGGCTACTGTGGCATCGAGAAACTTGGCCGCAATCTGGTTGAGCACCTGGCCCTTGCAGGGTATGCCCTTGGGCAGAATCACGTCGAAAGCACTGATGCGGTCGGTGGCCACCATTACGAGCAGGTCGTCGCCAATGCTGTAAACGTCGCGCACCTTGCCGTGATACACGCTGCGCTGACCCGGAAAATGGAAGTCGGTCTTGATTAATGTCATTGTTTGTGAGGGGTGAAAAGGTTATACTTTAGATGCCTACTATGGTTGCTGGTCTTGTTCCTGTTTCTCGAATCGCTCATAGGCTTCGACAATGCGCTGCACGAGGTGGTGACGCACAATGTCTTTCTTGTCAAACTCCACGCGGCCTATACCCTTCACATCGCGCAACACGCGCAAGGCATGGATAAGTCCGCTGGCGGTGGAGCGCGGCAGGTCGATTTGTGTGATGTCGCCGGTGATGACCATCTTCGAGCCCATGCCCAGACGGGTGAGGAACATCTTGATTTGGTGCACGGTGGTGTTCTGCGCCTCGTCGAGCACCACGATGGCATCGTTGAGCGTGCGGCCGCGCATAAATGCCAATGGGGCTATCTGGATAGTGTCGTTGTCCATGTATTCCCTGAGCTTGGCCACCGGAATCATGTCCTCGAGCGCATCGTAGAGGGGTTGCAGATAGGGGTCGATTTTGTCTTTCATGTCGCCAGGCAGGAAACCGAGCTTCTCGCCAGCCTCGACGGCAGGACGCGAGAGGATGATTTTTCTCACCTCGCGGTTCTTGAGTGCACGCACGGCCAGAGCCACTGCCAGGTAGGTCTTGCCGGTGCCGGCGGGTCCCATGGCAAAGGTGAGGTCGTTTTGGCTGAACGTCTTCACCAGCAGCTGCTGGTTGGGTGTGCGACCCTGGATGGGCTTGCCGTTCACGCCATAGATGATCACGTCGTCCATCTTGAGCTGCTTGGGCGGAGCCCCCTTCACGATGTCGAGAATCACATCCTCGGGCAGCGTGTTGCGCTCGGCGCAATAGGCCGCCAGCGCATGGATTTTCTGCTCAAAAAGAGTGGTTTCCTGTTCGTCGCCAATCACCGTGATCACACTGCCGCGAGCCGCCATGCGCAGCTTGGGAAACAGGTTGCGAATCAAGGCAATATTGCTGTTGTTGACCCCGTAGAATGCCACTGGGTCAACATTGTCGATAATCACGTGTCGTTCTATCATCATGTGTGCTTGCGATGGAATGGATGTGCAAAATTACTACAAGCCGAGCAATAATCCAAATTTGTTGTTGAAAAGTGCCCGTTACATCCGGCAAAACAATGGATTTGGGTGGCAAGGTCGGTGTTCACAGCTCCCATCGCGGCAGCGTGGCGAGTGCGTCGTGGTGCAAGGCGTAGTAGCCGCGACTGGGAGCCGCCACGCACCGCGCCATGGTGAGCACCGGTGTGGTGCCGGCAGGCAGGCTGTAGAGCATCAGGCGGTTGTCGTGCAGCACGGCCACGGGGTGCTGTGTGCCGCTACGCGTCCAGGTGCTGCGTTGGCGGCGGTCGTCGGCATCGTTGGGTGCGGCGAATGCGGTCACGCTGTGTGCCCATCCGGCGAGCTGCCATTCCACGGGGCGCACGCATCGCTCAGGCAGCACGGCGGTGACCACGCCTTGCGCGTCGATGGTGGTGGTGACTTCTGCCTTCAGGTCTTCGATGGGCAGCCATGCCACCGGCGCGGTGCGCAGCAATTGGGCATACCACTGGCGCAGGTGGATGCGCAGCAGTGCGTCGAGGTCGATGCCGTCGTCGCGTTCTACCATGCATTCGCGCCGCACGGGGTCGAGGTGCATCACGCGCCGCCACAGGGTGAGCATGTCGTCTTCGCTCATGTTGAGCAGTTCATTGGCATTGTTCATCATCGTGTGTGTTTTTGAGGTTGATAATCATGCCGCGAAGTTACAACCCTCGCCCCTCCCACGGCAAGGTCAATCAAAGGGAACAAGGAAACAAGTAATAAAGGATAAGTAATAAGAGATAAGTGGCTATCGTGCGTTAGCCATCTTGCTTCTCGCATCTCGCATCTTGCATCTCGCATCTTTGAAACAGTTGTTCCACCAGTCGCGGCACGGCATAATGGTCGCGCTCGGCTTCGGCTATCCATTGGTAGCCTTCGGGCAGTTGAGGCCGCTCGTCGCATTCGAGCAAATAGAGGTCGGCCACGATGATGCGGTGTGTGAGCACATGCTTCACGCCGCTGCGCAGTCTGGTGAGCGTGCCCGCAATGTGTGCAATGGCTCGCTGCAAGGCCGTGTCATCGCCCTCGACCAGCAGCGGCTCCCACAGCCCCTGCCATATGTCGCCAGCCGGCCTGCGCCGCAATGCCGTGTAGCGGCCACAACGCACATACACATAGTGGAATCGGCGCGTCTTCACCGACACGGTTTTCAGTTTCACGGGCAGGGCATCCACAGTGGCCTGCTGAAACGCTACACACGACTGACTCAACGGACACTCGCCACACCGTGGCTTGCGTGGCATGCACCAGATGGCCCCGAAGTCCATCATCGCCTGGTTGAAGGCGGCGGCATGGTCGGGCGGCAGCAACTCCTGTGCCAAAGCCGTGAACAGGCGTTTGCCCTGCTGCGTGTTGATGGGGGTGTCGATGCCGTGGTAACGCGCCAGCACGCGATAGACGTTGCCATCGACCACCGCCGCCGGCTCACCGAATGCCATGCTCGCGATGGCCGCTGCCGTGTAGTCGCCCACGCCCTTGAGTGTTTTCAGCTCCTTGACGGTGCGCGGAAATCCACCCATGGCCGTCACCTGCCGCGCTGCGGCAAGCAGGTTGCGCCCACGGCTGTAGTAGCCCAGCCCCTGCCACAGGCGCAACACCTCGTCCTCGGTGGCGGCAGCGAGGTCGCCCACGGTGGGGTATCGCGCCATGAACCGCTCCCAGTAGGGGCGGCCCTGCTCGATGCGCGTTTGCTGCAGAATCACCTCGCTGAGCCAGATGGCATAAGGGTCGCCCGTGCCGCGCCACGGCAGCTCACGGCCATGGACGACATACCATTGCAGCAACGCGGCGGCCATCGGGTGCCGAGGTGCACCGTCGGCTGGGTGGCGCGTCATTTCAGCTGCGATGTGTCGATGGTGCCGGCACCGCCCACGTGCTCGGTGTGCTGGCCAGCGTGACCCTTCAGCACCACATTGCCCGCTCCGCTCAACTCGGTCTCGGCCACAGCCGCCTGCAAGTTGCTGATGCTGATGTTTCCGGCCCCGTTCAGGTCGATGTCCAACTTGTTGCACGTGAGGCCGTCGAGCGTCACATTGCCTGCTCCGCTCAGGTGGATGCCGATGTCGTGCGCCACGAGCGGCTGCGAGGCCGAGATGTTGCCGGCACCCTTCAGCTCAAGGTTCTTGATCACCGAAGTAATGACGCGCACGGTGACGCTGTCCATCTTCATGCCCTTGGGCATTTCACGGGCATCGATGTGCAAATCCAGGTCTTCGACATACACGTTGACGTAGGGCATCACGCGTGCGGGAGCCTCCACAATCACATGCTGCTCCTCACCAGGCTCAATCACCACATCGGCGTCGCTCACGAGCGTGAGTTCGTCGAAGGGCTCCATCACCATATCTTGCTTGGTGATGGATGCCGAGTCACTGGTGCCTGCGGTGGCCGTAGTGGACGTGGCGCCGCGCTTGCAGGCACCAAACGTCATCGCCAGGGCTGCCACAACAGCCCAAAAGAGTAGGTGTTTCATCTTGTTCATTGTTATCTTGATGTTATATCGTGTCGTACTTGTCATACTCCTCTTGTTCACTCGGCACCGGCTGGAAATTGGTCCACAACGGGCATGTCGCGCATGATTTGCCGGCTTCGCTTGATCATGAACGCCGTGGGGTGCGCCGAGTCGCGTTTGCGCGGGTTGGGTAGCGAACTGGCGATGAGTGCAGCCTGCTTGCGCGAGAGTTTCTCGGCTGTGGTGTCGAAATGGCTGCGTGCCACGGCCTCCACGCCATAGATGCCCTCCCCCATCTCGATGCTGTTGAGATACACCTCCATGATGCGTTCCTTGCCCCACACCTTCTCGATGAGCACAGTGAAGTAGGCCTCCAATCCCTTTCGCAGCCAGCTGTGCCCCTGCCACAGAAACACGTTCTTGGCCGTTTGCTGTGTGATGGTGCTTGCGCCGCGCTCGCGCTTGCCGTTGAGCGCGTCGAGACGGGCCTGATGGATTTGCTTGAAGTCGAACCCGTTGTGCTGCATGAACAGCTGATCCTCGCTGGCGATAACCGCCTGCGGCGCATTGCGGCTGATGCGCTCCATCGGCACCCACTCGTGCTTGAGCGTGGGCCACTCGCCGTTGCCCATCTGCTCGAAGCACCTCACCACCATCAACGGTGTGAGATACACCGGCACATACTTGAAGACAACCACGGCAATCACCGTGCTCGTGAAAAAGAAGATAATCACATTGCGCACCCAGCGCAGGACAAAGTTCATGGCCAATCGATTTCTGAATAATAAGCGTGCAAAATTAGTGCAAACCGAGCGCAAAACAAGCAAGCAGCTTGCTTTTTTGC
>JAFYCU010000130.1 GCA_017545095.1 Muribaculaceae bacterium | reverse complement strand
GCCATGAATGCCGAGCTTGTTCTCAATGTGGCGCACGTCCACACCGCCGTCGCGCTTGTCATAGATAAACATCGACAGTCCGCGTCCATCGGTTGTGCCAGCCTCGCTGCGGGCAAGCACCAGGTGAATGTCGCTGTCGCCATTGGTGATGAAACGTTTCACTCCGTTAAGCCGCCAAGTGCCGTCCTCATCCTGTGTGGCTTTGAGCATCACACGCTGCAAGTCGCTGCCCGCGTCGGGCTCGGTAAGGTCCATCGACATGCTCTCGCCGGCGCAAACGCGGGGGATGAACCGCTCGCGCTGGTCGTCGTTGCCAAACTCATACAGGGTGTCGATGCAGCTCTGCAGGCTCCATATGTTCTGGAAACCGGCATCGGCACTCGAAATCATCTCGCTCAGCATCGAGAACACCACGTTGGGCAGGTTCAGTCCGCCATAGCGCCGGGGCATCGACACACCATGCAACCCGGCCTTGCGCGTGGCATCCAGATTCTCAAATGTCTTGCTGGCATAAATCATGCGGCCATTCTCAAGGTGAGGTCCTTCCTGATCCACAAGCTCGCTGTTCGGCTCGATGACGGTTGCCGCCACCTCGCCTGCAATTTCCAACACGCGCTTGTAGTTCTCAATGGCATCATCATGATTGACGGGGGCATCGGGATAAGTGTTTGCATCCTCAAACCCCTTCTCCCTGAGTTCGATAATGCGCTTCATGAACGGATGGTTCAGATGGAAACCAATCTCGGGGCATTCATTATAGTAGTTGTTCATCGTCTTAACTTATTTAGAGTTCTGCTTGTAGTACTTGATCAGCTTGGGAACCACCTCCTCGCAGGTGCCCACAACCACATAGTCGGCAATCTTGTTGATGGGCGCATTGGGGTCGCTGTTAATCGAGATGATGATGCCTGCATCCTGCATACCGGCGATGTGCTGAATCTGTCCAGAAATGCCACAAGCGATATACACCTTGGGGTGCACGGTCACACCGGTCTGTCCCACCTGGCGGTCGTGGTCCACCCATCCGGCATCCACCGCGGCACGCGAGGCACCCACTTCACCATGCAATTCTTTGGCCAGCTGGAAGAGCATGTCGAAGCCCTCCTTGCTGCCCACGCCGTAGCCACCGGCTACAACAATCGAAGCACCCTTGAGGTTGTGCTTGGCAGCCTCCACATGGCGGTCGAGCACCTTCACCACATAGCTTGCCGGGTCCACATACTGGCTGGCATCGAGGCAAACCACCTCGCCGCGGGCCTGCCCGGCATACAAGGCTTTCTGCATCACGCCGCTGCGCACCGTAGCCATCTGGGGACGATGGTCGGGGTTGACGATTGTGGCCACGATGTTGCCTCCGAATGCCGGACGAATCTGATAGAGCAGGTTGTCGTAATGTTTGCTGGTTTTCGGGTCGTCATAGTCACCGATTTCCAGTTGTGTGCAGTCGGCCGTGAGTCCGCTGGTGAGCGACGACGACACGCGCGGCCCCAGGTCGCGGCCAATCACTGTGGCACCCATCAGGCAAATCTGCGGTTGCTCCTGCTTGAACAGGTTCACAAGCACATCGGTGTGCGGAGCCGAGGTGTAGGGGAACAGGCCGGGTGCATCGAAAACGAACAGCTTGTCCACGCCGTAGGGCAGAATCTGGTTCTCCACCTTGCCCTTAATGTCCTCGCCAATGGCAATGGCATGCAACTCCACGCCAAGCTGTGAGGCCAGCTTGCGACCTTTGGTAAGCAACTCCTGCGACACCTCGGCAACAGTGGTGTCCTCTATCTCGCAATATACAAATACATTATTCATGGCTTATCCGATGATTTTGTCTTCCAACAATTCCTTGATCATACTCTCCACATCGGCATCACTGGCAGTGAGGGTTTTGCTCTCCTTGGCTTGAAACACGATGTTCTGCACCGCCTTCACCTTTGTGGGCGAGCCGCTCAGTCCGCATTGGTTGGGGTCGCCATCCACATCGGCCACACTCCACTGGTTCAGGGTGAGATAGGGCCGTGAGTCGTAAAGTGCTCGCCACGGCTCTTCGCCCGTGCGTTCCATGGGGCAGGTGGCATATTTGTATTTCATCACGAGCTTGGCGTTGCACGGTCGGCAGGGAGCAGCGCTTCCGTTCACGGTGATGACTACGGGCAGCGGGGCCTCCACAGTCTCCACACCTCCATCGATATGGCGGCGTATGGTAGCTTTGCCGTCTTCGATTTTCAAGATTTCCTCGGCATAGGTCACCTGATTGAGTCCAAGTTTCTGCGCCACCTGTGGTCCCACTTGTGCTGTGTCTCCGTCGATGGCCTGTCGGCCGCCTATCACCACATCCACGGGGCCGATTTTTTTGATGGCCGTGGCCAGGGCATAAGAGGTGGCGAGTGTGTCGGCACCTGCAAACAGCCGGTCGGTGAGCAACCAACCCGTGTCGGCACCGCGATATAGCCCTTGTCGGATGATTTCACCAGCACGCGGAGGCCCCATAGTGAGCACACCCACCGTGCTGCCGGGATGCTGTTCTTTCAGACGCAAAGCCTGCTCGAGAGCGTTCAAATCCTCAGGGTTGAAAATCGCTGGCAGCGCGGCACGGTTGATGGTGCCGTTCTCGTTCATCGCGTCCTTGCCTACGTGGCGGGTGTCGGGCACTTGCTTGGCCAGCACGATGATGTTCAAACTCATAATCGCTTTAGTGTTTGATGTTCTATATATCTTCTGTTAATTGTTTCCAGTCGGTTTGAAGCGGCAAAATTACGCAAAATTGGCCACCCAGCCAAACGGAGTAGCGCTATTAAATCAATTTAACCATACCCGATGAAAAAAGCTGGGTGCAGCTTCAACGCTTGCACCCAGCCCCTTGTGACTCGTATTCAGATTAGTACAGGTCGCGCAACGCCCTGCGGCGATATTCAAACGGCGACACACCCGTCATCTTTTTGAACACACGGCTCAGGTGATGCGGATACTTGAACCCAGTCTTGTAGGCCACCTCGCTGATGTTCAGATTGCGGTCCAGAAGCAGAGCCTTCACATGCTCGATAGTCACCTCCTGGATTTGCTCCTTGGCCGAACGGCCGCTGATGCGCTTAATCAAATCACCAAAGTAGTTGGGGGTCAGCCCCAGCTTGCGGGCGCAATACTGCACCGAGGGCAGGCCCTCGGTCTCGGGCAAACCCTGCTTGTAGTAGTCCTCCACCACCTCGCGGAACTGGGTGTAAAGCTCGTTGTTTATCACCCGCTGTTCCGAGAACTGACGCTTGTAACAACGCTCACAGTGTCCAAACAACGTGAGGATGTTCGACACCACGATTTTGTACGTCTGGTTGTCGAACGGAGCTTTCAGCTCGTTCATGATGTTGGTGAAGCAGCTCAACGCAGCACCGCGCTCGGCCGACGACAGCTCCAAGGCGTCGTGGCAGTCCATGCTAAAGAACGGGGCTTCCTTCACCAGGTTGGCAATCGCTGCGTTCATGCCACGGAACAAGTTGGGGCTGAATAGCAAGGCATAGCCCTGGGGATCCTCGCACACACCACCATCAACACCGAAAATCTGGTTCGGACCCACGAAAAGCATCGTGCCGTTCTGGTAGTTGTACTTGCTCAGACCGTAAGTGAGGGGACCATCGTAACTCTCTTTGAGAATCACAGCGTAGAACCCGAAGCTGTTCAGCTCAAACTTCAACTTATCGACCAACGAATAATCGACGAGCATCACCAAGTCGTTCAAGCAGTCGAAATGATAACGCTGACAGTAGTCAGGCACTCTTTCTAATCTGATAATTTCGCTCATAATTTAAATAGTAACTAACAAACACGTGCAAATTTAGCAAATAAAATTAATGTGCAAGCATTTTTTTGCATTTTTTTTGACTTTTGGCTGATTTATTTATGCGAAACGTCCAAAACACGCTTCCAATTATACCGAAAAGGATAATAAATCGTCCTTGCAAAGGAGTGGCGATGGAACAAAAGTAATGGTAATATGAATCATATGTCAACCGCCCGCAAGGGCTAATGCTCTTCTGCTTTTCTCCAAAACTTATTTTTCACACATTACTAAATCGACCACAACCAGTTTTCTTGGCACGATTGTTGCATAAAGGTGGGTATATATAAATGAAATAACAACGAATCAAAGTTTCGCTAATGAACTACGACAGAAAACTGCAGCACAAATGGATGCTGCGAGCTGCCCAGCTGCCTCAAGCCGGTCTTCACACCGAAGACGACGAAGAGGATGAAATGCCCGAAGATGGTGACAACACCCCCGGTGGTGCTGGCGGCGAAAAACGCACACAGCGACGAAATGTCATAAAAGGTGACAATAATGGCACACCGGTCATCGACAAATACAGCAAGGACATTACCCGTGCAGCTGCCGAGGGGCATCTTGACCCTGTGGTGGGCCGTGAGCGCGAAATAGAACGTCTGGCACAGATTCTGAGCCGACGCAAGAAGAACAACCCTGTGCTCATCGGTGAGCCGGGCGTGGGCAAGAGCGCCATCATCGAGGGTCTAGCCAAGCGCATCACCGAGCGCAAGGTGCCCCGCACACTCATGGATAAGCGCATCGTGAGCCTCGACATGGCAGCCATCGTGGCCGGCACCAAATACCGCGGGCAGTTTGAGGAGCGCGTCAAGGCCGTGGTCGATGAGGTGACACAGCACCCCGACATCATCATGTTCATCGATGAAATCCACAACATTGTGGGTGCCGGCAATGCCAGCGGGTCGATGGACGCTGCCAACCTGCTCAAGCCCGCATTGGCTCGAGGCGAGTTCCAGTGCATCGGCGCCACCACACTTGACGAGTACCGCAAAAACATTGAGAAGGATGGTGCACTCGAACGCCGGTTCCAAAAGGTGATTGTGGAACCCACCACTGCCGAGGAGACGCTGGAAATCCTGCACAACATCAAGCACGTGTATGAGAAGCACCACGGCGTGAACTACACCGAAGCGGCTCTCGAAGCGTGTGTGCGGCTCACCGACCGCTATGTGAGCGACCGCTTCTTCCCCGACAAGGCCATCGATGCCATGGACGAAGCCGGCTCGCGCGTACATATCTCTAAAGTAGTGGTTCCTCCCGAAATCGACGACTTGGAAAAACGCATTGCCGAGGCACAGGAGAACAAATACAAGGCCGTTCAGGCCCAGAACTTCGAGAGTGCCGCCAGCTTCCGCGACCAACAGGAACGCCTGAAGCTGGAGCTGGACTACGCCAAGGAGCAGTGGGAGAAAGAACTCGACAGCCGCCGCGAGACCGTCGACGAGACCGATGTGGCCGAAGTGGTGGCTCTGATCACCGGGGTGCCCACACAGCGCATCGCGCAGAGCGAAGGCATGCGCCTGCTGGGCATGACCGAGGAGCTGAAAAAACAGGTCATCGGGCAGGATGATGCCATCGACAAGATTGCCCGTGCCATCCGCCGCAACCGCGTGGGCTTGCGCGACCCCAAGCGTCCCATCGGGTCGTTCATGTTCCTCGGTTCCACCGGCGTGGGCAAGACGCTGCTGGCCAAGAAACTGGCCGAGTTCCTCTTCAACAGCGACGACGCGCTCATCCGCATCGACATGAGCGAGTATATGGAGAAGTTCAACGTCTCGCGCCTCGTGGGTGCTCCTCCGGGATATGTGGGCTACGAAGAGGGCGGCCAGCTCACCGAAAAGGTGCGCCGTCACCCCTACTCCGTCGTCCTGCTCGACGAAATGGAGAAAGCCCACCCCGATGTGTTCAACCTGCTGCTGCAAGTTCTCGACGAGGGTGCCCTCACCGACAGTCTGGGCCGCCGCGTCGATTTCAAGAACACCATCATCATCAT
>JAFYCU010000129.1 GCA_017545095.1 Muribaculaceae bacterium | reverse complement strand
GTCGTACAACTCGCGCACATGCTCGGCCGAGGCCATGAATGTGTCGAGATTAATGCTTGGACGGCCACACACTGCCGCATGAAACTTGGTGTCGATATAGTCGGGGCCGCACTTAAACGGCTGGACCTTATAGCCTTTTGCCGTGAAAAGCGACATCAGTCCGCGGGCAATAGTCGTCTTGCCAGAGCCACTTGTCGGTGCCGATATGAGAAAACCTTTAGCCATTAGTTGAACATTTATTGCATGACGTGAAAATTAGAAATACTTGGTGATTTTCGCCGTATCGAAGTTGTTCATTTCGTTAATCATTCGCACGGCTGAGTCGATGATGGGAAACGCACACAGTGCGCCGGTGCCCTCGCCCAGGCGCAGCCCTAAGTTGAGCAGGGGTTTCGCACCGACAATGTCGAGCATACGTCGATGCCCACTCTCGTCGCCACAGTGAGTGAAAATCATATAGTCCTGTGCGGCAGGACATAGGCGAATTGCGGCAATGGCGCATGCCGTCATGATGAAGCCGTCGACAAGAACAATCATTCCCTGCTCGGCAGCGCGCAGCATGGCCCCGATTGCCGCCACCATCTCAAAGCCGCCAAAGTAGCGAATGGCGTTCACGTCGCTTGGCGCCATTGTTTCGTTGTAATGCTTTAATGCCGCATTGAGCACTTGGCGCTTGTGTTCGATGCCGGGATTGTTGAGTCCTGCCCCGGCACCGATGCACTCGTCGAGCGGGATATTGCCGAAAAGACTCATCCAGATGCTTGATGGCGAAGTGTTAGCAATACCCATTTCCCCAACCGACAGAATTTGGCATCCCTTTTTCGCGCAGTCGTCCACCAGATTGCATCCCACCTCGATGGTGCGGTTGAACTGTTCTTCGCTCATGGCGGGCTCATGCAGAAAATTGCGTGTGCCACGGGCAATCTTGCGGTTGATCACACCTTCAACATCGCTCAAATCATAGTCAACGCCCACGTCGACAATGCTCAAGTCGAAGCCATGCTGGCGGCAAAACATGTTCACGCCACCGCCGCCATGTGTGAAATTGATCATTTGTTGCCACGTAACCTCGCGTGGCGACACACTCACACCCTCGCGCTCGATGCCGTGGTCACCGCCGAGCAACAAGTGGCAGGGGTGGTTGAGGCTGGGCGACAAGGTGTGCTGAATCAGGCACACTTGCATGGCCAGTTCCTCCAATCGGCCCAGTGAGCCTTTAGGTTTGTTCAGGTGGTCGATCTTCTGTTGAACACTGTCGGCAATTGATTTGTCGGTGGGATGTATATTGAACTGTTTCATTTGATTTTTACTGCTATTCCTGATACCATTAGTATTACTTCGTCGGCACGACTGGCAATGTACTGGTTCATCCAGCCTTCGAGGTCGGTGAACTGGCGTTGCACGGCATTGTCGCTCACGCCGCCGCTGCCTATCTCGTTAGTAACAAAGATGTAGGTGGCGTCGTTCTTAGTGAAACGCTCAAATTCTTCCTTGACAGCCGTGAGAGTTTCATCGACGTTATGACTTTCAAAGAAGAAATTGGTGAGCCACAACGTTACACAATCAATCACGGCCACACAGCCAGTGAGGTCGTGACGGCTGAGGAATTTCTCCTCCTCGATGTTGGTCCATTGTGGTCCACGACGTTCCTGATGCCGCTTCACCCGTTCACGGAACTCCTCGTCCCAGATGTGGGCTGTGGCCACGTAGACCGGGCTGTCCGAAAGGCTCAGAGCGAGTTCTTCGGCCTTCTTGCTCTTGCCTGAGCGCTGGCCTCCTGTTATCAAAATAATCCTGCTCATTTCAAATCGTTATTTTCAATAAACCGCCGAAAGGCACCAGGTGATCCCAGGCGTTCTCTTCGGAGTACAGCCCTGCATAAAGCCCTGCGCTGATGAGCACTCCGCCATGCGCAAAAATCACAACCTTGCCGTAACCCAGCCCCTTCAACTCATCGAGAAAACTCGCCACACGCCGATAAAGTTGTGGAAAACTCTCGCCGCCGGTGGTGGGCAAGTGCATATAGTCGTGGTACCACTCCTCGAGGTGCGGGTCTTGAATCTCATCGTAAAGTTGCATCTCCCACTCGCCCATGTTCATCTCCATGATGCGGTTGTCGCACAGTGCATCGGCATAGCCGCAGAAAGCAGCCAACTGGCGGGCTCGCGTCAGTGGCGACGTGTAAGCCCGGTCGAAGGGCATGTGTTGCTGCAACTCGGCAAGCGTGGCGCGGGCCTCTTGCTCAAAGGTGTCGCGAACAGGCACATCGGTCTGGCCGTAGCATGTGCCTCGGGGCACATCGACGCTGGTATGTCGCACCAAAACAACTTCCATGCTATTTCACAAATAATAATGAACTTATGACAATGTAAACCGACAATTCCACCAGCAGGCACACAGCGCCACAGCAATCGCCTGTGTAGCCGCCAATCTTGCGCTTGATGAGAAGATACAGAAAACTCATCACGATGCACGGTACCGCAACGACGACATACCACCGAACACCTGTCGAACAAAGCATCAGCGACATTGGCAACAAGCCTTGTAGCAACAGGCCGATGACGGCCGGAATGCCCATCGTGCGATAGATGGTTTTGTTCTTGGCTTCTTCCTCACGGCGCGCGTAAGGCAACAGCAGCACCAGCGAGCAAGCCACCAACTTGGCAAACGGGTCGGCGGCAAGCACGGTGAGCGCGGCTATGCGCGGCGGCATACAGCAGAGCGTGGTGCCAAGCAACAAAAGATAAAGTATCAGCCCAATCACTCCGTAGGTGCCGATGTGCGAGTCCTTCATGATAGCGAGAATGCGGTCACGGTCGGTGCCACCACCCATGCCATCGAAGAAGTCGGCAAGTCCGTCCTCGTGCAAGGCTCCGGTCACAAGCAAGCGTATAGCAATCGCTATCACCACAGCAACAGGCCAGGGAAAAACCATGCTGCCAAAGTAGAGCGTGGCAGCCATGATGCCACCAATGAGCCAGCCGCACAGCGGCCAAAATTCCACCACGGCCTTATAACTTTCTTGCGGCGGCTGATAGACACGCCAAAATGGCAATCGGGTGAAAAAAATCAATGCCGCCCACAGGTTTTGATACCATCCAGTAGAGTGCTTGTCGTTTTCCATTGTCTTCATTCTTAAAGAAAAATCACTCGAAATTAGTCTTGTGTCGACGGAAGAGTATCGCAATAATGATGGGGGCACCAATCAGCGCCGTCACGCTGTTGATGGGCATCGCACCCTCAAAGCCTGGTGCGCGGGCAATGATGTTGCACACCAGGGCCAGCAAAGCGCCGCAAAGCGCCGTTGCCGGAAGCAAGCGCCAGTGGTCGCTGGTGCGGAAAAGGCCCCGGGCCAAATGTGGCACCGCCATACCGATAAACATGATGGGACCGCAATAGGCTGTCACAACGGCAACCAGCACACCCGAGCAAATGATGATGTAGGTGCGCATGCGCTTTACGTTCACGCCAAGGTTGTCAGCATAGCGGTCGCCGAGCAGCATGGCATTGAGCGGTTTGGCAAAAAGGAAACTCAGCGGGGTGATGATGCACATAAGCACCACAAACAGGGTGAGATGGTTGCCCGAGACACGCGAGAAAGACCCTAAGCCCCACACCACAAATGCCTTCACGTCTTCCTCGGGGCTAAGAAATTTCATCACGCCGATGATGGCCGTGGCCAGGTAGCCAATCATCACACCGATAATCAATAGCGTGACATTGCCTTTCACGACTCCCGAAATCCACACGATGAGCATCATCACCGCAACGGCTCCAATGATAGCAGCCATTGTTACCGCAGCATCGCCCAGGTAGCCCATCGTACTCAACGCCACACCACCTAT
>JAFYCU010000128.1 GCA_017545095.1 Muribaculaceae bacterium | reverse complement strand
TCAACATCCACACCCTCACGCCCGACACGCTCATGCCCGAAGACCTGATCGAGATGGTGTCGCGAGGCGAGATTCCCTTCACCGTGGTCGATAGCGATATCGCGCAACTCGGCCACACCTATGTGGACAGCATCGACATCAGCCTGCGCGTGAGTTTCGGACAACGGTCGTCGTGGGCGGTGAGCCACCGCAACCGCTGGCTGGGCGACAGCATCAACGCCTGGGCCAAGTCGCGCAACGCGCAAGCCTACTCCAAAACCGCGCTGCGACGCTACTTCGAGATGAGCAAGAGCGGCTCGCACACCACAGCCCCCGACAGCAACATCGTGTATGTGACGCGACCCGGCGACATCTCGCCTTTCGACAGCATCTTCAAGGAGTGCGCCGTCAAAAACGGCATCGACTGGCGGCTGCTTGCGGCCATAGGCTGCGTGGAGTCGGCTTTCGACACGCACGCACGCTCTTGGGCGGGGGCACGCGGAGTGATGCAGCTCATGCCCAACACCGCCAAACTCTATGGCCTGCCCATTGAACGCATCGAGGACCCCGAAGCCAACATCCACGCCGCAGCAAGGCATTTCGCCGACCTGCGCTCAATGTTCCGGCGACGCATCGCCAACGATGCCGAGCGCGTGAAGTTCATCCTCGCAAGCTACAATGCCGGCGCAGGACATGTGATCGACGCCATTGAGCTGGCTCGCAAATACGAGAAAGACCCGGAACTGTGGGACGAGAACGTGGAGGAATGCATCTTGTGGAAAGCCAACCCGCAGTTCTACAACGACTCGGTGTGCCGCTACGGCTACTTCCGTGGACGTGAAACCGTGGAATATGTGGCCAAGGTGGAGCAACGCTATCTGTACTACAAAAACAGATACGAAGAATATCCGCCGAAGAAAGCCAAAACGAAACAAAAACCAAAATCAAAACCGCATCATAAACATAAAAAACACCGCTGATGAAAAAGACTAAAATCACCATCGCCGCCGTGCTTGCCATGGCAGCTCTGTTACCTTTGGAAAGCTGCATCGGCAGCTTTGCGCTCACCAACAAAGTGCTGGCCTGGAACCGCCAGGTGAGCGAAAACAAATTTGTCAACGAACTGGTATTCTTGGCTTTGTGGATTCTGCCCATCTACGAGGTCTCGGCATTGGCCGATACGCTGATCCTCAATTCGATAGAGTTCTGGTCGAACAAAAATCCCATGTCGGCACAGACCAAGGTGGTCGATGGCAAGGATGCACGATATCTGGTCAAGAGCGACGACAAGGGCTACACCATCATCAACCTGAACGACAGCAGCGAGGTGCGCCTGAACTTCGACAAAAGCTCCCGCTCGTGGAGCGTGGCGCACAACGGACATGAAACCACCTTCATGACGTTTGTCGACGACACTCACGTGAAAATGCTCGCTCCCAACGGCCGATACACCACGGTGCCGCTCAACCAGCAAGGCTTGATGGCCTATCGTCAGATGACCGCTGCCAGCCTGTGGGCCAGCAAGTGAGCCTCCACACCTATCCTCCCATACATCAACGAGCCGCTGCCCGCGAAGGCAGCGGCTCGTTGATGTATGGGTTCCTTTTCGGTCACTTCTTGGCCACGTAGTTCATGCGCACCTTCTCCCAAGTGACGCTGTAGTCTTTGTGCACATGCACACGCACCAGATAGTCGCCCGGTTCGGGACTGTTGCGCTCGCTCATCGAGTCGAGTGTGAGGTAGGTCACCAAATTATAGTCCCGCTCGTCCCATTTGTGCACATGGCCACAGAACACGATGTCGGCTCTCCACTCCTCGAACTGCTGCAGCAGGAAGAAGGTCTCCTCGCGTGCGAACGTAGAGGCGAACTGCATAGCCGATGGGCGGAAGATGTTGGTGTGGCTGAACACAAACGTGTGCCGGTAACGATATTCTCCATCGAGCACGCCCTGCTCGATGAGGTCGATTTGCGTCTTGCCAAGCGTGCCGCTGGCCGTGTCCAAGAAGATAAAGTGGTCGTAGTAGAGTTCTCCTGTCTCCTCGTCCATTCCCACAATCACGTCAAACTCGTAAAACGACGACCCAAAGATGTTGCACCACATCGCCCATCCATTGTGCGTGAGGTCGTGGTTGCCCACCACGGGAAAGAAGGGGAACTTGATATTCTCGTATTCAGAGCCGAATATGTCATCGGGACGGCGTTTGTAAACCCAACGTCCTTCCTCGTTCATCGTGTAGTTCTTCACCACATAGCGCCGTTTGGCCTCTTGGAGCAACGAGTCGAGCACGATGTAGTATTCAGGCTTGGTGTCGGCAATGTCGCCCAGATGAGCATACAACAGGTCATCGCCATCAAGACCGATTGCCAGCATCTCGTCCATGCGACCAGGGTCGGTGGTGACATGGCTGTCGGCTCCCACCAGAAAGGTGTACTCTCCATCAGTGTCCTGGATGTCCACATCAAGTTTATAGTTGTAGAGGTATTCCTTGTAATACTTGTCCGACATCTGCACACGGTCCTCAACAGCGGTGCCCGCCATGAGCACACCGGCCGGACTCACCTTCTCGCACGAGGTATGCGTCAACGCCACTGCAGCCAACGCTGCCATAATCATATATTTGGCTTTCATATTCTTTCAAATCATTATCATTAACATTTCGTTGACTTCGCTCAAAACTTGTACTTCAGCCCCAGCTTCATCGAGCCTTCATAGCGGCTGGCCAGCTGGCTGATACTGCCCGCCGGGCGCACGTTAAACTCACCAAACAGACGCATTTGCCTATACAACGTGGCGTAGAAGCGGATGCCCCAGTTGATGTTCCAGTTCTCGTAATAGAAGTCATCGTAGTTGCGGAAAAAGAGACCCACATTCCACGGGTTGCTGCGGTGACGGAGGTTTGCTCCAATGCCAAAGATGAGCGTGAGCGGCTCGGTGTAGCCATATTTTATTCCCCACGACGTGCTCCGGAAATGGATCAGCGACTCGCCCAGACGGATGTCGACATAGGCCGACTCCCACGTGGCCGACAGGTTGAACAACGACTCGGTGAAACCCCACCGATGATAGAAGTTGAACATGCCCTTGGCATCGAAATAGATATGCCCATACTTCACCGGCAGGCGATAGCCGCCCTGCACATCAATCGAGTAGAGCTGCTTGAACATCTGCACTTGTGCATCGCCGCCCACATGCCAGCGCGGCGTGAAATGGTGCATGTAGGACCCGGCCAAACCGCCAAAACGGCCCGACACCACGTTGTCGCCAGCCATCACATAGCCCGACACCTCGTTTTTGTGCTCACTATCGAACTGATGCTCACCACAATAGGCCTGCGCACGCGCTCCTAACGAGACAGCAAACAGCGCAGCAACAATAAGCATTGTTTTCCTAATCATATTTTATATAAACTTGTTTACTTAAAACGACACACACAACGCACCGCCTATCACCCACTGGTGCAGCGACTTCTGGACGCTCGATGTGGCCGGCTCGAGCACATCCCATCGTAATTCATCCTTGAGTTCTTTCACCAATTCAGGCACAAAATCCTGGAAAAAACCCATTGGGTTGTAGCTGGCCTTGAAGGTCTTGCGGGCATAGTCGTAGTCGCAGAACACACGGAACGAGAATGCGTTCTTGTGTGCGTAGGTGAGCGAGAGGCCCGTGCCAAACTTCATCGAGTTGGACGCGCTCACGTTCACATAGTCCCACTTGCACGACACGTCTTTGTCGGTGGGCACCAGCCACTGGTCATCGTCGCTTTGAGCATCGCGATTATACACCATCTGCTTTCCGGCAAAACTGGCGTTGACATCGATGTCGTCCATCACACTGCGGCCTACCAGCAGCTTGCTGCCCAGGGCAAAGCGCGACGACAGCGGCAGGCTGAAGTAGGCACCCGCATCGAAGGCAAACTCGGTGATGTGGTCGCTCTCGATGGTGAGGGCGATGTGGGTGATGGCGTTTTGCAGGTCGGGGTCTTTCATATACTGCTGAATGTCCTTGTTTTCGCTCAGCACAAATGCGCTCCAACCATTGATGGGCGTGCTCTTTACGCGCAAGCGGGCACCAATGCCCACATAGGGGTTGAAGAACCAGGCTGCCTCGGCTCCTACCGCGGTGGCTGCACGGAATTTGAGCGCCAACGGGTCGCCTGTGTCCACCTCAATGGTCGTTCCGTCATCGTTATCGCCATCGATGAGCGATTGCGGAATGTGGTAGTCGAAGGCGGGCAGGTTCAGGTTGCGGTTGCCCAGGCCCACACCCATCGACACGGCAAAAAACGAGGGCTTCTCGCGCAGGTCGGGAAACTCGTTTAAGTCGCCGCGCTGCAGTCCCCGACCCTTGAACAGCAGGTCGCAGATGCCATAACCCAGCTCCACGCTCAGGATGCCGATGCCTGCTCCCGAGAGCACGTCGCTAATCCAGTGACGGTTGTTGAGCACACGCATCACGCCCGTGGCAGTGGCCAGCGTATATGCACCCACCGAGTACCACGGCGACTGCGTGAGGCCGTACTCCTTGTGCAGGATGGTGGCCGCCAGAAAGGCGGTGGCCGTGTGTCCGCTGGGCCACGAGTTGCGCGTGCTACCATCGGGGCGCATCTCGCTCGCGGTGTACTTGATGCCGTTCACCAGACCGGCCATAATGGCACTCGACATCGCAGCCGAGGCCCAGAAGCGCGGCCAGTCGCTACGGCTCTCCACGCCGCCGAGCTTCAAACCGATGGTAAGCGCCAACGGCACATATTGCGTGTAGTTGTCGATCTCGCTGTGGAAGTTATACTTGATCAGGCGTATCTTGGTGTTCGGGTTGTTGTAGTCCTGCCTGAATGCCGTTTTCTCGGCTTTGGCAATCAATCCGGCGGCAAACAGCGGCAAGCCCACCCACGTCTGGTCCTGCCAAAAGGTGTAGGGCTTAACAGCAGGATTGGTGCGGCTCTTGATCATGTTCCAGTCCATGGCACGCGGCGGCTCATAAACGCCCGTGGCCGACGTTGACTGTGGTGTCGACCGCAGCGACAATGCCGCCACGGGTTCAGCGACATCAACAGCCTCGGTGGCCAGCTCTCCTTCGGCAACCACGGCAGACTCCTCAACAGCCAATGCCTCAACACCTTCCATCGCCTCGATAGCAGCCACTGCCGAGAGCGAATCGGCCTGCTCCTCGGCTTCAGCAGCCATTGCCCACATCGCCCCCAAGTGCATCATCACCAGTAACAAATAGATATGTTTCATATCACTTCAGCTTTTTCATCAAGTTTTTCATCAAGTGAAAAATTCAAATTTGAGCTGCAAAATTACTACCATTTTCCGAAACACACAACCCCATGCGCCATTTTATTCGGATAGTGCGGAGGTGTTGACCCGCAGAATTGAACGTCGCAGACGTTTCCCAAACAGAAAGCCCCATATTAAGGAGCGCAGCTACGTATATGGGGACAACGAACAATATACATTCTATTCAACGTCGGAGCCCGACACGCTCGGGCAGGCAACCTCGCCGAGGTTGCCCCGCCTTTCGTAATCGCCGTTACCCCACATAGCCGCTGACGCGGCAATGTGGGGCTTTCGGATTGGTGTTCCTCTACCGAGGAACCGCCGCGATGGTTGCTCCGGTAAGTCATTGCTACAGGTTTCCTCCTGTCCCGGCGGTCGCACTCTCAACCGCTCGGCTCACCACCACACGGCGGTTTCTTGTTTTTATGAGTAGAAGAAGCATTAACTAAAAGGCAAGGCGCAACCCTAGGCTGAGGCCTGCAATCGATGGCGCGTTGAAGCCCCGATACGACACGCGGCAGTTCCCGGCATCGTTGCGCCAGCCGCCACCGCGGTTCACGCAATACGAGCCAGATGAGGGACCTTGGGGATTCGTCTGTGCACCGCTGCTGTAGCTGCCGTACCAGTCCTGACACCACTCAAACACGTTGCCGCTCATGTCGTACAACCCCAACTCGTTCGGGGATTTCGTGGCAACCATCTGCGTGCCATAACCCGATGTGCCGGTACTCTGCGAGGGGATGTTGTCCCAGCACCAAGCCACGTCGCCAACGGTTTTGCTCCCGGCGTACTTGTAGCCTTGGCTCTTGTTCCCGCCACGGGCGGCGTACTCCCACTCCGCCTCCGTCGGCAAACGGAAAGTCTCGCCCGTCAGCTGGTTAAGCTTCGTGATGAACGTCTGGCACTCGTCCCAGTTCACACACTCCACAGGACGCTGCAGGTTCGTGCCATAGTTAACAGTCACATATTGATCAGAATCATAATCGTATTCTTCACGAGAGCCGTTGAACCAACTCGGGTTGCTCCCCATCACCGCCTGCCACAGAGCCTGCGTCACCTCGGTCTCGCCGATGCTGTAACTGCTTAGCGTCACCTGATGGGCAGGTTTCTCCCAATCCCAGGCATCATCGCCCTGCTCGGCGGTCGCGCCCATCGTGAATGTGCCGCCCTCCACGGCTACCATCTTGAAGCTTACGCCGCCCACGGTATAGGTCTTCGTGGTGGCTCCGCCATGCGGCTTGCCCAATATCACGTTGATCACCTCGTTCAAGTCGTCGACATCCACCGTGCCGTCACCGTTCACGTCGCCATACACGCCGCTCGACACCCGGTGCGGGGCCGTCAGCGAAACACCGCTCACCAACATTATTCCACACGCAAAAGCAGCCAGATGGCTGAAAAATGGTATCCGCTTCATTGTCTATTCAGTTTTTCAGTTATCCTTAATTCCGCAGCACTTTAATTTAACAAACTTTATAACATCCTGAGCAACAAAAAGTTGCCCAAGATTTTGTCATGTCTGAGATTTCACCTAATTTAGTGCTGCAAAATAAAACCAGACAAAAACTCTGATGACATGGCAAAATTACAAATAAAATCTGGAAACGTCAACCCTTTCGGGGGACTTTTTTCAATTTTCCGCGAATTTGACCGCTGCGGGCTGCGCGCGGTCATTGACCGTG
>JAFYCU010000127.1 GCA_017545095.1 Muribaculaceae bacterium | reverse complement strand
GCGGCTCTACATGTTTCAGCTCCGATTCGACCATTCCAAATCGATGGTCTCCGAGTCCTGTAGAGCCGCACCCTGATGCGGCTGATGGCCGAGTCAAACACCCGAATGCCGTTCCGCCGAATGCGGGGCGATGTTTCACGGTGTTGGGGCGCTGCATTGGGGGAGCCGCACCAAGGTGCGGCTCTACATGTTTCTGCTCCGATTCGCCAAATCGATGGTCTCCGAGTCCTGTAGAGCCGCACCCTGGTGCGGCTGATGGCCGAGCCAAAACCGAACTGGAATGCAAACGCCTGGCGCAAACGAAGTTACAAGCCGCTGTAGCGGCTGTACAGGCGGATGATTCCGAAGTGTTCTGCACGTTCAGTTATCCTTTTTGTTCAAGGGACGCATTGCGGAATTATGCATTGTTCATTGAGAAAGCGGCCCCATTAGAAAACGTTAACGATATTGAATTGTTAATATTTGTAATTATTTTTCGAAATGAGGCACTTTTGGACTTTTTTTGAGTGATTTGGGACAACAACTTGAAGATGGAGTATTACTTTTGTAGCCTAAAGTAACCAAATCAATTGCAACGATGAAAAAGAAACTCATCTTGGCGCTCGTGCTGAGCGCGCTGTGCAGTGCCTCCTGGGCTGGCGGCCTGCTCCACAACACCAACCAGAGCATTGCCTGGCAGCGCATGATGGCGCGTGGTGCCACCAACGAGATCGACGGTGTCTTCACCAACCCCGCCGGAATGGCTTTCCTCGACCACGAGGGATGGACGCTGTCGCTGAGCATCCAAAGTGCTTCGCAGAAACGTGATGTGCTGGCCACTTTCCCGCTGTTCCCCACCGAGGACCACACGCAGCTCTACAAGGGCACGGCCACAGCTCCTGTCATCCCCAGCCTCTATGCCGCCTACAAGCGCGACAAGTGGGCGTTCACGGGCTTTTTCGGCTTCATTGGCGGCGGCGGCAAAGCCAATTTCGACAGCGGGCTCGCGATGTTTGATGCCCAGGTGATGGCGGGCGTTTACAGCAAGACGAAGGCCCTGCTTGCCGGTCAGCCGCTGCTGCAGTCGCTGGTAGGCGGAGAGGCCGTCACACCCGACATGTACACCATCAACTCCTCGATGAAGGGCCACCAATACGTCTGCGGTCTCCAGCTGGGAGCTGCCTACCAAATCAATCCGCACTGGAGCGCATTCGCCGGTTTCCGCCTGAACTATTTCGATGGCAGCTACAATGGTCATGTGGATGCCAGCATGAGTGATGCATTCAGGCAGCGGGTGGCCACCGCGATGTCGGCACTCACACCGGAGCAGCAGGCGGCTTATGCACCCATGGTCACCGCACTGGCACAGGAGGGCGGTTTGACGCACATCAAGCTCGACTGTAAGCAGACGGGTTGGGGCGTGACCCCGATTCTGGGCGTGAACTACAAGACGGGGCCGCTCACGCTGGCCGCCAAGTATGAATTCAAGACCAACCTGAATATCGAGAACGATACGAAGACGTTGGAAGCAACGGCCATGGGACAGGCCTCAGAGGAGTTGGAGAAATCGATGAAGGCATCTTACGGCCACGGTGTGAACACCCCCAACGACCTGCCCGCCGTGCTGTATGTGGCAGCCGGTTACGAGATCCTGCCCAAAAAGCTCCGCGCTGCCTTCGAGTATCACTTCTACGACGACAAGCATGCCGATATGGCCAACGACAAGCAGAAATATCTCACTCACGGCACGCATGAGGTGCTCGCCGGTCTGGAGTGGGACATCAACCGCATCTTCACCGTGAGCTGCGGCTTCCAGAACACCGATTACGGCCTGAGCGATGACTACCAGACGCACACCGCGTTCTCCTGCGACAGCTACTCGCTGGGCTTTGGCGGTGCCGTCAACCTGAGCGAGAAGGTGCGACTGAACCTGGGTTACTTTTGGACCACCTACAAGGATTACACGAAAGAAGTGCCCGCTGCCAATCCTGGAGGATATTGCGGCACCACCATGGCAGGCAAGGATGTTTATAGCCGCACCAACAAGGTGTTCGGCATCGGCATCGACTACAAGTTCTGAGCCAAGATCCAAGCCTCATGGCCTCCCCAAGCCCCTCCGAGAGGGGCTTTTTTACTGGCTGCAACCGAGTCCTGTAGAGCCGCACCCTGGTGCGGCTGATGGCCGAATCGAGAACCGAGTCCTGTAGAGCTGCATCCTGATGCGGCTGATGGCCGAGTCAAACACCCGAATGCCGTTGTGACCGAACGCGGGGCGATGTCTCACTGTATTGGGACATTGCATCGGGGGAGCCGCACCCTGGTGCGGCTCTACATGTTGCTGCTCCCCCAATCGATCGTCCCGAGTCCTGTAGAGCCGCATCCTGATGCGGCTGATGGCCGAGTCAAACACCCGAATGCCGTTCCGCCGAATGCGGGGCGATGTTTCACGGTGTTGGGACACTGCATCGGGGGAGCCGCACCCTGGTGCGGCTCCACATGTTTCTGCTCCACCAATCGTTGGTCACGAGTCCTGTAGAGCCGCATCCTGATGCGGCTGATGGCCGAATCGAGAAGCAAGCCTCATGGTCTCCCCAAACTCCTCCTGAAGGATGGGCATATTGGGATGTAACAAGACCTCTAAGGACGCTAAGTGATTGATTCCACTTAGGCTCCTTAGAGGCCTTGGCTTTTTTGTTGGTGTCTCGGCTCGCTGCTCAATACCAGGGGTGAGCGGCCACGGTGGTGATGCCGCGTGTGCCTATCTGGCCCTGAATGCGGCTGATTGACAGCGGCGAGTAGAGGTAGTCGGGAGCCGACGGGTCGAGGCTGTTGATTTTCACCTGGCCGGAGCAATGGATGTATTTGCCGTCGCGCAGATACATGCCCACATGGGTCACGCGCCCCGTCTTGCTGTTGCCGAAGAACAGAAGGTCGCCGAGGGTGCACTGGTGCCAGTCGCCGATTTTTTGGCCGGTGAGGGCTTGTTGCGAGGCATCGCGTTGCAAGATGATGCCGTTGGCCAGATAGCTGATTTTCATTAGCCCCGAGCAGTCGGTCACTTTCGTCGACGTGCCGCCCCACAGGTAGCCGCTGCCCAGCATGCGCCGTGCGGTGCGCTCGATGAGGGCCAAGTCCATGGGCTGCTTCTTCCACTGAGCCAGGTCGGCAATCGCACTGCTTTCCACCCATCCTGTGCGGCCATCGGGGGTGCACAGCTGCACCCATCCATCGCGCTCGGCACGATACTCGGCAATGCCGCTCAGCACCAGGTCGCTCACGGTGTCGTCGCCGTGGGGCTTGGTGACCATGCGGGTGTCATACACGGTGACGATGCACCGATGCGCCTGCCGCCACTGCTGCATCTGAGCCTCGCTGCGGAAGGTGAGCGAACTCTCGGGTATCCACGCAATGTAGTCGTCGGGCAGCTGCACGCGATACCAGTCGCTATCGTTGTCAAGCACCTTCACGGGAGTGCCCATCACGGCTTGCGTGGCCATCTCGGCACTGTGCTTGCCCTCGCAGCGCAGCGAGGCCACCGCGAGTTTCACCAGTGCCCAGCGCTTACCGGTCGGTTGGCTCTGCTCGAGGACAACAACGTTGTTTTTCACATTCTGGCCGGCAAAAGCCTTGTCAAGCTCCGCTTTGAGCTGGCTGCTGCTCACAGTGCCCGTGAGGGTGGTGACACCGCTTTTGCGACTGGCTTTCACATCCCACAGCGCGGTGCGCTTGTCGGGGGCTACGCGTTGCTTGAGCTGGCCGAGCAACTGTTCGGGAGTCTGTGCCATGGCCGCCAGGGTGAGCACCAGCGCGATGGCAACGAGGATGATTCTTTTCATGATGATGTGGCTAAGTAATCGTTAAAAACAACTTGCTGAAATATTCGACCGTATTAAAACATAAATACAAGTATAAGCTGTTGGGAATTAGTGTGTTTGCGCTAAAATATTACTTGATGCATCATCACTTTATCCTCATCGTCTTGCTTATGTTCTTATGTCAACCGCAGTCAAAGGCTTGTGTTCTTATGTCTTAAATGTGCTAAATAAGTTTTTCCACGATGCGTTTCACATTCTCGCCAAGTTCCACGGCTTGCTCCATGGTGTGGGCTTCGCTGTAGATGCGGATGATGGGTTCAGTGTTGCTTTTGCGCAGGTGTGCCCAGCCGTCGGCGAAATCAATCTTCACACCGTCGATGGTGGTGAGCTGTTCGCCGGCATAGTGTTGCTCCACGGCCTTGAGAATGGCATCCACATCCATCTGCGGGGTGAGTTGCAGCTTGGTCTTGGCAATGGCATATTGCGGGTAGGTCTTTTTGAGTTCGCTCACCTTCATGCCGCTTTTGGCCAGCAAGGTGAGGAACAGAGCCACGCCCACCAGCGCATCGCGGCCGTAGTGCAGGGCGGGGTAGATGACCCCGCCGTTGCCCTCGCCGCCAATCACGGCCCCCGTGCGGCGCATCTCGGTGGTGACGTTCACCTCGCCCACGGCGGCTGCCGTGTAGGTGCAGCCGTGCTTCTCGGTCACGTCGCGAAGGGCGCGCGATGAGCTTAGGTTGCTCACCGTGGCCCCGGGGGTGTGGCTGAGCACATAGTCGGCCACAGCCACCAGGGTGTATTCCTCGACGAAGAACTCGCCGTTCTCCATCACAATGGCCAGTCGGTCCACATCGGGGTCGACCACAAAGCCCACGTCGGCTTTGCCCTCGCGCATCAGGTTGCTGATGGCGGTAAGGTTTTCGGGAATGGGCTCGGGCGTGTGGCCGAAGTGACCCGTGGGCTCGCAGAACAGAGGTATCACTTTCTTCACGCCAAGGGCTTCGAGCAGCTTAGGAATGGCCACGCCGCCCACCGAGTTCACGGCATCCACAGCCACCGTGAAGCCCGCCTTGCGGATGGCTTCCGCATCCACCAGGTCGAGGCCGAGCACGGCATCGATGTGGCGGCGCAGATAGGTGTAGTTCTTTTGTTCACGTCCCAGGTGGTCCACATCGGCATAGTCGAAGTCTTCGGCCTCGGCAATGCGCAGCACTTCCTTGCCTTGCTCGTCGTTGAGAAACTCGCCTTGCTCGTTGAGCAGTTTGAGGGCATTCCACTGCTTGGGGTTGTGCGAGGCGGTGATGATGATGCCGCCGCAGGCCTGCTCGCCCACCACGGCAAGCTCGGTGGTGGGGGTGGTGGCCAGACCGATGTTCACCACATCAAAGCCCATGCCCGTAAGCGTGCCCGTGACGATGTTGAGCACCATGCGTCCCGACAGACGTGCATCGCGGCCCACCACAATCACGTTGCTCGTGCGCGTGGTGGTGCGGCGGATAAAGGTGGCGTAGGCCGAGGTGAATTTAACGATGTCGAGGGGCGACAGACCGTCGCCGGTGCGGCCGCCTATGGTGCCGCGAATGCCGGAAATAGATTTAATCAGTGACATAATATTGAGGTGTTGGGGGTAGGAGACCACTTGCTGTGAGGCTCCACTATATCCTACTATGGAAATAACGCACATGGAACAGATATGGCATCACATAGGAAATCTCGCTCGTGAAGCCAAAGTTCGACTTGATCACCAGGTTCACCTCGCTGCCTTCCACGCCGATAAACTCCAGCGGGAGTTGGATGCCGTAGCCCCACTGCGACGACGTGGGCAGTGTGAAGTTCTTGTAATTGAAATAGGTGGGTGTTGCCGAAAGGTCGTCTTCGTTCGACTGGTAGGCATCAAGCAAGCCTGTGGAATGCCAGTGGTTGAGGTCGCTGCGTGTGAAACGGAAATAGATGGCCTCGCCGTTGCGGGCACGGTCGTTCACGCGGTCGCCGGCGTGGATGACCTGCATATACACTTGCCCGTCGGGGTTAATGCGGTAGAACGGCGCGTCTTTGCCGGTCTCAAACACGGTGTCGGCGGGGATGTCGTTCACCACGCGGAAATTCGACAGATAGGCGTTGCACGAGTTGCGTTCCGTGTTCAGACGGTCGCTGTAGCTTTCGCCGCTGTTGCACGATGCGAGCAGCAGCATGGCTGCTGCCGTGGCGGCGATGGAGATGAAGTGGTTGATATTCATTGTTGTTTTGATTCGTTTTCGTCTTGTTGGGGGGGCAGTTGGTCAAGGATTTGGTGAAACACTTGCACCGCTTGCTCCATGGTTCCATAAAATTCGCCGCCGGCGGCATTCAGGTGGCCGCCGCCGTTGAAGTATTGCTGGCAGATGTCGTTGACCGAGAAGTCGCCCTGCGAACGGCACGACACCTTGATGTATTCGTCCTCCTCCTGGCGGAAAAACACCACCCATTGCACCTCGGGGATGGCCAGCGGCTTGTTCACCAGCCCCTCGGTGTCGCCCTTGCGGTAGTTGAATCGTTTCAGGTCGTCGAGCGTGAGGGTGATCAATGCCGCTTTCTGTTCGGGGAACAGCTCCAGCTTCTCGCTCAAGGCAAACCCTTGCAGGCGCACGCTGTCGGCACTGAAGGTGTTCATGGCCATGTTGAAGAGCCATTGCTTGTTGATGCGGCGGCGCATGAGCGAGGCCTGGATTTCATATAGTTCGGGATTCTCGCAGCTGTAGGTGAAGTTGCCCGTGTCGGTCATCATGCCCACATACAGGCACTGGGCGGCATGGTGGTCGATGAGGTTGAGCATGCGCAACTGCAGCAGCACGCGGTACACCAGTTCGCAGGTCGACGACAATGCCGGGAACGACAGCTCCAGGTCGAACATCGGCTCGGGATTCAGATGGTGGTCGAGCAGGATGCGTGGCGCGCGCTGTTGCAAAATCAGCTCGCCCAGCTTGTCGATGCGATGCATGCTGTTGAAGTCGAGGCAGAACACCAGTTGTGCCTGCTCCACGATGTGGCGCGCACGCTGCTCGTGCTTGGTGAACACCACCACATCGCGCATCGAGGGCAGGAAATTCAGCGCACGGGGCACCATGTCGGGGGTGACCACCATGGCGTTCTTCCCCAGGCGATGAAGCACGTGACACAGTGCCAACGAACTCCCAATGGCATCACCATCGGGCGACAGATGGCATGTAATCACCACATTCTTAGCACTGTTGATATAACAGCGCAAACGCTCAATTATTTGTTCATCGATGATGGGCTGTATCATTACACCTGCATTTAATCGACAAAGTTACAAAATAATGCCCAATGCACAATGTGTAATGCGCATTTTTTTTTTGAACTACGAGCCATACACCGCCATCAGGGCGCGGTAGTGCTGTTGCTCGTCGAAACGTGTGGCAGCATGGCGAGCGATGGCGGCATAATCCCACCGAGCGTCCCAGACTTGCTGCATGGCGGTGGCAAGGGCATCAGGGTCGCTGGGTGGCACGAGCAACCCACAAGTGTCATCAATGAGTTCTGGAATGCCGCCCATGCGTGTGCCCACAACGGGCGTGCCGGCGCACAACGACTCTACTGCGCTCAAGCTGAATACCTCCCAGCACTCGCTGGGCATGACCATGAACCGTGACAGGCGCAACAAGGTATCTACCTGAGTGGCGTCCACACGTCCCAGCCACTCCACATTGGGGCAATGGGCTGAACGGTTGTGTAGCTCTTCGCCCAGTGGTCCATCGCCAGCAATCTTGATGGTGAATGGCAGCTTTGCAGCTGCCTCTATCAGGGTAGCGACCCCTTTCTCCTCCGACAGCCGCCCCACGTAGCAGCAATAGTGGGCACGCCCTATCGATATGGGCGAGTTGCCGATGCGCTCCGAGGGCATAAAATTGTGCAAAACAGCAATTTTATCTTCGGGTATATCGGCTTCGCGAAGCTTTTGCGCCATGAACTGGCTGGGGCATATGAATGCATCCACCCATTGCTGGAGCCGGTTGATGTTCCACTGGGTGTGCTCAATGAGTGCAGCTATGCTCGCGGGCAACGAGCGTTTCATGCATCGGTGGTTCACCACTTCGAGCGGATGTTTCACGCAGTCGTAGCAGGGTTGCCCGTTGCGCAGACATGAGTAGGTGGGGCACAGCAGTTTGTAGTCGTGCATGGTCCACACCACGCGGCATCCATGCTCATGCGCCAGTTGGGCCACTACTGGCGACAGGTAGGAGTGCACGTTGTGCAGGTGCACCACCTGTGGGTCGAAATCATGCAGCACCTGCTGGAATGCTGGCTTCACCCCGGCTCCCCCCATCACGCGGCGCAGATATTGCCACTTGCCAGCCCACGAGCCTGCGAAGTCGACACGTGGTGCCGTTCCGGCCACATGCTGGTCGGGGTCGTTCTCCGGATAGTCCATGGTGAACACGGCCACTTCATGCCCCATGCGCCGCAGCAGGCGGGCCGTGCACATGGCCACCACACAGTCGCCCCCACGGGCATACCAGAACTTGTTGGCGATGAGAATACGCATGGGATTCAGGCTTTAATTGTTGTCGATAATGCCCACGATGCAATCCTTGCTTGGAATGCCATCCACCGCTTGGCGGAGCATTTTCCGTGTCACCTGCCGTGGTTTCACGAGAATGATAACTCGCTTATGTGCCGCTTCGTCCAAACGATAGCGAGCGGCGGCCTCGTGCCATTGTCCGAGGTGCTGCAAGGATGCCTGTTTGCCTGTGCGTGTGAGCCAGGTCTGTAACTGTTCGCCAGCCATCTCAGTGGCATCGCCCAGCATCAATATCGATGGAGTGGGTGTACTCATGGCGGTGGACATCATGTTGAGCCAGTCGTTGTCATCGCCAAGAACGAAAGTTTGCTGTTGCAAGTCGCTGGGCAGGTCGCATGGTTGTTCCACCCGGTCGCGACGATGCTGCCACCAGAGCAGCAATATGGTGGGACCAATTAGGGCGAGAAGCAGAGCGATGGCAAACACGATAAGGGTCTTGGTCAGGTCGGGCTTGACCGTGCTGTAGGCATTGTCGAGGATGAAACTCGGTGTGACCTTGCTGCCCAGTTTGAGCAGGCTGCTTTCCTTTTTTTCGAGCAGAAACACATAGAGGTCGTTCTTCAGTTCCCGGTCGCGCAGCAGGTCGTAGTATTGCTGTTCGGCAGCGGGCATCTGGTTATAGCGCCCTTGTGCCTGCCGGGCTTGCCCGTAGATGGCGTCGAGCTTGACGCGTGCGGCGTCGATGTTTTTCTCGGCTCGCTTGATGATGCTCTCGCGCAGGGGCTTGATTTGCGCCTCGATGGCCTCTAGGGCGGCATTGGCGTCGGTGGCCGACTGCGACAGCGTGCTGCGGCGAGCCACCAGTTCGTTGTACTGCGAGATGGCGGGGTCTTTCACACCCTCGAAAGCGGGCAGCATGGCATTGCGGTCGGTGCCGCGCAGTGTGCTGAGTATCATCTCATACACGGTGAGTTCGGCCTGCGCTTGCGCGGCTTCGGCCTGTGCCTCGGTCGATACCTTGAGCCATCCCTGTGCCTCGACCATGGGGTTGGAGACTCCAGCATGCTGCTTGAACCGCGTCACGCGGCCCTCGCTCTCGGCCAACTCCTGCTGCAAGGCTGCCAACCGCTGGTTCACAAAGTCGACCTCGGCCTGCGCTTTTTCGTTGCGGCGGTCGGCGCGTTTCTCGTTATAAGCCGCAATCAGCGCATTGATGATGTCGAGGCCTCGCTCGCGGTTGTCCTTGATGGTGAGGGTGATGGCATCGCCTTTTTTGCTCGTCACCTCCATGCTCACCTGCTTGTGCAGCCAGGTGGCCATCTCGTTGTTGCTGGCCAGATTCACGACCATGTCAACATCGGCACCTGGATTGTAATGCTTCGTTTTGAGCAACTGCAATGCGCCATATGGAGTCTTGACGGTGCATGGCAGTGTGGCACCGTCCACCTGCCAATAGTTGCTGGCAAACCGTCCTGCCGATGAGGTGATATCGGCTTTGCCGTCGTGTAGATGCACTTTGAGCTGCCACGAGCGAGGCAAGGCATCGAAATAGGTGTCGGGGGCATCCACCAGCACCGGGCTGTCGTGATACATAAGTCGCTTGGTGAGCCAGCCCGTGCGCAACACATAGGTGCGGTTGAGGCCCAAAGCCTTCACCGCGCGCTCACGCACATCGTGCGAGGTCATCACCAGCCATTCGTTATCGACGTTCGACGAGAAGCCGCCAATCGAGAACGAGCGCATCATCTGAGCCATGCCACCCATCGCTCGTAACCCGGCTGCGCTCTCTTTCTCGTCTTCGATGAGTACCATGCCTTTGATTTTGTACTGGTCCTGCTTGTTACAGGCATAATAGGTTGCCAGCCCGAGCATCACAGCCAAAGCGAGCATATATAGCCACCAGCCGCGTTGCATGGCACGCAGCTGTCGCCGAAGGTCAAGAGTAGGTGAGTCCATGATTAATTTCAGATATTATATTGATTCAAGTTTTGCAAGTTGTAGCGATAGTTCCCCCTCTAAGTTAGAGTGAGTTAGGGGGAGTATGTCCACACAGCGACAATGTAATCTTGGTGG
>JAFYCU010000126.1 GCA_017545095.1 Muribaculaceae bacterium | reverse complement strand
GTGTTGTAGACCTCGAGTGTCTGGCGGGCGATGGTCGGCCAATTGTAGGCGTCGAGGTTGTAGTGGCGGAACTGCTGGGGCTGAGCGAGTTTGCGGCTGAGGGCTGCTGTGAGTTCATCGACTGCGTCGGTGGTGAAGAAGTCATCGCCACTGAGCTCGGGGAGCCGGTTGGCGGCGATGTCGCTTGCGAGCACGTCGCGTTGCCACGCCATGGCCTCGAGCAGCGAAATGGGCAGCCCTTCGTGGGCCGATGGCAGCACAAACAGCCTTGCGCCAGCCCACAACTGCCTCAGCGGCTCACCCGTCACATAACCGGTGAGTACGGCTCCGGCCTCACGGGCCTGCCGCTTGAGCGACTGGCTGTAGGCATCGTCGTGGTCGGCATCGCCGGCAATCACCAGACGGCATCCTTGTGCTTCGCAACGCGTGAAAGCATCCACCAACAGATGCAACCGCTTCTCGGGCACGAAACGGGCGACAGCGAGCACGTATTGCCCAGGCGCCACCCCCAGCGTGTCGAGATAGTCGTGCGCCACACATGGCTCAGGGCGCTCGACGCCGTTGTGAATGAGCGACACCCCTTCGGTGCGGCCATAGCGCGCGGACAGCGTGTCGACGATGGGTTGACTGATGGCGATAATCCGGTGTGCAAACCGCGCCTGACACCACTCGCCCAACCGCAACATGCGCCGCGCCATCGCGCTCCACTTGTCACGTTCGTAGTCGGGGCCGTGGTTGGTGACCACCACCTTCAGCCCCAACAAGCGTGCCAGCGGCACCATCAGCGCAGGCCCCACGGCGTGGATATGCACCACATCGGCATGAAGCCTCCAGGCCTTGACCACAGCCAGGGCGGTGTGGACGATGGCTTCGACACTCTTGCGCCGAGGGGCGTAGAGGTCGAGCAGCGACACGCCCTCGTAGTCGGTGCGGCCAGCGTCACCGGCCACATAGCACGAGCGACGCAGCAACGTCACCTCGCACCCCATGCCCGCCAGCAGGGGATAGAGATGCTGGCAATGCGTCTCCACCCCGCCAGGGATGTCGGGGATGCCGCGCGTGCCTGTGACGACGATTCTCATTGTCCGGGGAATGGGTGTTCTTATTTGTAGAAGGTGATCCAGTTGGTGCAGCAATTGCCGGGCATCAGAGGATGAATCTCATGCACTTCGCCCTGCGCATCGCGCCACCACGAGTGGTTCCAGCCACTACCCATGTCGAGGTAGAGCGCCTCGGTGACGCCATAGCGCTCGAGCATATCAACAAAATCGGCGTAGGGCACGGCGTTGCGCGAGTCAACGATGCAGAGCGCACCATCCTTCTCACACAAGGCGCGGTAGTGGTTCACACCGCCACGCCACAACTTCTCCACCCGTTTGCCGGTGTGGATGATGCTGGCCTGTCCGAAGCCCATGCCGGCGTTGCTCGCAGCGTTGTCGAGTGCCGTGCTGTAGTCGCCTTGCACAAACTGCCACTGCTTGCCCCAACTGACGAAAGCCCCGTTGTTTTCCTTGCATTTCGCACCGGTGTAGCGTTTTCCGCCGCTCACATGGTCACCGTCAATGTTGGAGTGGGCAAACGTGTTGAGCAACTCATGGGTAAACGCCGCCTCGGCGCAAAAGATCACCGTCGTGTCGCTCTGTGACGGCATCGTGGCGCACACCAGATCGATATGCGAGAATTGAGGGTAATAGGCCATCACCTGCTCGGTGGAGTCGATTCGGACCAGCGGC
>JAFYCU010000015.1 GCA_017545095.1 Muribaculaceae bacterium | reverse complement strand
CTAAAAAATGCAAGCCTGTAATCATGAAAATTTACTGTCCGAATTTTGTCCGAGTAAATTTAAAAAAATCGGGCTAAATTTCTGATTTGTAGAAATTTAACCCGAGTTTGGCGGAGAGGACAAGATTCGAACTTGCGGTAGGGTTACCCCTACGGCAGTTTAGCAAACTGCTGGTTTCAGCCACTCACCCACCTCTCCAGTGCTGGTAGTGCTGTTTCTCACTAAGCGGGTGCAAAATTACAGCCTTTTTGCGAACTGGCCAAATTTTTCGGCCCTTTTTTTCGTTTGGAGGCGTTTTTTTGCGTTTTTCGGCTTGTTTTTCGGGTGTGGTGACGTGATATGGTTGTTTTTTGAATCGTTGGCTTCGCCGAAGGTGGGCGGCAGTTCGGGCATGCAAAATCAAATTCGTGCCTCATTTGTTTTGTATTCCGCTCGCTTTGCACTACCTTTGCAGGCTGAATGCAATTTTAGATAAGAATGAAGATTGGAAATCGTGAAATTGCAGGTCGCAACCTGCTGATTGCAGCCTTGGGGCTGGTGGTGTGTGTGACGGCGGCTTGGCTCGCTCCGTTTTTCTTGACGGGGGCACCGGGCGACGGCATGGTGAAGATTCGCAGGGGCTCGACCATCGATGCGGTGAGCGACTCGTTGCAGAGCAGTGTGGATGTCACCTTTGGCAAACGGGTGGCTCGGTTGCTGAGCCTCACCGGGGCCGACCTGAGTGAACGCCACGGAGCTTTTAAGGTGAACAAGGGCGACTCGCCGTTCACGGTGATGCGCCGCCTGCGCAGCGGACAGCCCAGCGGCATTCGGTTCACATTCAATAATGTGCGCACCAAGGAGGAATGGGCCGCACGCGTGGGCGATGTGTTCATGATGGAGAAGGATGAGATGCTCAAGGCGCTCAACGACAGTGCGCTGTGTGCCAAATATGGCAAGACCACCGACAACATCACCGCTATGCTGCTGCCCGACAGCTATGAGTTTTACTGGGACATCACGCCCGAGCAACTGCTCGACCGCATGCACGACTATTACAATCAGTTCTGGACCGAGGAGCGTGTGGCGCAGGCCAAGGCACTTGGGCTCACGCCCGAGCAGGTGGCCACCATCGCCTCGATTGTCGAAGAGGAGACCTCCAAGACCGACGAGCGCGGCAAGGTGGCGCGGCTTTACCTGAACCGCGTGGCGCAGCACATGCCGTTGCAGGCCGATCCCACGGTGAAGTTTGCCATTGGCGACTTCAGCATTCGCCGCATCACCCTCGACATGCTGCGCACGCCGTCGCCGTTCAACACCTACCGCAACCCCGGCATCCCGCCCGGACCCATCCGTCTGGCCGAGAAAGCCACCCTCGATGCCGTGCTCGATGCGCCCAAGCACGACTACATTTATATGTGCGCAAAGGAGGACTTTAGCGGCTATCACAACTTCTCGGCGAGCTATGCCGAGCACATGGCCAATGCCCACCGCTATCAGGTGGCGTTGAATGTGCGTGGCATTAAGTGAAGGGATGATTGATGTGACTGATAATCAAAAAGAATAGAATAGAAAACGAAAATAGATATGGAAAAAGTAGTTAGTGGAATCCGCCCCACGGGCAACCTGCACCTGGGTAACTATTTCGGTGCTGTGCGCAGTTTTGTGAAGATGCAGCACGATTACGACTGCATGTTCTTCATCGCCGACTGGCATTCGCTCACCACCCACCCCAAGCCGGGCGACATCCAGCAGAGTGTGCGCACCATTCTGGCCGAATACCTGGCCTGCGGCATCGACCCGGAGCGTGCACCCATCTATGTGCAGAGCGATGTGCCCGAAACGCTTGAGCTTTACCTCTATCTGAATATGAACATGTATCTGGGCGAGCTGGAACGTGTCACCACCTTCAAGGAGAAAGCCCGCAAGCAGCCCGACAACGTGAATGCCGGTCTGCTCACCTATCCCACGCTCATGGCTGCCGACATCCTGCAGCACCGCGCCGCCAAGGTGCCCGTGGGCAAGGATCAGGAGCAGAACATGGAGCAGGCACGCAAGTGTGCGCGGCGGTTCAACAACATCTATGGTGTGGACTTCTTCCCCGAGCCGCAAAACTTCTACTTCAGCGACAAAGCCATCAAGATTCCCGGTTTGGACGGCAGCGGCAAGATGGGCAAGAGCGAGGGCAACTGCATCTATCTGCGCGACGACGACAAGACCATCCGCAAAAAGGTGATGAAGGCCGTCACCGATTCGGGTCCTGAGCAGCCCAACAGTCCGCGGCCCGAGGTAATCGAGAACCTGTTCACCTTCCTGCGCATCGTGAGCACGCCCGAGGTGTATGGCCACTTCGATGCCCAGTGGAACGATTGCACGCTTCGCTATGGCGACCTGAAGAAGCAGATTGCCGAGGACCTGTGTGCCCTGGTGGCGCCGATACGCGAGCGCATCGAGGCCTTCAGTGCCGATGTGGAGCTGCTCGACCGCATCGCCCGTCGTGGTGCCGAGGTGGCGCGCGCCAGTGCCGCCGACACCGTGCGCGAGGTGCGCCGCATCATCGGCTTCCGCGTGTGATGCGCGGACACACCAGTGTGGCGAACAACCATAGCATTGAAGCCCCCGCGTTGCTGATTGGCACACGGGGGCTTTATCACGGGCATTGTGTCACAATGCGGGGAACCGCATGGTGATTTGCCGCAGGTAGTGGTGGCTCACCGGCACGGGGGCGAGCTGGTGGCACGGAGGCTTGAAGTGACACCGGTTGTCGCACACGTGCTCCACCTTGTCGATGTTCACAATCCATCGCTGATGCACCTGCACCAGCTGCGGCGCGAGCCGCAGGATGTCGGTGGAGGTGACGCGGTTCATGAGCATGATGGTGAAAGTGGAATTCTCATTGACACTCGGTAGTCCCAGCAAATTTACACATTATTTATAAAACAGCCAACGTAGCGGTCGATTTTTCAGATGAATTTTATGTCGGCAGTTCATCGATGTTCCAAGCGTTTCAGTATCATTGTTTGTGAATCTTTTGTTCCTTTTAGTCTAAAACACTATACCCGGCGTTGCAGCGCCAAAAACAAACAGCCACCGAGTAATCGGTGGCTGCTTTGGTAGGAACGATCGGGTTCGAACCGATGACCTCCGCAATGTGACTGCGGCGCTCTGAACCAGCTGGGCTACGCTCCTATCCTGTTTCTGACTGCAAAATTACAGCCAATTTTTGAACTGACCAAATTTTTTGGCCAAAAAAATACGAAATGGCTCAAAATTTTTCTTTGCGCACATCGAAGCATGGGCAGGATTTTTGAGCGAACTCGTTGTGACCATGCACGTTAGCGATGTGGTGGCGATTCATAAGCTCGCGCACGATTTTTCGCAATGCGGTGCGTTGTTCGGTGGTGCGCGTATCGGCAGGATGGCCATCGGCATCCAGTCCGCCCACATAACAGATGCCGATGCTGTGGGCGTTGTGCCCCAGGCAGTGGGCACCGGCCACCGCCACCGGACGGCCCGCCAGCACGGTGCCGTCGAGGGCGATGATGTAGTGGTAGCCCACGTCGCGGAATCCGCGTGCACGGTGCCAGCGGCGCATTTCCTCCACTGTCACCTCGCGCCCGGCGGGTGTGGCACTGCAGTGGATGATGATTTCATTGATTTTTCTCATGGGTGGTGTAGATGTTTTGTTCCAGTTGGTCGAATCGTCGGTTGAGTTCGCGGGTTTTGCTGCGGGCATACACGCTCAGGCCAAATATGCCGCTGGCAAATCCCACGGCTTCGCCCACAAAGGCGAGCACCGTGCTGTGCACCATGTGCAGCACGACAAACGAGGCAAAGGCGAGTACGATGCTGGTGGCTATCATCGCCACTGCCGAGCCATATTGGATGCGGTCTTTCAGGTCTTGAGTCATGGCGTTGTCGAATTTTTTCGGCAAAGGTAGCGCATCGCCCGCCATGCCAGCAAGGTCAACCGCAGGGGATTTCGGCAATTATGTAAACGAGAAAAACAACTCGGTTAGATAGGCTGCTGGATTTAACAGGGACACAGGTTTAAGTTTTTATGATTATCCGCTTTTTCTCGAAATATCAATTCCAAGCCATTTGTCTCAATTGTCAGCTCGGAGAGCTGGAAACTCACACGCCATGAGTACGCGCATTGGCGGTCAATAGCGGATAGGCATATAAGTTTTTAAGTATCAAGTTATAAGTAATAAGTCTTTCTATTTCACTCTTTGCCACTTAACCCTTACATTCTTGCTTGTGTTCTTCTGTCAATTTTTTTCCTAACTTATTTTTTCCACATCACTATGCGGCGCGGGTGTTGCAGAATCCAAGAATTGTGTGTACTTTTGCAAACTGAAAAATTATGTGCAATTCAAGCGTTATGATAGAATACGGATTCAAACTGTGCAAGCGTGCGCTGATCCTTGATTTCGCGTGCATTGTCGTGTCGATGGTGGTGCTGTATCTGGCCCACAAGCAGCTGCTGCCCATGTGGGGCCTGGTGACGGGTGCCCTAATCGCCCTGGCGCTACTGGTGGTGTCGCTCTACCTCAATTTCAAGGGGAGGAAAATTATCAAACGAGCCGAGGAATCCGAAACACTTAACGAGGAGTCCGAAACCAATAACGAGGAGGAACAGAAAGCATGAAATTCATCTCGTGGAATGTGAACGGTCTGCGCGCTGTGGCGGGCAAGGGCTTTGCCGAGGTGTTCCGCCAGCTCGATGCCGACTTTGTGTGCCTGCAGGAGACCAAGTTGCAGGCCGGTCAGATTGACCTGGCCTTTGACGGATACACGTCGTACTGGAACTATGCCGACAAGAAGGGCTATAGCGGCACAGCCATTTTCACTCGCCACAAACCGCTGCAGGTGTCGCTGGGCATGGGCATCGACGCGCACGACCACGAGGGACGCCTGATCACGCTCGAGATGGACAAGTTCTTTCTCGTGACCTGTTACACACCCAACAGCCAGGACGGGCTGCTGCGGCTCGACTACCGCATGACGTGGGAGGACGACTTCCGCGCCTACCTGTTGAGCCTCGATGCCCGCAAACCGGTGATTATGTGTGGCGACCTAAACGTGGCACATCAGGAGATTGACCTGAAGAACCCCAAGACCAACCGCCGCAACGCGGGGTTCACCGACGAGGAACGTGCCAAGATGACCACACTGCTCGAGAGCGGCTTCATCGACACATTCCGCTATTTCCACCCCGACCAAGCGGGCATCTACAGCTGGTGGAGCTACCGTTTTCAAGCGCGAGCCAAGAATGCCGGCTGGCGCATCGACTATTTCCTGGCTTCGTCGCGCCTTGCCCAGCAGCTGCGCTCCGCAGCCATCCACACCCACATCATGGGCAGCGACCACTGCCCCGTGGAATTGGAAGCCGACATCTGAAACCGACGTGGCCGGTCAGCACCGTTTGGGAACGCAACGGCACTGGCCATTCATTGTGTCCTACCCGGTGTGGCAGGAACACCGCATTGTTTGCCACACCGGGCCATCATTTGTGCTCGCTTTTGTGTGGAATTTGAGCTATAAGGTGGGTAAAAAAGGCGCGGGGGGGCATCCACGGAAAATCCCTCTGCGCTGAAAATTGTGAAAACACCTATGAACGCATACTGGCGTTGTTTTCCTACTGAAAACCATAGCGAAGTGCGAGCTTGCGTTCCAAAACGCGAAAAAAATCGCCGTTTTGGAACGCAAGCTCGCAATTTTTGCCTAATTTTGCACGCGACAAAAATGGTGTACGATGATAATAGGACGCGAAAAAGAATTACAAACGTTGCAAGTGGCTTACGACTCGGACTATTCCGAGTTTGTGGTCGTGTATGGTAGGCGGCGAGTGGGCAAGACGTTTCTGGTTAGGGAAAAGTTCAACTACCAGTTCACGTTTCAACATGCCGGTTTGGCCAACGAGGGTAAACGGCAGCAATTGACCTCGTTCCGCGATTCACTCGTGAAACAGGGGTTTCGTCCGGCCAGTGTGCCCGCAACGTGGTTTGAGGCATTCAATTTGCTGGAGGAATTCATTGCCGCATCGCCTGATAGCCGAAAGGTTGTTTTCATCGATGAGATGCCGTGGATGGAAACACCTCAGTCGCATTTTGTGCCAGCTTTGGAGCATTTTTGGAATGGGTTTGCCTCGGCTCGGAAGGACGTGTTGCTGATTGTGTGCGGCTCTGCCACCTCGTGGATTGTGAAAAATGTATTCAACAATCACGGCGGGTTGCACAACCGCGTAACGCGGCGCATCCACCTGCATCCATTCACCCTCCACGAGTGTGAACTGCTGGCTCAGGCGAGGCAGTTGGCCTTGTCGCGCTACGACCTGCTTCAGTGCTACATGGTAATGGGCGGAGTGCCTTTTTACTGGAATGGCTTGAAAAAGGGGCTGAGCGTGAGTCAAAACATCGATACACTGTTTTTTGCACGCGACGGCGAGTTGCGCAATGAGTTCAACGCGCTATACGCCTCGTTGTACACTCATCCCGAAACCTACGTCCGTGTGATTTCCGCCCTGGCCGCAAAGCGAATTGGCATGACTCGGAACGAGATCATCGAGGCTGGCCGCTTGGCCAGCAGTGGCAAACTGAGTGTCGTGTTGGAAAATCTGGAGAATTGCGACTTTATCAGGTCTTACCAAGGTTTTGGAGCTTCGAAGAAATGCACCATCTATCAATTGACCGACAACTTCACCTTGTTCTATTTCAAGTTCATGGCCAACCACGATGGCGAAGATGAACACTTTTGGAGTCACATGGAGCGGTCGTCTCAACGCGCGGCATGGCAAGGACTGGCCTTTGAACAGGTGTGTTTTGCCCATTTATCACAAATTAAGCAATCCTTGGGCATTTCGGGGGTGATGACCAAAGCCTATTCCTGGCGTGCGCTTGATGACGAGGAACGGGGCCCGGGTACCCAGATTGACCTGCTCATCGAGCGTGCCGACAAGGTGATTAACTTGTGCGAGATTAAATTTGCCGCGCAAGAGTACCTGATCGACAAAGCCTACGACATGAAATTGCGCTGGAAACGTGCCCGTTTTGTGAACGACACTGGCACCCGGGCGAGTGTGCACCTCACTTTCATCTCCACCTTCGGCTTGGTTCCCAACGGCTATGCCAATGAAGTGCAGTCGCAAGTTACCGCCGATGACCTTTTTCTACCCACTCGCGATAGATTTGCATAGAGCCTCACATAGCGGCTTTACCAGTAAGCGTGATTCCAAGGGTGGAAACTATAGGTGATTTGAGCCATCGTGAAGATAGGCGTTATTTTTCCCATCGAAAACCATAGCGAAATGCGAGCTTGCGTTCCAAAACGGCGATTTTTTTCGCGTTTTGGAACGCAAGCTCGCAAATGATGCCCGATCGATGTCTGGCGGGCTATGGCGTTATTGCAATCCCTTGCGCAGGAACTCCATGAACCCCGGCACGTCTTCCTTGTAGGCAAATGGGCCGCTGAGCAGGTTGCCCTGCGGGTCGAGGATTACGTAGTAGGGCTGGCTGTTGGCCCCGAACTTGTGGCGTTGCAGGTAGCTCCACAGGTCGCCCGTGGTGGAAAGCTCCACCTGGCGGCCGTTCTCCTCCACATAACGCGGCTGCGGCAGCGGGGTCTTGTCGTCGACCATGAGTTGGATGGTCACAAAGCGGTCGGTGATGAGCTGCTTCACCTCGTCGCGGTCGAGCACGGCTCCCTCCATCTTGCGGCAGTTCACGCAGCCAAAGCCCGAGAAGTCGACAAACACCGGCTTGCCTTGCTGTGCTGCGGCGGCCATGCCCTGATCGTAGTCGGTGAACTGTGTGAGTTCGCCGCCGTAGAGGTTGAAATCTTGCGTGGCCAGTGGCGGAACAAAGGCACTGGTGGCACGCAGCGGGGCTCCCCACAGCCCGGGCACCAGATAGGCGGTGAATGCCATCGACACCAGACCGAGCATGAAGCGCGTCACACCCACACCGCTCTGTCGCGGCTCTCCATCGCTCTCGAAACGGAAAATGCCCAGCAGATACAGCCCCAGCAAGCCGAAGATGGCAATCCACAGCGCCAGGAACACCTCGCGGTCGAGGATGTGCCAGCCATAGGCCAGGTCGGCTACCGAGAGGAACTTGAGCGACAATGCCAGCTCCACGAAGCCCAGCACCACCTTCACCGTGTTCATCCATCCGCCCGAACGCGGCAGCTTCTTGAGCCATGACGGGAACAGGGCGAACAATGTGAACGGGATGGCCAGGGCGATGGCAAAGCCCAGCATGCCGATGGCCGGACCCAGGCTGCTGCCTTGGCTGGCGGCCTCGACGAGCAGCGTGCCAATGATGGGACCCGTGCACGAGAACGACACGACGACCAGCGTGAAGGCCATGAAGAACAGGCTCAGCAGGCCGGTGGTGCGCTCGGCGGCAGCATCCACGCGGTTCGACCACGAGTCGGGCAACTTGAGCTCAAAGGCTCCGAAAAACGAGATGGCAAACAGCACCAACAACAGGAAGAAGATGATGTTGCACACGGCATTGGTGGCCAAGGCGTTGAGTGCGCTGGCACCGAAGATGGCACTCACCGCCAGACCCAGTGCCACATAGATGACCACGATGGCGATTCCATAGGTGATGGCATCGCGCAGAGCGCGTGCGCGCGTGCCGCTTTTCTTGAGGAAAAAGCTCACCGTCATGGGGATGATGGGCCACACGCAGGGCGTGAGCAGGGCGAGCAAGCCGCCCAGAAAACAAAGCCCGAATATCTGCCACAGCCCCGTGCCGCTTGCTGCTGTCTGCTCGTTGGCGGCTCCACCATCGGGCGCAGCGGTGAGCGTGGCCACCGGGGCCCAGGTGTCGCCCACGGCGAGCACCGAGGCAGCGGCTTGAAGGGTGTCGGCACTTGCTGTGCTTACGGTGTCCTGGATGCTGTCGGCGGTTTGGTTAACCTCGGTTTCCTTAGCCTCTTCGGCGGGTTTTTTCACCTCGCCCTTGAAGGAGAACGGCTCGGAGCTGGGTGCGGTGCAGGTCTCGTCGTTGCAGGCCATGTAGCGCACTTGGCCCTCAATGGCATACTGCTCGTCCGTGACGGTGAACCGTTGTGCCAGCGTGGCTTTGCCCGTCCACCAGCGCAAGGTCATGTCGAAGGTGGCGTCGTGCTCCTCGTGGGGCTTGGGCGATTTCGAGAGTTTCCCGTCGAGTTTCACGCCGTCGAGTCGTTTCCATTCCACTGTGGTGGGCACGGGGCCACCGTCGGGCAGTTGTGTGTCGTAGAGGTGCCACCCGGCATCGATGGCTGCGGTGAATGTGACCACCCCATGGGTGTCGTCGGTCATGCGTGTCTGGCAGTTCCAATGCACGGGGGCCACAATCTGTGCCGGCAGGGCAAACTGCGTCAGCACCAGCAATGCAAGGGCAAGAAAAGTTCTTTTCATCATCTGCGGTTTTATTGAATGGGCAAAGATAGTGTTTTTTTGTGAACCATCCATCAGCAAGGCGTTATTATTTTTTTCGGAACTTTTTTCGCCAACTTGTTTGGCAAAATCAACAACCAATTCGAATTTTATTTGTACCTTTGCAAGTTGATTGCCGTATTGCGCCGTGCATAGCGCAATCGGCGCAAAAGTCACTATTGTTTTAGCAAACATCATGTCGTTTTTCTCTAAGATAAAACGTGCCTTCGGGTTCAATGACAATGGCGAAGACCTCGACGACGAGTTGGGTTACGACATGACCCGTGCGCCCTATGTGAACCCTTTCCGCACAGGTGGCAAGCAAGCCACTGCTGGTTCACAAAAGTCGGCCACCGAGTCCAAAGGGTCGGCCCCATCACAGCCAGCCGCAGGTGCGTCGGGTCATGAAGCCGGTGCTCAGGAGTCGCCTGCCAGCACCACCGAGCCGTTGGCCAAACCATCACCACCAGCCGCCGAGCCTTCAGCACCTGTCGCCAAAGCGCGACCAGACGATGATGCAGCTGCCGCCGCCAACCAGCCGGAAGGTGGAAACCACAAGGAACAGGCTACCCCCGCACGCAGCATTGACAATGAAGCATTGGAGGCGGCCAAGCAGGTTGCCGACCGGCTTCGCCAGAACCTGCAGCAGGCTGAGAGTGAGAAACGCTTGGCGCAGACCCGTGCCAACTCGCTCGCTGGGCGTGTTACCGAATTGGAACGAACCGTGGAGCAACTCGAGCTTACCAATCAAGGGCTCGAGATGAAATACCGCGCTTTGGAGCTGAAGGTGCCTTCGTCGGCAACTCCCGCCGCTCCCGTGCCCGACCCGGAACAAGAGGCGAAAATCGCGCGACTTGAAGACGAACTCGCCCAGACTCGCAATGCCCTGGAGGTGGCGCGGCAAGAGGTGGCCGCGCGGCAGGAGGCCGTGGATGTGGATCTGGCACAGGCCAAGAGTCGTGTGGCTGCGCTGGAGCAGGAACTCAACGACAAGCAGGCGGCTCTTGATACCAAGGAGCAAGAGCTGGCTGCGCAAAGTCAGCAGATGGCCGACCAGCGCCAACTGGCCGAGAAACTGCGCCAGGAGCGCAACGAACTCGAACGTAACCAGCAGGTGCTCCTCAGCGAGCGCAATGCGCAGGACGAGGAACGCCAGCAGCAGATGCAGGGTCAGGTCGACCGCTTGCAGAAAGCCGTTGACGAGCGCGACCAAATGGCCAAGACGATGGCCGAGAAGCAGCGGCGACGCGATGTGGACCTCGCCAACCGCATCGATGACCTTAAACGCCAACTCGCCACCGCCGGCGACCTGGCCGATGACTACCGTAGTCAAATCACTTTGCTCAAGAGTCAGCTGGCGCAGGCACAGCAGTCACAGGGCGAGACGCACGACGAGAACCAGACCCTACGTCAGGAGCTGCGCGAGACACGTGCCCAGGTCACCGTGGCCAACGCGCAATGCGAGCAAATGCAGAAAGAGACCGACGAGGCCGTTGCCGCGCGCAACCAGGCCGTGGCGCGTCTTGAGGCGATGGAGGCCTCGCGCGAGGAGGTGATGGCAGGCTTGCAAACTGAACACGACACGGTGAAGAACCAGCTCACTGGCGAGCTGCGGCAGGCGCAGTCGGCATTGTCGGAAATGAAGGCTCTTCTGGCCCAGCGCGAGGGCGAACTCACCATGGCCACAGCAACCATGACCCACGACCGTGAGGCCATCGAACGGTTGAAGGGGCGGGTCACCGCTGCCGAGGCACGGGGCGAGCAGGCCGAGCAACGCGCCCAAGAGGCCGAAGCGGTGAAAACCACGCTGGAGCAAGCTCGCGACACCGCCGAACAACAGCTCAAACACGTAACCGCCGAGCATGAACGCCTCACACGGCAGCACATCGAAACCGAACAACAGCTCACCCAGGCCCTCGACGACCTGGCGCAGGTGAAAGCCGATGTGAAACGCCGTGCCGCCGATCACGGCACCGCCGAGCAAAACCTGAAGCAAGCCCAATCCCAAGTGCAACAGGCGCAGGCCGCCGAGCGGGTGGCACAAGAACAACAGCAGCAGCTCAAGGCCGAGGCCGACTCGCTGCGCACGCAGCTCAACCACCTCCAGCAGCAATTCACCATCGAACAACAACAGCACAACCACACGCGTGGCGAACTCACCCAGGCCAGAGCACAGGTCGAGGAATTGCTCACGGCACTTGAGGCGTTGCCGAGGCAGCTGGCGCGGAAGGCCGACATGGTTTCCACCCCCGAGCAAGATGGCGGGGCCAAGGGAATATCCAAATCCAAAACCGCTGGCAAGGCCAAGCGTGGCGCACGCAAAGCTGCTGAGCCGCAAGCCGAACCAGTCCAAGAACCCGAAACGGTGTCGTTTGCCACTCCGCCAGTCGCCGCCAAGACAGCAGCGGTAGAGCCAATGCCAAAGGATGCGCCACTGGTTGAGCCAGCATCACGGAAGACGGAAACAGTCGAGCCTGTCCCGTTGCATGCCGATGAGCCAATGCTGGAGGGGGAGATGGCTCTTCCCGACATGTCGTCAGCCATCGAGCCGCTCGCGGACCAAACAGCTCAGGATTCTGTATTGCCCGCATCCGAACCACGGCATCACAGCGCCCCTTCGCTGGCCGACCTCGACGACATTGACTGGCTCATGCCCGTGGAGCCCAATCCTGAACCAGAACCCGAACTGGAACCCGAGCCAGATTCAGAGCCAAAGAAAATAGTCAACGACCCACGCCAGCTCTCGTTGTTCTGACGCAAGTCGTTGGGAAGGTAAGGCATGTCGTGTGGGCTAAACCAACATCAATTAAGCATCGGCAGCGAAAGTTGGATATATGACAAAAACGAACGCAATTATACCTACTCCAATAATGATGCCCCACAACAGCACCATTGCAGCTGCCGAGCGCCACAATGTGCCCCACCAGCTGTAGCCAAAGAGTTGCTTATAGTCGAATAGATATATCGACAAGGCGATTGGTGATGGCAGGTCATCTACGCCGCCAGGCTTCCACAGCAGGCTCAGCAGGAAATAAACAGCCGAGATAAGCATCATTTGGCTGCTGAGAAAAACCTGCACAAACATCTGTTCACTGAGCGATAGCTGTGGCAAACGTTTAGAGTGTTGGAAAAAGCGCCACACCACCAGAGCCACAACGCCTTGAAACAGGATGATGGAGATGGCGCGGTGGTCATCGAGCCAATCAATCATCTTGGAGATGCTATCACCTATCAAATGCTTTCGCAACTCAAAATCGTGTACGGCCTGCTTGTTGCTGGTTTTGCTTTCGTCCATATAGGTGCCATCGTTGAGCGATTCGTAGATTGCTTCATGGAGTGATTTGTTGAAGGACGGCTTGGGCTGTTCCTCATATCCTATGCTCCAGCGCACCACCTCCACCATAATCAGAAATGTGGCCGTGAAGATAAACAGCATTTTGAACGGCGGGAAAT
>JAFYCU010000125.1 GCA_017545095.1 Muribaculaceae bacterium | reverse complement strand
CCGGAAAATGTGAGGTGCGAAGATTTCCTCTTCACCGTGCTCAACGAGTATTACTATTACGCCTCGACCATCATCGACGAGACCGAGCAGCAACCTTTGGCCGTTTAATGTCGCTTGCTAAGCATCATGGGTTCTTGCCCGCTCAATGAAGCGGCGCAGGTGGGTAATGCACATCCTGTGCTGAGATTGCTGGATGAGTCCCTCATCCTCCATCTCGGCAAGCGTGATGAGCAACGCCTTGCGTTGAACACCCAGTAATGTGCACAGGTCTTTTTGCGTGTAGTCGATAGTCACCTCACGGCTTGTGCGCGTTGTGAGTGCTTCGACCCAATGCACCAGACGTTCGCACACATCGCTCGGCCCCACCCCGAGCACCGACGACGTGAGCAACTGGGCCCCACGCGACAAATAGTTGAGAATGTTGAACAGGAAAACCTTGTCGGTCTGTAGCAAGGTCACATAGTCGGCTTTCGCCATTTGCATCACGCCGCACGAGCCAACAGCCTGAGCCGTGAAGGGATAGGTGGTATCAACCCCAAAAAGCGAATCCGGCCCCAGCACATGTGGAGCCGCAAGTGTCTGCGACAGCTTCACATTGAGCCGTCGGCAGCAGGTGGTGACGCGCACCTCCCCCGACACGATGAATCGCACATGGGTACACGCATCACCAGCTGCCACAACGGTTTCGCCATCTTGGTATTTAAGGAAGTGCAACCGATACTTTTCCACAAGGCGTGAGAGTGTATCAATACTAACGCCCTGGAAAAGCGGCAGTTGCATCAATAGTTCGAACATGGAATTTGTCACTTGAGTGCCTCTATAAGTTCCTGAATGGTGACCGTGCGTTGCTCGCCGGTGGTCATGTTCTTCAAGGCGATAGTGCCTGCTTCCATTTCTTGTTCACCCACGATGGCCACATAGGGGGTGTGGCGGTCGTTGGCATAGTTCATCTGCTTCTTCATCTTGGCGGCATCGGGATAAAGTTCGGCGCTGATGCCGGCGGCACGCAGCTTCATGATGTGCCCCAGAGCCGTGACGGCCTCTTGCTCGCCAAAATTGATGAACAGCACACGTGCGCCGGCCAGGGTGTCGGCGGGATACAGGTCAAGTGCATTCAGCACGTCGAAAATGCGATCGGCACCAAAGCTGAAGCCCACTCCCGACAGTCCCGGCATACCGAACACGCCCGTCAGGTTGTCGTAGCGTCCGCCGCCGGTGATGCTGCCAATTTCCACATCCAAGGCTTTCACTTCGAGGATGGTGCCAGTGTAGTAGTTAAGTCCGCGCGCGAGCGACACATCGAGCATCACTTGCGATGGCAGATTCAGGGCAGCTACATGGTCGAGCACATACACCATCTCGTCTATGCCCTTTTGCCCCTCGGCACTCTCGGCGAGCAGTGAGCGCAGTGTGGCGATTTTCTCGTCGTTGCTGCCAGTCATGGTCAGCAATGGTTGCAGCGTCGACAATGCTTGCTCGGTGAGTCCCTTCTCGCGCAGCTCGGCATTCACGCCGTCAAGGCCAATCTTGTCCATTTTGTCGATGGCCACTGTGATGTCGATGAGCTTGTCGGGGGCATCAATCACCTGGGCTATGCCGGTGAGGATTTTGCGGTTGTTGAGCTTGATGACCACGCGCACGCCCAAGCGGCAAAACACCTCGTTGATGAGCGCCAACAGCTCCACCTCGTTGAGTAGCGAGTCGCTGCCCACCACATCGGCATCACACTGGTAGAACTCACGATAACGGCCTTTCTGCGGGCGGTCGGCTCGCCACACGGGCTGAATCTGGTAACGCTTGAACGGCATCTGCAATTCTGCACGGTGCTGAACAACATAGCGTGCAAAAGGCACGGTGAGGTCGTAGCGAAGGCCTTTCTCGCTGATTTTGGATGTCAGGTGCAAAGAGTCGCGTGTCTCAAGTTGCTCGGCGGGGGCATCTTTCAGATAGTCGCCACTGTTCAAAATCTTGAACAGCAGCTTGTCGCCCTCCTCGCCATACTTGCCCATGAGGGTGGAAAGATTTTCCATGGCCGGTGTCTCAATCTGTTGGAAGCCATAGAGGGTGAACACCTCGCGGATGGTGTTGAAGATATAATTGCGCTTCGCCATCTCGATGGGCGAAAAGTCGCGCGTTCCCTTGGGAATGGAAGGTTTTTGTGCCATGTTCTTATAGTTGTTATGATATTTATACTTTGATAATCAGCCCATCATAGGCCAAATGCACATGCTCGGGAAGCTGAACATCGGTAACAGCATGAAGTCCAATGCCATGGCTCATGTGTGTGAGCCAAGTCTCACGGGGCTGGATGCGCGCCACCACATCAAGGGCCTCGCTCAAGCTGAAATGCGACAGGTGCGGCTCATGGCGCAGGGCGTTGAGCACGAGCAGCGGCACATGGCGCAGCCGTGCCACCACATCATCGGAAAGCGCATTGGCATCGGTAATATAGGCCAGTGGACCAATGCGATAGCCTAATATCGACATCTTGTGATGATGCACCAATAGCGGCTCAATGGCTATACCATGCAATTGAAACGCCTCTCCCTCTTGCACCGGGGTGATGTGGAGCAGCGGCACTCCAGGATAGGGATTCTTGGCAAAGCAATAGGGAAGCCGGGCATGAAGGGCTTCAATCACGTCGGGGCGGGCAAAAATGGGAAACTCACCAGCATTGCAGTACGACCTCAAGTCGTCGAGGCCACCCACATGGTCGTAATGGATGTGTGTGATCAGCAAGCCATCGAGGGCATCGTTGGTAGCTCGAAGAATCTGCGTGCGAAAGTCGGGTCCGCAGTCAATCAAGATATTAATACCCTGATAGCGCACGATGGCCGAGGCCCGCAAGCGATGGTCGCACGGGTCAATAGAACGGCACACCGCGCAATCACACTTGATTTGAGGAACTCCAGTAGATGTGCCCGTACCCAGAAATTCCAACTCCAATAAGTGGTCGTTGTTGCCTTTCATTTCCTGAACTCTTTAAGCCGCCCGTCAACAAAATAGAGATAGGCGGCGCCATCGTAATACCAATACTCTCGCATCCCGGTTTGGTCGGGCACATAGGCCGTGCGCTTGGGCGGTCCCATCGCAAGGCGGCATTCTTCCTTGGTCATGCCGTTGGTCACCATCCCTTGCTGAATCAGTGTCCATGTGGCATCGGAAATCGAGGGATAGTTGTCGCGTGGATTGCTCAGGGCAAACATCGAGTCGAAATCCCTGCCCGGCATCACCGCTCCGGGCTGCGACATCCACACGGCTGCCGAGTCGGATCCGCCAGGAATGGTAAACACCACCTTGAGCGGCATCACCTTGTTGCCCGGTTCCACCCGGCTGATGACCACGGGCACCAGCTGGCGGCCTTTTCGCATCTGCTCGCTCAAGGGGTCGTACCAGATTGAAGTCTTCACCCACACTGCACGCCCCGCAATTTGGCGGTTCACATCCTGAACCATGTCGAGGTCGATGAGCAATGGGATGGTGAAGTTGTCGGGAATCTCCTCGAGCGGACGCCCCGTGTGATAAACGAGCTTATGTCCCTGATAGTCGAATGTGACATCCACCGCCTGGCGTTGGAGCAGCGATGGCGATTGCGACAAGCCTGCAAAGGTGACCACCTGTCCCTGAAGGTGTAAAGAGTCCTGACCACCCATTTGGTCAAAAAACATGAGCACTTGGTCGTCAACCACATGAAAACGCTTGCCCACACGCCACGACTTGAGCGGCTGGATTTGTGTGGAAAGTGACGATGATGGCTGTCGCGACTCTATTTCGGTGATCACGCGATTCACTTCCTTGTCGGTGACACGAGCTGTGTTCTCCACTCCAGTGAAGAAACACCCGCCAACGGTCATCGTGATGACCAAGGCTGCAACGACAAGGCTACATAGCTTCATGCTCAACAATCATTTGTGGCCAAGAGGGCGCAAAGCGGCTATCCTCCTAACACCTGGCATTATTCACAAAAAAGCGAGATGAACGTCTCATCTCGCTATCGTAGTGAAACAGGGACTCGAACCCTGGTTTCCGCCGTGAGAGGGCGGCGTCCTAGACCACTAGACGATATCACCATTGCTTTGAAT
>JAFYCU010000124.1 GCA_017545095.1 Muribaculaceae bacterium | reverse complement strand
TTTCTCCACACCGCGCATCTTCATGCACAGATGCTGCGCCCGAGCCACTACAATCACTCCGTTGTTTCTAATGTTGTCGTCGATGAGCTGGCACAGCTCGGTAGTCATGCGCTCCTGCACCTGCAGCTTGCGCGAACAGGTGTCGACGATGCGTCCGAGCTTACTCAAGCCCACGATTTCGCCGTCGGGGATGTAGCCTATCGACACTGTACCGAAGAAGGGCAGGATGTGGTGCTCGCACAGCGAGTAGAACTCGATGTCGCGCACGATAACGATTTGCGAGTCGTCGTGCTCAAAGATTGCCGACCGCAAAATGAGGCCGCCATCCTCGTGATAGCCACGCGTGTTTTCGAGCAGTGCCTTGGCTGCACGCACGGGTGTTTTCACAAGCCCTTCGCGGTCGGGGTCTTCACCAATGAGTGTGATAATGGCTCGGTAGTGCTCGGCGATTTGCTCCACGAGCTTGAGGTCCATGTTGATATAAGCCATGGTTGGAATATTATTGCCAAACGTTGATGTGGTCGCGCACGATGGTCATCTCGCGTGCATAACTCGGGAACACACTCCTGATGCGCGCCAGTGCCGCCTGTGCCTCGCTCTGGCTCTTGAAGTCGCCGATGCGCAGTCGCCACGAGGGTGCGTTGTAGGATATGTAGGACCGATACTGAGGAAACTTCATCGCGATGGCGCGTGCGCGTGCCTGCGCGGCAGCCTTGGCAGTGCGCTGGTTGTTGTCGGTATAGGCCTGAATGCGATAACCCACCGAGCGTGCTTGGATGGTTTGCTGCGTGGTGCGCTCGCGCTTGGGCTGCTTGGGACGATCGGTCTTCTCCTTGTCCTTATCTTTGTCCTTGTCTTTATCCCTATCTTTGTCGCGATCTTTGTCCTTGCTGTCGTCTTCGATTTCGTTGAGCTTGACTTCTTTGTCTTTGTCGTCCTTTTTCTTCTCGGGGGCGGCGTTTTGCTTGCGCGTCTGCTCGGTGGTGGCGCGGTTGAGCGCGTTGTTGTTGCGCTTGGCGAGCTGCTGCGGCGCTTCCACAGCAACCTGACCGCTCTGATTGATGCGTGAGGTGAGGTCGTTGGACGACTGTGCGTTCAGCGCAAGCGTAATTATCGCACTGATACACAAAAAGATAATGCGCATTTTAAGATTCTTCATAATCAGTTGTGTGAGAAATCTGGCCACAAAGGTAGCAAATAATGTAGAATGCGCAATGCATAAAGCAAAATAATTTTACATTTCACGATTATCAGTATCGAAGTCACAATCCATCGTAGTCGAATCGGCCATTGCTAATAATTGTCAAAGTGGTCACTTTTTGTTTCTCCACGCTTGCAGCATTCGGCCAAAAAAATTAATTTTGCTCAAAATATTTTACAGCGAATGCCTGATGACCACCTCCTATATCACACAAGTCGAACGTGCGGTATTGCTCGACGATGCTAAGTGTTTGGCCGACAAATATCGCACGCTGCTGTCGCGCAGCGACATCAACCATGTTGACGCCATGCTTCGCGAGGGAGTTGCCAACGGCAACCTCGACCGCGACAGCCACGGCGTGAACCCCATCGTGCGCCATGTGCACACCGGCCGCCTGCTCACCGACCTGATTGCCCCCGACCGCAGCATGCTGCTGGCGTGCCTCATCTACCAGCTGTGCCGCAAAGACACCTCGGTGCAGCAGCGAGTGACGGCAATGTTTGGCGCCGATGTCGACCGCCTGGTGAATGGCCTGAGCAAAGTGTCGCAACTCTATAGCAAGCAAACGGCCATGCGCAACGAGAATTTCCAGAAACTCCTGCTCACGTTTGCCGACGACATACGCGTGATCATCATCATGATTGTGGACCGTCTGGGGCTGATGCGTGCCATCAGTCACCACCCCGACGAAGATTTCGTGCATGAGATTGCTCGCGAGTCCCGTTACCTTTACGCTCCGCTGGCACACCGGCTGGGACTGTACCAAATCAAATCGGAGCTTGAGGACCTGTCGCTGAAATATCTGAACCGCAAGGTTTACTCCCAGATTGCCGAGAAGCTCAACGCCACCAAGCAGGTGCGCGACCAATATGTGCTCGACTTCATCAAGCCCGTGCGCGAAGCGCTGCTGCGCGAAGGACTCAAATTTGAAATAAAGGGCCGCACCAAGAGCATCAACAGCATCTGGAACAAGATGAAGAAAAAAGATGTGGACCTGAGCGGCATGTACGACCTGTTTGCCATTCGCATCATCCTCGACACCCCACCCGACCAGGAAAAGAAAGACTGCTGGGTGGCCTACTCCATTGTCACCAACATGTACACGGCCAATCCATCGCGCATGCGCGACTGGATCACCATTCCCAAAAGCAACGGCTATGAGTCGCTCCATGCCACGGTGAACGGCCCCGACGGCAAGTGGGTGGAGGTGCAGATTCGCTCGCGCCGCATGGACGAGATTGCCGAGCGCGGACTGGCGGCACACTGGAAATACAAAGGCATCAGAAGCGAGCAAGACCTGGACTCGTGGATGAACAATGTGCGCGAAGTGCTTGAGGCCGGCAGCCAGGGACAGATGGAACTGATGCGCTCGATGCACATGAACCTGTACGACAACGAGGTGTTTGTGTTCACCCCCAAGGGCGACCTGTACCGCTTGCCGCAAGGAGCCACGGTGCTCGACTTTGCCTACGCCATCCACTCGCGTGTGGGCAGCACCTGCGTGGGAGCACGCATTGATGGCAAAAACCAGCGGCTTGGCTACCGCCTGCAAAACGGCGACACTATCGAGGTGCTCACCTCGTCGACGCAATCGCCTCGCCTCGACTGGCTCAAACTGGTGGTGACTTCGCGCGCACGAAACAAAATCAAGGTGGCCGTGGCACAGGCAAGGGCGCAACAGGCCGATTTGGCTCGCGAACTGCTGCGGCGCAGGTTCAAAAACCGCAAGGTGGCCTACGACGAAGCCACGATGATGCGGCTCGTGAAGCGGTTGAACTACAAGACACTCACCGACTTCCTGGTCGACATCCATGCCGGCAAGCTCGATGTGGCCGATGTGATGGAACAATATGAGCAGCAGCTCGAGCGGCAGGCTCATCCTGCGCAACCGACCGCCACAACAGGCACAGCCGAAGAATTCGTGCTGCACAACACACCTGGCCAGCAACACATGAGCGATGATGTGCTCGTGATCGAGGGCGACGTAAAGGGCATCAACTACAAACTCTCGAAGTGCTGCAATCCCATCTACGGCGACAAGATTGTGGGTTTCGTGGCCAGCGACGGCGCCATCAAGATTCACCGCACCGGGTGCGGCAACGTGAAGCATTTAATCGAGAAGTATCCCTACCGCATGATCCGCGCCCAGTGGTCGGGAAAAATCGGTGCGCAATTCGCCGCCTCGCTCCGCGTGGTGGGGCGCGACGACATCGGCATAGTGGTGAACATCACCTCGCTGATCAACAAAACCGATGATGCCGTGCTGCGCAACATCGCCATCAACTCACACGACGGCGAGTTTGAGGGACATCTGGTGGTGAGCGTGTCGAGCATCGCCATGCTCGATGAACTGATAGCCAAAATCCAGAACTTGAAAGGCGTGCGCCAGGTGACCCGCGACTGAGCACTAGGGGGGTGCAACTCTACCCTACCCTTCGGTGCTTAATTGCTCTTTAACCTCTTGGATGCGTTGCAGCAAATGCGCTGTGACACGATGACGACCATAGATGGAGTGTCCCGAGGCCAGATAGTCGAGATAAGCCATCGCGTAGTCGTAGCTATCGAACACCACCACGGCGGCCTCGCCCAACGGCACGCGCTGTAAAGCGCCACGGTCGGCAAGCAATCGCTCCATGCACGAACAGTCGCGCAACGCACTCGCCCAGGGTGCGTGCACAGGCGTTGTCACCACCAGGTCGCGCCCCTGTGCATCAATGCAGGGGATGCGGTAGCGCTTTTGGTTGTAAACACGCGCCGGATAGTCTTCACCAAGTAAATCTTCGATTGCATGAATCAGGGTGACATTATTCTGAGTGGCACCCAGCAGCAGCACCTGGGCATGACGCTTAATGAGTTTATAGTAGGGACTGTGTAGTCCAAAAGGTGTGCTGTCGCAATGATGCTCAGCGGTGTAGAGAGCCGCATCGGGTCCTATGGCCACCACCGAATGAGTGGGATGCACGCTGCGCAAAGCACCCTCGAGTTGCCCCAGACGTTCGTTAACCGCCCCCATGGCGATAGGAGCCGTGCGCACATCAAAGGTGCGACGTTCACCAAG
>JAFYCU010000123.1 GCA_017545095.1 Muribaculaceae bacterium | reverse complement strand
ATACAAAATTAGTTAATCATTGGGAGACGAGAGTCTCCCTTTTCGTTTTTTTTGCATTGCCAGTGAAAAAAAGGTGTTTATGGGCCTTTGATGACGCTCCTTCTAAACATTCAAAATATGCAGTTCGATTTTGAATTCAGGACATAACGATGCCACATTTGCAGAAAAGTTAAAGCGAATAATTGGGGGGAACAAGCCCCCAATCTTATACCCCCCTTTTCTGCTATAATGTGCTTTTCAGTGATAATAATTGACAATCAAAACCTCCATAATGCATTAATGTACAATGTCTTATGTGTTATTGAAAAGTCATGGGATTCCAATCGTTAAAACGCTGTGCTCCACAAACCGAAACCGCAAGCAGTTTTTTTTCAGCTGCTTGCGGCTTTTCTTTTGGTAACTATCGCGTAGTTGCCTTTCTTTTTGCCATAGCGAAAGTGCTAAAGTCAAAGTCATGCCCGAGGAACTGAAGCGTGACATCCGCACCAAAGATGAACTGACTGCCGCGATTGATGACCTCGACGACTGGGCTTTCTATGAGTTCAAGGTTGTGAGTTGACAGCGTGGCGAATATGAGAAAGGAGCGACACTTTTGTGGGTTGCCGCTCTTTTTTTTCGTGGTGCATTAATGGTGGTATTGGAAAAAATAGTACCTTTGCAGCTTGAAACAAGAATCATTCAAACTACAGTCATGATAAAACGTAAATCATTTTTCAGCCGACGATGCCGCCGCTGCCAACTGGGGCGGAAAAGCGCGAAATAGGTATTTGCCAAGTAAATTGCCACCGGTTGGTTGTTTTTTCAATAGAAGAGTGTGGATTACTTGAAATTTTTGTTTACTTTTGCCGTGACATTGAAGGTTTTGCACTGAGATTTAGGTTCCATGCTTTATGAAGAAACTTTTATACCCTCTCTTGTTCGTTTGCTGCGCATTCCTGTCAACGCATGCCAGCAGCTCCATCTCGCTCAATGGCGAGGCTTATGTGGTCGACACATTGTTCCACAACGTGGTAGGGCCGGGCAGTACACAGACCTCGTTATGGTTGCACAACGACGAGCATCGCCTGCGGGTGTTCTACACCACAATCGACATGACCAACCCCTATCTGTCGCTTCATGGCGTGAGTGCCGACGACAAGCTGGCGGGCAACGAGACCATCAGCGGCATGGCCGAGCGCAAGAGCCGCCCGGGTGCGCGTTACTTTGTAGGCATCAATGGTGACTTTTTCGAAACGTGGGGTACCACTGCGCGAGGTGTGTCGCAAGTGGGGTCGCCTGTCGGCTCGACGGTGTGCGACGGCGAAATCTATCGCACCCGCTACAACCCCACGAAATATAAGAACTTCATTGTCGACGAGCAGGGAGCACTCTACATCAACCCCTTCCGCTACAGCGGCACCATCACCGCTCCCGACGGCACCACGGCGACACTGGCAGCCATCAACAACAATGCCGGTGGCAACCCGAATGATGTGACCATCTACAACAACCTCTACTACGGCAGCACCGACGAGACGGGTGGCTGCGAGGTGACGGCGCTGCTGGCCATTGGCGAGACGTTCAAGACGGCAGGCAGCTTCCGCATGGTGATCACCGGTAATCCCAGCACCGCTGGCGACATGACCATTCCCGACGATGGCTATGTGATTCACGGCCACGGCTCGTCGGCCAACCTGGTGAAGAAACTCAAAAAGGGTGACATCATTCAAGTTAACACCTCTTGGAAGTGCGGCAACCTGAGCGTGACGCCCACGCAGGTGCTGTCGGGCAACCCCAAAGTGTTGGCCGATGGCGTGATTCTCAACACCGAAGGCGATCGCGACGACGCGGTGCAGATGTATCCGCGCGCATGCATCGGTTACGGCGAAGGCGGCAACAAGGTATACTTTTGTGTGGTCGACGGCCGGTCTCCCATCTCCGATGGTGTGCGCACCACTGCGTTGGCGGCCATCATGAAGTATGCCGGAGCTACCGATGCCATGAACCTCGACGGCGGTGGCTCGGCAGTCCTCTACACCAGTGCACTGGGAGTGCGCAACAAGCCCTGCGACGGTCAAGAGCGCGCTGACGGCAATGCATTCTACTGCGTGAGCAGCGCACCCGACGATGATGTGGTGGCCTCCATACGTTTCCTGGACTTCAGCCTCACACTGCCGCAATATGGCGTCTACACCCCTCACTTCTATGGCTACAACCAGTATGGCATGCTCGTTGACACCGACGTGCAAGGGGTGGTGCTCTCGTGTCCCGAATCGCTCGGAACGATTCGGAGCGACTCCACGCTCTACGTCACCGGCACAGGCGTGCAGACCCTCACCGCCACGCTGGGCGATGCAGTGGTCTCGATGCCGGTTGTGGTGGTGAGCAGTGCCATCGACGACATCGAATTCACTCACAAGCACATCATCAACGATGCCCTGCGCGACTTCACCGTGCAGGTGCAGACCACCGTAGACGGCCAGGTGATGCCTATTGGCGCAAATTCGCTCGCTTGGCGCAGCGAGAATCCTGACATCGTCGAGGTGGATGACAACGGCACACTGCGAGGTCTGAGCAATGGCGAAACAAGCGTGATAGGCAATCTGGGCGAAGTGGCCGACACGCTGACCGTGACCGTGGAGATTCCCGAATCCCACATCATGCTGGCCGACGATTTCGACCCCGCCACGTGGAGCATCAGCCAGCGCGTGGGCAATGGTGGACACGCCACAGCGCTCGACGGCGGAGGACTCCGCTGGGACTACACCTCGGCAACGGGACGACTGCCTCGCCTTCTGCTCGAAAAGGAGGTGCGACTGTGGAGCATGCCCGACACGCTGCGCTTGCACTTCAACCCCGGCACCGCACCCGTCAAGCAGGTGCAATTCGGCCTCTATGCAGGTGACAACCGCATTGCCTACTCCACGGTGACACCCACCGACATCGTGCCAGAGCAGGATATGGTCGTCGACCTGCCTATGGCTCAGTGGATGAATCCCAACGAGATAAGCAACTATCCCGTCACACTGGCAAGCATCGACGTGAACATGAATTCCACGAGTGCGGGACAAGAACTCTATCTCACCCTCGACAAACTGGAAACAGTCTATGCATTGGTGCCTGCCCAGCCGGCAGTGATGGGCGACATCGACGGTGACGGCGAGGTGGATGTGTTCGACGTGAATCTGATCATCAACATCATCCTCAGCTCCAACCAAGACCCAAGCATCATGCGCCTTGCCGACGTGACAGGCGATGGTGTGGTCGACGTGGACGATCTCAACACCATCGTCAACATCATCCTGGGGACATATTAATCTATCAAGATGTAGTTTGTGCTACGGCCGCCTTCCTCGGCTTTTCTTAGTACCCCTTTTGCGATACTCTTGTTGCGGCAGAAATGCTATATATCCAAGTTATTCGCCGAATTTTTTCGGGGAATAGCGGTTTTTTCACCGAAAACTTTTGCCAGCAACCCAATGTCATCTCATGAACGCGAAAAATGTGTTGACGTTTTTGAATGGTGTTAAGTAGAATTTCGTAACTTTGCAGTCTGGATTATTCATTTTTAGTGATGAACTTCAAGCAACAATACAAGCGTTTCAAGGCATGGCAACTCAATGCCTTTGACTGGAGTTTTGATTGCCAGGAACATCACCGATGCGTCAATTGCGACAACGATTTTGTGGGTAACTATTGCCCACATTGCTCGCAAAAGGCCGGTTTGAAAAAGATATCTTGGAAGAGTGTGCTTCAAAGCACCGCCGAGGTGTGGGGAATGGGCGGCCGTTCTATGCTATACTCCCTGTGGCAGCTGATTTGGCGTCCAGGATATTTCATCAGCGATTATATCAACGGCAAGCGGCAAGTGTCGTTCCCGCCAGTGAAAATGCTGGTTGTCATGGGAGTGATAAGTATACTGATTGATAATTTGTTCGGCACCCCCGATGCCAAGGTGTTTAATGAAGGCTCACCGGTGGTCGATCAGTTTTTCACCTGGTTTCATGCCAACAAAGGATGGGGATGGCTGGTCATGACGTGTTTTTTCATTGTTCCCACATGGTGTCTCTTTCGCTATGCACCGCGCAACACCAAGCACACACTGCCGCAAGGTTTTTTCATCACGGTGTTCGTGGCCATTCAGGTGCTCATTGTGGATGACCTGGCCGACTTTTTCGGCGACTATTTCTATATTCTGCTCCCCTTATGCTATTTTTATGATTACAGACAATTGTTTGGTTACGGCTTCTGGGGGAATTTTTGGAGAGTAGTTATCACATTGGGAAGTGGTTTCTTTTTTGTTCTTCTGGCAATGACAATAACCGAACTGCTGACGACTACACCCAAATCTTATGCTGAGGAATTCAAGTTACTAGGAGTTCTAATATTCTGTTCGGTGGTGCCTGTTTTTGTTGGTATGTATATCAGCAAAAAAACATTTCACCGCAGGGCGAAAAAGGAAGAGGCACAAAACCCTGAGATTTCCGTCACCAATCAAACAGAAAATCAAACATCATGATTATGAAGCGCAGATTAATCCCGATTGCATTATTTGCCATTATTGCTTGCTTGTGTGCTTTTATGTCATTTGCACACAGCAAACTGACTCCAAGTGCCCAACTGTCGCTGCTGCAACAGCATGCAGCAAAGTATGACTTAGACGGCAAGCAAATAAAAGCACTTGCCGCCATCCCAAACATCTGGTTCGTGGTGGAAGTGGATTCCAAGGATGCGGCAAGCACGTTTGCGCAAATACGTGATGCTGGCGGCACAGTATTGTCAAAGCTTGGTCATCAGGCTGTGATAAGCATTCCCACCGACAGGGTTAGCGAACTTGTCAACATTGAAGGAGTAATTTCGATCGATGCCCCTCGCCGAGGAGAGCTGAAAACCGATGTCTCGCTTGTGGAGACCGGCGTGAGCCTGATTGACGGCACCACGCCTGGTACCGATAATGCTTATACTGGCCGGGGCGTCACCATCTGCCTCATTGATGGAGGCTTCGATTTCCAGCATCCAGCATTCAAGGGCACCGATGGCAACACCCGTCTGCGCTGCGTCTATCTTCCCTCCAACGACAGTGGCCGCAAGTTCATCGTCGAGGATGACGAGGCCGGAACGATCGAGTATCCCGGCTCGGTGTTCGACACCCCCGAACTCATTGCCACCCTCACCACCGATAACGAAGGCCGCGATCATGGCACCCACACCGCTGGCATTGCCGCCGGCAGTCGCTCTCCGTTAGGTTTTGGCGGCATGGCACCCGATGCCGACATTGTCCTGGTGTCAATTGAGGGTAAGAATGTGAACGAGATTGCCTTTCAATTTGCTGCGCATTATGCCCGGCAAATCGATGCACCTGTTGTGCTTAGCGCAAGCATGAACTCACACAATGGTCCCCATAATGGCACCGGCACAATGCCGGAACTTATTGATGAGATGTCTCACTATGTCATACCTGTGTTGAGCGTGGGGAATGAAGGCAGTCAAGGTCTTCACATTTACAAGGCATTTGATGAAGAGAACAGCAGCATGAAGGCACTTCTTGCCCGGGCAATTCCTTTCATTGACGAAGACGGCAATACCTCAAGAATTATCACCTCGGTAGTGCAGGGATATTCACGCAACACGTTGAGCGAGAACGATGCATTAAGTGTCCAGATTGGCATATTGAATCGCAATGATGGCGGGATAGTGTGGCAAACAGAGCCTTGCATTATCACCCCGTCTCAGAGTGGCGTTATTGAAGTGTTGAGCGACGACGAGGAGACACTTGGAGAATACATGCAGGAGGGTGGCTTTGTGGCGATATATGGCTCAGTCGATGACGGCAAACTTGACCTGATTGCTGCCGCGAATGGTGTTCTCAATAAACGATTGCCGTTTTTCATCTCGCTGTCGTCCACTTCACCCATCGAGATGGATTTGTGGGAAACGACCGACGGATTTGATGTAAGGGGCACGGAGGGTTTGGAAGGTTACACCCGTGGCGACAGCGAGTTTTCGTGTGGCGACTGGACATCCACTCCAAATGTTATCAGCGTAGGCAATTATGTGGCGAACACCACCGACCGGCTTTACACTGGCGTTGTCACTGATGGAAGCGGTATTTACCCGCTTAACGACATCAGTTTCACATCAAGCTACGGCGTGTCGTTAAACGGTGTGGCACAGCCTACCGTTGCCGCTCCAGGCACCAACGTCGTGTCGTCGTTAAACCACTATAACTGTGCCCAAGCGATTGCCGAGACGATGCAGTGGCAGGGATATCCCTACGGTAGCATGAGTGGCACCTCGATGTCGTGTCCCACGGTGAGCGGCATCATCGCCCTGTGGATTCAAGCCGACCCCACACTCACACTTGGCAACATCAAGGAAATTATCGCCGCCACTTCGCGCAACGACGAGTTCACTGCCGTTAACCCCATCAAATGGGGCTATGGCAAGATTGACGCAGCTGCTGGCATTGAATACATCAACGCAACAACTGCCATCAACACCATTCCGGGCGACAAACCAAGCACCGACAGCAACCTTTGGTTCGACATCACCGGCCGCTCTTACAACTCCAAGCCCACGGCACCTGGCATCTATATCAACAACAATCGCAAAGTTGTAATCAGATAGTTTTTCCCCACAAAATCAAAAAAAGGCAAAAAAGGCTTTTTTGTTTTGCATTGTGTTCGGTTTGCACTATCTTTGTGACTTGAAACATAAAATAGATACAATTATGGTTAAACGACTCTTTTCTCTGGCTGTGCTGCTGGCCTCGATGCTGGCGGCAAGTGCCACCGTGCGTGGCGACGTGAACGGCGACGGCGTGGTAGACATCGACGACCTGAACGCCGTGATCAACGTGATGCTGCACAAAAACGCCGACACGGGCCTCGAAGCGCGCGCAACCGCGAGAATGGCATTGCCAGGCTGCGTAAGGCATACGCATCGGGGAAGATCAACAAGAAAAACATCAACCAGCGCGGCTACAACAAGTTCCTCGTGGTGGAGAACGACGTCCATGTCAGCATTGACGAGCGGAAAATCGCCGATGACGCCCGATGGGACGGGCTGAAAAGCTATGTGACCAACACCGACCTCGAGCCGGGCGACGTCATTGAGCGGTACCACGAACTCTGGGGTGTGGCACGAGCGTTCAGGGTGGTCAAAGGGCAATTGGAAACGCGTCCGGTGTTCCACTTTACCGAGCGCCGCATCGAAGCCCACATCTGCATCTGCTTCATGGCCTACAAAGTCTACAAGGAGCTCGAGCGGTTGCTCAAGATGCTCAACATTGACATGAGTGTTGACAAGGCGATGGACATTGCCAAGACCATCTCAACGGTCAAAATCAAGCTGACCAACGGAACTGCCGCTGAACAAACCATGCTCACCACCGCCGAACAAAGGCTACTCGCACCGCTATTGAACGCCCAATACTAATTTGGGTGTCCCAACGACGAAGTCAGGTGAGCCTTTGATATTCTCCTTCGTTTCATGGAATTAACTAGCGATTGCTGAACGCTTTTTACCATGATGTACAGGTTAACTCACAATCATGCTGCAAATATAGGGTATTTTTTTAATAATCAAGCAGCCGCTTGATTTTTTTTCTCTTTTTATTGTTTGAAAATACTGGTTGTGCCTTTTTTCTATTGCTGCTTGCGCAACTCGAGGAGGATTGAGATTTTGTTTTGAGGTCTTGAATTCGGTCCGCACAGGATACATCGACCTGTGATAACTTCTTCGAGAACTCGGATGCAGACTGGCGGCAAATTGTAGCCCCCAGACTCACCCTCGTGACTGTATCCGTCCGAAAAAAGCCGACTACAATGAACTGCACCCCAAAAGTTTTTGTCTAACTTTTGGGGTGCAGTTCGTTTGGTGGTGCGCCTATGATATCACATGGGGCTGAGCTTCAGTTCAGAACAAGGTTGATCAAGGTGTTCACATCGACCACATCCACGATGCCGTTGCCGTCCAGGTCAGGGTCGCCCGAAAGCTGATTGGTATTAACCATATCAAGCACAACGTTAATCATGATGTTCATATCTTCCACATCCACGTTGCCGTCGCCGTTGAGGTCGCCTGGCGTGTTGGCAGTCTCTTCCATGGCGATGATTGTCACATCCTGTGCGGGCATGGTGAGTGTCCATGTGCCGTCGCCATTGTCAACAAGTTCACCACTGCTGGCCATGAACGTTATCGTCGAAGGGGCTTGTGATGCAGCTGCGCCCCGCTTTTTGCTGAGATGGATGGTCACCTGCTGCTCCGCGCCGGCGTAGGTCACGCCATTGCAAGTGAGACCGATGGCGGCGTCGTCCACAAGCTCGACGACGACTTTCTTGTCGCCGGTGATGGTGTAACCGCGCATTGCCTGGCCATTGGTGTCACTGCCGTTAATCCCGCCAATGTTGCATTCACCGGCATAATAATTGTTGTTGATGGACAAGTAATCATGCTTTCCGATAATGCCGCCGCAGTAGTTATCTGCCGTGACAGCAGCAAAATTCACACAGCCGGTCAATGAGCCAAACTGCGCAATTCCGATTATTCCTCCGGCATAGCTGCTGGCCGCGACGCTTCCATAATTGCGGCAATTGGTGATATAACCTTCCGTAGATGTGCCGACGACACCTCCAGCATAACGCCCAGTGTAAGTCGACTGCTTGTCGGCGACGATGGTCGCATAACTTGTGCAGTTTGTAACTTTTGACGACACTAAATATCCTACAATGCCTCCCACATTCATCTGGTCGTGGAAGGTGTTGCCGCTGCCAGAGATGAGATTCTTGATTTCACCCCCTTGGCACACGTAACCAAACAGACCGGAGCACTTGTTTGTGCTGTTGAGAGTCGCGTTGTCGATGGTTTTGCCATTTCCATCGAAGACTCCGCAGAACATGTTATCCATGCCTCCCACCGTCTTATATTCCACACCGCTGAAGTCGAGGTCGTCCATCAGGACGAAGTGTGTGCCAGCGAAATTTTCTTTCTGAGTCTCATCAGCGAGCAAAAGCATGTCGCCAACTGTGCAAATCTGATATGGATTGCTCTCCGTGCCGTCGCCCTTCCAGCGGAAGGGGGCGATGACGAATCGGGCGGTGGCCGAACCTGCAAAACGACCCATGCCAGCGATGATGATGGCGTAATCACCTGCCTCAATCATATCCTCGGCTGGAAGGGTGATGCTGTAATCCACACCTTCGGTGAGCGTCACAGCCTCACCGGTCATATTGTCGGTTACGGTGACCACCGGTGTGAGGGGTGCTCCCGTGTACTTCTGCCACGGGATGTCGATGCCTACCCATGGGGCGTAGCCGATGTCGCGCTTAAGTTCTGAATAGGAACAGCCGATCACAACATCCTGTCCGGCAGGGAATGTGAATGACTTGACTTGCGTGCCGTAGACGGCGTCGTCGTAAAACTCCACCTGCTCGCTGGTGAGTTGCGGATCAACGGGAATGTAACCGTCGTTGACCTTTAAGTTCAGGCCAATCGAGCATGTGCGGCCCTGCGCATAATAGTTCACACCCTTATAGCTGAAAGTTGGCGGTGTGATGATACTGGTCGACAGACCACCATCAAATGAGATGGTGCCCATCCATGAAGCACCGTCAACATCAGTGCCGTTAACTGCTCCGATGGCGGGAGCGCTGTGGTAGTAGTTGTCGGAATACTCATACGCGCCTGCGTTGTCGCCGGCGATGCCGCCAACTTTGCTGGTGCCATTCACGATGGCAAGGCTAAAGCATGACCACACTCTGCCGGAATTACGACCCACTATGCCTCCCAAGGTGTTCACACCGTTGATGCCGGCGTTGGTGACGGTGGCTTTGCTCGTGCATTGGTTGATGATTCCGCCGTTTTCGCCAGCAATGCCGCCAAAGTCACAACTGCTCTGAATGTTCTGCGCCAGGTGGTTGGGGTCGACCGAAACCACAACTCCTTCTTTCACATGACAATCATAAATAAAGGCATCAGAGTTGACGGAACCGGCGATGGCTCCACAGTTGCCCCACCCCTTGATGGTGGTGGTGATTTGCGATGAGGCGATAGTTAGGTTGCTCACATGAGCCCCATCGCCCAACTCGCCAAAAAGACCTATGCCATAGAAGTCCTCAGTCGGACGGATGTCGAGGTCGTTGATGGTATAGCCGTTGCCGTCGAAGTTGCCGCGGAACTTTCGTGTGCCAGTCGAGGAGTTATTGCCGCTGCCCACGGTATAATACTTACCACCGATGGGCGTGAAAGGTTCAATCCAGCAGCTGAATGATTGGGTCATTTTGAAATACTTTCCCTCATAGTCGTTGCCCTCGTTCACATCGGCGGCGAGTTGGCGCAGATGCTGAGGGGTAGAGATGATGTACGGGGCGGCCATAGTGCCGTTTCCGCCGCCGAAAGTGCTGTCGGCCCACACCGTTGCGGGCATGGTGAGGAATATCGCCACCATGATGGCGAATGTTCTCCAGAATGTCTGCTTGGTTGTCATTAACTGTTTTTGTTTTTAGGTGAATATTATAATTCTAACACATCGATGTCTAAAGCAAGGGAAATCAATGCAAGCGTGGAAAGCGTGAAGTTGTGTTTGCCGCTCATCCAGCGCGAAACCACGCCCTGCGAGTGGTTGATAAGCTCGGCGAAGTCCTTGTGACTCATTTCGCGCTCAAACAACTCACGCTCGATGCGACGCACTATCCGCTTCGATAGTTGGTGCATCAACTCCTCTTGACGCATGCGCTGTTCGGCGCTGATTGGATTGTTCTGTTCTGCCATAGCTATTCTATTGTTGATGAATTCGCCCACAAAGGTAAAGACAAAAACTCAAATGATTGCCATAAATGGCAAGAATTTTTTATTTAATAACAAGAAGATGAACTTTGAAAGCAATTATTTGCAAAAATTCACAATTTATTTTTATCTAAAATACGTTAGGAGTATGGCGGATGTGTCAGAACCTCGAAGAGATGAAAGAGCCGCTGGTCGAGAATGGCTTCGGCACGGCATGGTATGGAAATCTGGTCACGATTCTTGGTGGTGACTGGAATGATGTCTATTGTCGTGGCAGCTGGAGTGACCTGAGACTGATGAGCGACGATGTTCTGGCTTGGAGCGACGAAACTGCTTGGGGGCCGATGATCGAGGTGTTCGGGTTGATCGAGAAAACCCTGCCCGGCCTCAAAGTCTGGTACATGGCCGAAGAAGAGTGCATGGAGATCTACGAGACCAACGATCAAGACGGCATATATTTCCCGGAGCGGTACGTCTTGAGAACAGACTGGGACACAGAGTACGACGAAGAGCTGAGTCAAGTGCTGAAGGTTGCGTCCGACAAACTGAAACGCGACATCACTACCAAAGATGAACTGACTGCCGCGATTGATGACCTCGATGACTGGGCTTTCTATGAGTTCAAGGTTGTGAGATGACAGCGCGGTGAAGATGAGAAAGGAGCGACTTTGTGCCGCTCTTTTTTTCGTGGTGCGACAATGTTGGTGTTGAAATAATTAGTACCTTTGCGGCTTAAAACAAGAATTATTCAAACTACAGTCAAGATGAAACGCAAATCAATTTCAGCCATTTGATGGCCTTTGCGTGTGGAATGCTGCTGTTGCTGCCGCTCAACGGCTACGCACAGCAAACGGTTCGCGGCGATGTGAACGGCAACGGAGTCGTGGACATCGACGATGTCAACGCAGTGATCAACATCATGGTGCACAAGGCCGACCCCACCGCTGCCGCCGACGTGAACGGCGACGGCGCCGTGGACATCGACGACCTGAACATCATCATCAACATCATGCTGGGCAAAATTCCTGACAATACACCTGAGACAAAAACCTACACGGTGAATGGTGTTTCGTTCAAGATGGTGGCCGTGGAAGGCGGCACGTTCACGATGGGCGCCAGCGATGATGACAATGAGGCTGGCTACTACGAGAAGCCTGCGCACCAGGTGACGCTGAGCAGTTACTCCATCGGCGAGACGGAGGTGACGCAGGCGCTGTGGGTGGCGGTGATGGGCAGCAACCCGAGCTGGTTCAATGGGTATCAAAGTTCTGATGATTTCGATTATGGTACGAACTTGCAGCACCCGGTGGAGTATGTGAGTTGGAACGACTGCCAAGAGTTCATCGCTAAGCTGAACCAGCTGACGGGAGCGACGTTCCGTTTGCCGACTGAGGCGGGGTGGGAGTTTGCTGCCCGTGGCGGGAACAAGAGCAAGAGCTACAAGTACTCCGGCAGCAACACCCTCGACGACGTAGCGTGGTACTATGACAACAGCGCTGCGCTTGGCAGAGGCAATCCAAACTATGGCCCGCACACGGTGGCGACAAAGTCTCCGAACGAGTTGGGTCTGTACGACATGAGCGGCAACGTGTACGAGTGGTGCCAGGACTTTTTTGGTAAATACAGCAGCGGTGCGCAGGTCAATCCCACCGGCCCTGCAAATGACTCCTCCTCCAGCCACGTGCTGCGCGGCAGCAGCTTCATCGGCAACACCAGTAACTGCCGTGTGTCATACCGCTTCTCAATGGAGCCGTGGTACCTCTCCGGCAACTTCGGCCTGCGCCTCGCCTTGGAGTAAAAGCTTCTTTTCTGTTCCTCCACCGGATAGGCGGAGGAGCAAAAGCAGATCTAAATTCAACTGATAGCAAAAACGATAGTTGCGAAAAAAAAGAAGAACGGAATCATGACCTCTTCGGCCGTGGTTCCGTTTTTCTTCGAGCTCTCCCAGTCAAGGTCATCAGCGGCTTAAGGCTGAAAGTCATGAAAGGGATAATAGCGCTCAGGTGATGGCGGGTGGCACAAACTCTTCGCTCATGCTCCGTGTCCATCGAAATTATATTGTATCCTGACCCTTGCACCTGTGTTGTTAGTATTATACAGGCCGTCTCAGGGTCAGCGTCGTTAGAATAGTTGTTTGTCTATGTATAAGGCATTGAGAGGTTGTGGGATTGGAATTTCTGAGTGATGATCATTGATTCTGAATTGCTGGCATTTCTCTGAAACGAGATTCCAGTTCCTTCATGCGCCCGATAAGTTGATCGAACGGCAACGCATCACCATAGATGAAACTGCGTCTCATGTCTTCGTAATCATTCATCCAAGCATCGATTACCGCTTGCGGTGGAATGAAGCAGAGTGTTGATGGGGCATGGCTTGTGTAATCCACACCTTTGATGGCATTGTAGATTGATCGATGCCGAACAATCGCAGCGTATAGTTCGGGGTCAGATAATGCCTCCTTACCGAACTGGGTGTCCATCAACCGCTCTATGTCGTAGAGGTGACGGCTCATGCGATGTGAGCGCGGATGCTGCCGCTGGAATTCCTCGTGAAGCAAAAACACCTTTTCGAGAAATGTCCGAGTGGGGATTACAGTGGAGATCCTCATCTGGCAATCACTGTCTTGCAACGGGAAATGGCGACTAATCATCGATGAAACCTCCTTTATTTCGACAGGCTGTTCCAACGAGAGGCAGCTGATTTCAATTTTCACCTGCGGCAAGATATAAGGCAGTGTTGAACTCAGTATGCTGTGATATTTCACGTTCAGTACCGTGGGGTCTTTATCACTGTCGATCGGCTTAGGCCCATCTTCGGTCTGAACCGTTGCCACGGCCTCCACCTCAAAACCCTTGATGCCCATCTCGGTGAGCGTGCCATCCAGTTCGTTGGATAATTGCTCGACGATAAAACGTCTCGACAGCTTGCGGAGTTTGTCGCGCTGGTTCTTGTTGGCCTTCACAACGCCAAAGAAATGTGGAGAAATCGCGAGGTCAACATCTTCACTGAAACGGTCTATCAACCCCCAAGCCTTGCTCAGACTCGTTCCTCCCTTGAAACTCAAGGCCGAGGCGCAAGATGACTGAAACAGAGCTTTGAGTATGACGGTGACCCACCAATCCTTTTCTATCGCCAGTGCATTGATGTGCTCCTTGTCCTGAACCTGCTGCAAGATAGCATTGCGTTCGTTGACGTTTAATTGTTGCCAGTTGCTCATGGCTGTGTCGGGATTAACGCTGGTGAAACAATCTTCCTCATCCATGCAGGCAGCAGCTGCAAGTCATGATCCAAGTGTTGGACGTCGGGGTTCTTTGATAACAGATTACGAACAACAGCGAGTTCTGGCTTGCCGATTCTTTTTGCGCCGATGGATTTTAGCGCCTGTGCGAGCACGGCCATCAATTTGTTTTTGAAAGCGAAGTTGCGAGGAACCGCCCGCTTGAAAAAGATGGCCTGTCCGTTCACTATCAGTTGCCTTGAAGAGCCGGATGTGATATAATGGTGGGTGACCGGCACCTGAGTGCTGAAACCGAGCATGTTTTCGGCAGTAGCGCCCGATGGCAGCACCTGCACATGGTCGCGTCTGGCGATGTGATTCACTATATCATCGACGGTAGGATAGAGGTTGCCGAACTGTGTCTTTACGGGCTTGCAGTAGATGCCATTTCCCAGGCGTTCGATAATCCCTCGCGCTTCAAGCGCAACCATTATGCGGCTGACCGCCTTGTTGTCAAGATTGCCAGTGAAGTCCGAAACGAAGAACAGTGATCCAGGCTTCGCCTTTTCAACCTGCCTTGTGATGTCGTTTGCCATAATAGAATTCAATTTTGTGGCAAAGGTAATGTTATTTCTCATATATTCAATTGGATTGGTCAAACAATTAACAATTATTATGTGGAAAACATTGCAAATAATTTCCACATACAAAATAATTTTTGACCATTAATCAATCTGTTGGTGCGCTTGCCTTGCAAGCTTGCTTGAGGTCTAGAATATAATCATACACTTTTTTTAGTTTGTCTTCGTCAAGCTTGTCCATGGCCTCGATGATATCGTTTTTTAGCTTCTTGCCGTTCCACTTGTCCATCTCAAGCCGCTTCGTGTCATTTGCAATCTCAATGTACGGCTTCATGCTCTCGTAATCCTTGTGGCCTGTGATGGACATCACAACTGATGCCGGGATGCCGAATGCCAATGAGCAACAAATAAAGGTTCGTCGCCCGTCATGACAACTGATGATTTCATGAAACTTATGTACCACATCCAATCGTCGGGTGCCAATATAATATGTGTCGATGACTTCGCGGTCGAGCCCCGCCTCTTTCGCTGCCAACTTGATGTAGTCATTCAATTTTTGAGCGGACGGCACAGGAAAGAGACATCCATCTTCTGACTTATGGTCCGCATACTTGACAAGGAGTTTCTGGGCATCATCAATGACAGGTATCGTGATGTGGTCTGATGTCTTCTTTGTATACAAGTCAATGCCTTTGCTTGTGATATGCGCTTTTTTAAGCTGAGCCAAGTCAGAATAACGCAGCGAGGTAAACGACATGAAGCAAAACAGGTCACGGGCACGTTCAAGATACTTAAGATGAGCCGGAAACTGATAGTTGAAGAACTGCATGAGTTCTTTATATGTAAGGTAAGTGACATTCCTCTTTGGTACCGTTAGATGTGGTTGGTACCCAATCGCGCTATCTTGGACAGGATAGCTGTTGGCCTTCATCCAACGCAGGAATGACTTTAGAATCCTGAACTGCTTGGTGATGGTGAGCCGCAAACAATCAATTCAACGTCGGAGACGTTGCCCAACCCGTGGGGCAGGCAACCTCGCCGAGGTTGCGCCGCCTTTCGGGTTTCCGTCACCCCACATTGCCGCGCCAGCGGCTATGTGGGGCTTTCGGATTGGTGTTCCTCTGCCGAGGAACGACGCGGAGACTTCGCCAGGATTTGCACTCTGGGCAAGCACAGTCAATGTTCCACACTTTTGATACAGCTTCGACAGATAATAGGAAGGGGTGGAGCGCAGCGAACCTTTAGCTCGCGACAGAAAGGGTGCAAACCCCTGTAATAAAGCGAACCCCGTCACCCCCCGCCCCGATGGGACGGAGGTAACGGGGTAAGACACTGCATTCCGGGGGCTGCGCCCCCGGCTAGGCTCTGTCGCCCTTTCAGGGCTTATTGGGGCATAATTGCCTAACCTATTGCCCAAATCAACAAGCCAGCACAGATGATGATGCCGCTGACGAAAAGGTCGATGAGGCAGTAGCCCATGATATCTTTTGCGCGGAGGCGAGCTAAAGCCAAGGCCGGGAGCGCCCAGAAGGGTTGTATGAGGTTGGTCCATGCGTCGCCCCAGGCAATGGCCATGCCCGTCAACCCCGGGTCCACACTTAGGTTGGCTCCGGCGGTGAACATCACCGGTGCCTGCACAGCCCAATGACCGCCGCCACTGGGCACAAACAGGTTGAGCACTGCGGCACACAGGAAGGTGAGCAGAGGATAGGTGACGGAATTGCTGACATGGATGCAAGCATCGGCCATGACACCGCCCAAGCTGACACCGCTGGCACCGACACCGGTGACGATGCCCATGATGCCAGCATAGAAGGGAAATTGCAAGATGATTCCGGCGGCTCCGGCGGTGGCTTTTCCGAAAGCACGCACATAGTCGACCGGGGTGGAATGCAGCACGAGTCCCAGCGCGAGGAATATCATGATCACCCCGCCAATGTCTAAACTGGCACCGCTCACGGCGAGATGAACCACGAGATAGGCCACGAGCATCAGTGCCACGAGCCACGAGAGCAGTTTGCTTTGCTCGAGCCGCTGTGCCGGTGTCTTGGCCGAAGAGGAAACGGCGGTCGCTGTGCGGTCATCGTCGTTAAGCAGCGCGGGGTCGATGCTGAGGATGCCTTGCTTGGGGTGCATCAATGTGTTGGCGACGGTGATGCCGATAATCACAAACAGCACCGTCACCAGATTATGCCAGTCGAAGATGGTATGCGACAATGGCACCGGGTCGGTGAGTGCTCCATTGGTAGCCATTGCGAGTGCCTCGCCGGGTGTGGCCATGGTGAGGGGGATGGAGCCGGAGATGCCGGCATGCCACACCACAAAGCCGCTGTAGGCCGATGCGATAAGAAGCCGATAGTCGACATCGGAACGCCTGCGTGCTATGGCCTTGGCAAACACGACACCCACGATGAGGCCAAAGCCCCAGTTGATGCAGCAAGCCACAGCCGACACCACTGTCACTAGAGCTATTGCCGCAGGGGCGCTCCGGGGCAAGCGGGCCATTGCATCGATGGCACGCTTCACAACCGGCGCCGCAGCCAAGGTGGAGCCACACACAAGAATCAGAGCCATCT
>JAFYCU010000122.1 GCA_017545095.1 Muribaculaceae bacterium | reverse complement strand
CGGTGCGGCTAATGGCCGAAGCAAGTAGATTCTGCACATGTGCTGGCTGGATGGCCGAGTCCTGTAGAGCCGCACCCCGGTGCGGCTGATGGCCGAAGTATAGAAGATTCTGCTCATGTGCTGGCTGGATGGCCGAGCCATGTAGAGCCTCCTCTGGTGCGGCTAATGGCCGAAGCACAGTAGATTCTGCACATGATGGCCGAAGCAAGTAGATTCTGCACATGTGGTGGCTGGATGGCCGAGTCATGTAGAGCCGCACCCCGGTGCGGCTAATGGCCGAAGCACAGTAGATTCTGCTCATGTGCTGACAGGTCGAGTCGGCCACGTCATGTGTCGCTCATCAATCCAAATTGAGTTTGTGCCGCTGCCGCGGTCAAAACGAGCTTCCGTGAACGGCGACTGCCGTTCACGGAAGCTCGGATAATTGGCTTCGGCGGCGATGTTGCCAACCGATGCCGGTTTAATCCCTTATTTCTTGTCCCACGTGAGGTTCCAGATGCTCACGCGGTCTTTGTTGCTGGCTTGGCCGCTGGGGCACAGGTTGGTGATTTTGATGGTGAAGTCGCCGGTCACGTCCACGGCCTCCTCAAAGGTATAGACCTTGAACTTCTCGGGGCCATCGACAGCAACCTCTTTGCTCCAGGCAGTGCTGCCATCGGTCTTGAGCACTTCAACGCGGAAGGCAATCTTGGCATCGGTGTAGGCAATGCCGTAGTTAAAGCGCAGCTTGGTCATGCCGGTCTTGATCACTGGCGACACAATGCTGCCCACCTTGTCGGTGTGGCCGTTGATGGTCACTGCCATGGCATAGTCGGTGGTGCTGCCGGGCATCAAGCCGATGAACTTAAACGTGGGGTTATTGTCGTCGGTTCCGCCAATGAGCAGGTTGGCGTTGGTGGCGTTCCAGCCCAGTGTGCTGGTTAACGAGCCGTAGGTGCTCTTGGGCGAACCGCCGTTCATTGTCTCGAAGTCGGCACGGTTGTCGGGCAGGTCCACGGGTTCCGGACCTGGGCCGGGATCGGGACCGCCTTCCACGTTGAACTTCACGTCGTCGACACACCAGGTGGCGTAGTTGGCATCGGTGGTAGCGCTGTAAACGAAGCCGATGTAGTAGGTGCCGTCGTAGGCGCTCAGGTCCAGGGCACCGCTCTCGGCCCAGCTCGAGTAGCCGCTGCTCACGGGGGTGGCGAGCACGGGGTTGAGCTTCACCTTGGTGGCCGTGGTGGGGTCGCTGGTCGACAGCACATACACCTCCAGTTTGGTGGTGGTGCTGCCGTAGCCGTTCACCTGGGTGCGGAAGGTGAGCACCTTCTTCGCGGCCTTCTTGATGTCGAGGGCCGGGGTGATGAGCCACGACTCAAACGGGGCGTTGCCACGGTAGCCGGTCATGGCGGCGTAGTAGTTGTTGTCGAAGCTGGGGGTGTACCAAGCCTTGTCGCCCTGCACCTGCACGTTGCCCCAGTCGCTGGGGATGGCCTTGCCCTCGAAGCCCTCGTTCAGGGTGGCCACGCCACCGGTGGCAACACTCAGGCGGAACTCGCTCGTGGAGCCGCTGTTGCCGCCAATGCCCGGCATGCCCATAATCGTCACAAAGGCACCCTGGAGCCAAATCTGGGTCTTGTAAATGGCCTCGTTGTCGTGCAGGTTGGCCTGCTCGCGCAGCTTGGAGCCTTGCGGAAGCTCAATCATCATGCAGCGCCTAAAGTCGGTCTCGCCGGCATTGTCGGCAATCACCAGCGTGTTGGCAAGCGTGGTGGGGGCTTTCCACTCAATGTCGCCGCCGTTCTTCACCTCGGTCACCTCGGGAGCCACAGCACCCACCACATAGCCGGTCACCCAACCCTTGCGGCCGCTGTTCACCTTCTCGATGGCCTCAGCCACGGTGTAGGGGTCTTTGGCGGTGCCCTTGGTGCTGTTCTCGAAGCCGATGCAGTCGGCCAGGTTGCGAATCACGAGTTTCCACTGGTCGGCACCCGTCATCTGCAGCACGCCCACCACGTCGCCGGTGCCAATGGGCAGCGGCTCGGCACGGAAGTCGGCGTAGTTGCTGTTGGCCACGGTGATCGAGTGTCCCTCGCCATCGGTGAGCGTGCGGTTGGTGGTGGCATCGGCGTTGGCAAACGGGGTCTCGCCATCGGCGGCATCCCACTTCACGTTCTGGAATTTCACCAGTTGACCTTGATACTTGAGCTGCGTGGCGCGGTCGCTGTGGCCCACAATGTCGCCAATGTTGGCTTCCACAGGCACCACCTTGTTATAATCGGGCAGGCCGTTGATTTCCACAAACTCTTTGATCACCTCAAGCGGCATACGTCCGGCCTCCCACACGCTCTGGGCGGCATACCATTCGGGCTGACCGATGAGGTACTGGCCGTTGTACTTGCCAATCCAGCGGTTCTTCATGTTGATCACCACTTCCTGGCCCACACGATAGGTGGTGTAGGTGCTGCTCGCATCCACCGACAGGCCTATGCCGCCGGTCTCGTCCTGGATGAAGAGGTACTTGTAGATGTTGCCGCTCTCGTCGTTGGCGCTCACATAGCCGTGAATCACCACGTCTTCCTTCACCGTGTCGCAGAAGTTGCGCACGTCGTTCCAGTATTTCGCCTTGAAGTCGGCGATGGTCATGTTGGGGGTGTGCGTGGCCTGGGGCATCACCAGGGGTGGAACATCGAAGTCGTCGTTGCATCCCACGGCGAGCACGCCCAGCAGCATGAGCCATACAAATTGATTGATACGTTTCATAGTCGTTTATCTTGTTTTGTTATTATTCTATATTAAGGTGTAAAAATAGCGATTAGAATCGGAAGCCTAAATTCAGGAACAGCTTGAAACCTTGAGCATAGTAGTATTTATTCGGATACTTTCCCGATTGGAAGGTGCCGAAATCAAATTCGCCGGTCTTGCTGTTGTAGGTCTGGCGTCCCTGCTGATAACCACCCGTCATGATCTTGGTGTTGTTGAGGATGTTGTTCAGGTTCAGGTTGATGTTGATCGAATAGCGGCGCTTGATGTAGATCACGTGGCCAATGCTGGCATCGAGCGTGAAGGCATCGTTGAGGCGCTCCTGGTCGGCCAGATAACGAGCCATGCCCTCGAGGTGCTCCTTGCTGGTAGCTTGCGTGTAGAGCGTGGGGATGACCTCGTGGCGGATGGGCGACATGTCGATGTAGGCTTTGCCCATCCATGTGCCGCTCAACTCGAAGTACCAGTTCTTGGGAGCGGCCCAGTTGATGGCTGCCGTGTAGGCCTCCTGCGGGGTGCCGCTCACGTAGTAGTTCTTCAGGTAGACGGTGGTAGTGATGTCTTCCTGCGTACCATTCTCGTAGCTGCGCGTGCCCGTGGGACGGTTCTTGTACTGGTAGCGCGCGATGTTGGCTGCACCGCTCAGTGTGATGCTCGGAGTGAGTTTGAAGCTCATGCCGATTTCAATGCCCTTATACACCTTATGAACATTAGTCAACGCGTAGTTCATGAAGGTCTTGTACTGGTCGTCGTAATATCCCGTGCGTTCGGTGGCTCCGCGCTGGTCGGTGTAGAAGGCCGTAATGGTTCCCGAGAATCGGCGGTAGTTCCAGTTGTAGCGCACATCGCCGCTCCAGATGGCCTCGCTCTTCAGGTCGGCTATCACGTTGTCCTTGGTACGCGGCGAGATGTATGCGTTGTTGGGCAGCGGCGCATGCGTGCCATAGTAAATGCGCATCACAAAATTGTTGCGTCCATTCAGCTTATAGGTGGCAATGGCCTTAAAGGCAGCATTCACAAACTCATGTTTCTGTCCACGACCATAGGAATTCTCTGGTGCGCGGCCGTTGCGCATCTTTCCATCGCGCTGGAAACGCGTGTAGGTCGCCTGCAGGGCGTAGGCCAAATCCCAGTGCGGGGTGTTGAACACCATCTGCTTCCAGATGCGTGCCTGCCACGAGTCGATGTTGTAGTCGTAGCCGAAGCGGTCGCCCTTCACCACGCGGCGGTTGGGGTTGTTCAGGTCGTTTTGCGCCAGATTGGGGTTGTCGGGGAAGTCGCGCTCGGCGTACTGGTCTACATCGGTCCAGAAACGGCCACCGAGCAGGTCTTTAACCGTCTGGTAGTACGACGAGCGGGTGAAGTTGCCACTCACGCCGCCTTGCAGCGCGGTCACTTCTGTGAGATTCTTGTTCAAGGTGGTGTTGATCGACCAGCTGGCCTGGTTGCTATGGCGGTTGCCCAGCATGTAGGTGGCACCGCGCTCAGTGCCGCTCTTGTCGGCCTCGTAGTTGTTGAGCAGGTTGGTCTGATAAATGCGATTCCAGTTGATCTGTCGCACGTCATCGCCACTGGTCCACAGGTTATAATATGGTTCGTATCCTGGTGTTCCGCTGAAGTAGCTGGGAAGATAGCGGTAGTAGTCGGGACGTGGGTCGGGAGCATCGTTCCAGTTCAGGGCACTTGATGCGTAGAACGACTTGTGGAAGGCCGCGCCGGTGTTGAGCGTGGTATTGATGTCGGGTTTCCATATCCAGTTCACAATCACCGTGGGGTCGAACGACTCAACCACGCGCGAGTTGCGCTTCTTTCCGTCCTGCCAGCCCCAGTTGGGGTTGTAGAGGTTGGAGCCGGCCAGGTCGTAGGCCTCCTGCACCACGGCGGTGTTGCTCGCGCGGCGCGTAGGGGCGCCGAAGGTGGTGATGTTCAAACTGTGCTGCTGGTTGAACACCTTCTGTGCCGCGATGAAATATCCCACGCTATTGTAGAACGAGCCAGGAATGATGCCTTCACCGGCATAACGTCCCACGGCGCTGGCTGCCAGTGCCCAGCCGTTACTCATCAAGCCGGTGCTGTAGGTCACCATGCCACGCCACTTGTAGTTGCCGTTGGTGAAAGCCAGGCTGGCACGCAAGCCCGGTGCGAAATCTTTGGCATAGGTGGTGATGTTGGTGGCTCCACCGATGTCGCCGAAGCCGAACCGTACCGCCGCCAGCCCCATGCCGGTGGCCTTGTTGCGGAATGCCTGGTTCAAGCCGCCGGTCATCGAGTAGTTGAACCGGCCACGCACGGCATCGTTGAAGTTGATGCCGTTGATCGACGTCTGAGTGTACTCAGTGTTGTAGCCACGCATGCGGAATCGCATCACGCTGAAGCGGTAGCTCGCTGCCTGGTAGAAGGGGTCGTCGTTGGTGCCCGTGAGCAATCCCACGGCCTGCGTGTTGCCCTCCTCGTCCTCGAGCTGAGCCTCGGTAAGGGCCAACTCGCTGTTGAAATCCTGAAGGTCCTGGGAGCCCACATACGATGGCTCCATGCGCACGATGCCCAGGTCTTCAACCACGCCCGCCGTGAGCGACACCGAACGCGTGATGTCTTTGTAGCCGTAGGCCAACACCAGAAGCATATCACCGCCAGGGCGGGCGTCGCTGATCAAGAAGTTGCCCTCGGGTCCACTCGTCACGGTGTTGCCCTGGTCATCAAGAATCACAGTTGCTCCAGCCACGGGAGCCCCTGTCTTGGCATCTACAACCACACCACGCACGCCCGTGTGCTGAGCAAGCACCATCAGGCCCGTCATGAGTGATAGCAGAAGGAAGAGTTTAAGTCTCATACAGTATTGGTTTTTAAGTGTTTAGTTTTCTGTTTATGCTCGGTTTTCCCGCTGTGTCACGTCTTTTCAGCTTCAACCATCAGCGATGCGATTCGTTAGGTTAATTTAACTAAAAAAGAGGCGCGGGAAAAGGTCGTTTCCTAAAATTTTCCAAAGTTACACATTATTTTTGAGAATGGGCACAATATTGCTCCACAAAATTTTTCAGAGCTGCATTTTATTCGCCAAAACCGACGCAGAATGCCAAAAAAGCGGTAATTTTGATTCTGCACCCTCGAAATCACGCCTCGCACCTCGGCAATGCAAAATCAAATTCGTTCCTCATTTGTTTTGCATTGGTAACTATCGCGAAGTTGTCCCCAGTTAGCCCTGAAAGGGCGTTAGACCTTAGCCGGGGGCTGCCCCCGGGATGAAACAACAGACGGGGAGGGGGACTCGTGTGGGCGTTTTGTCACAAGGGTTTGCTCCCATTCGGTCGCGAGCTAAAGGTTCGCTTCGCTCCACCCCTGCATGCCTATGCCGAAGGTGTATCAAAAGTGTGGAACATTGGATTCATCCTACTGTTGGCGGTAGAATGATTTGCCCGGAGGGCAATATCTGGATAACCCCGGTCCACCGCTGCGCGGTGTTCCGGGGGAATGCTATCAATAGGCGG
>JAFYCU010000014.1 GCA_017545095.1 Muribaculaceae bacterium | reverse complement strand
GTTCTGCTCCAGCGTGCCTCCAGGCACACAATGGGCATTGGTATTGCCAAACAATCGCGGAAGCAACTGGTAGATGATGGTTTTCGTCATAAGCGTTGTTGTAGATGTTGATTGAAGATGCAAAATTAGCGATTTTTCTTGGGATTGACCCCCATCCTAACCGATAAAAGTAAAGCCGTACCCAGAGCTTTCCCCCTATATGGGTTCACCAGACCATGGCAATCATCCTTACCTAAACTCGCACCTTAAAATCCTTATGGTTTTTTCGGCTCTCATTTTTCCAAAACCATGGCGAATTGCATTGCCAATCACCGAATAATCCGTAACTTTGCGGCGGCAAAACGAAATGTGACGATGAATCGGAAATCATTCACCCCTGAGCAACTGTCGGAGCTGGAGAAGATGATGAGCGGCGAGCTGTATGCGGCCTCGGCCAACAGCACGCTGCTCGACCTGCTGGCAGAATGCCACGAGCGTTGCTTCGACTACAACCAGCTGCGCCCGTCGCAGGTGGCTGAGCGCACGGCGCTGATGCGCCAGATGCTGGGGCACACCGGCGAGCGGTTCAAAATCATCTCGCCCTTCATGTGCGACTACGGATTCAACATCAGCATTGGCGAGGACTTTTTCGCCAACACGGGGCTGGTGATTCTCGACGAGGCCCCGGTGACCTTTGGCCAGCGTGTGTTCATCGCTCCAAGCTGCGCGTTCTACACTGCCGGCCATCCGCTCGACGAGGCACAGCGGCAGGCAGGCAAACAATATTCGCTGCCTATCGTGGTGGGCGACAACGTGTGGATTGGCGGCCATGTGTGTGTGATGCCCGGCGTGACCATCGGCAACGATGTGGTGATTGGCGCCGGCTCGGTGGTGACTCGCGACATCCCCGACGGATATCTGGCCATGGGCAACCCCTGCCGACCCGTGAGGCGCATCAAATAGCAAAAACCAACAACTCCGATTGGGAAAAATCAGAAAACAATATTAATCATCATTTTTACAACCGATTATGAAAAAGTTACTTTACACAATGGCATTGGCTCTGCTGCTGATGTCGTCATGCACCCGGGGAGAGCACTACAAGGTGGTGGCCACGGTGGGCGACAACGCCGCCGACGGCGACACGGCCTATCTCACGAGTTACGACAGCGGCGACACGCTGGTGAGTGCCGTGATAGCCAACCAAGCCGCCGTGCTCGAAGGCAACGTCGAGGGTTCGTTCATGGCCCGCCTGCTTGTGGGCAGCAAGCGCATTGGCTTTGTGGTGGAGCCGGGTGAAATCAGCATCATGACCGACGGCAAAGCCAGCGGCACTCCGCTCAACGAGAAGATGACGGCCATCGAGGCACAGCTCGACAGCGTGGATGATGCCGATGCCGCACCGATGTTCCTCAAAATCTACGAGGAGAACCGCGACAACGGCATTGGCCCTTGGGCCTTCAACTACTACCTGATGTACAACCAATTCACGGTGTCACAAATCGACTCGCTGCTCGCCAGCGCTCCCGCCAACTACCGCGACCTGAAGCGTGTGCAAAAAGCCATCAACGCCGCCAAGCAACTCGAGGTGACCGCCGTGGGCAAGAAATTTGCCGACTTCGCCGCCCCCGACGGGCAGAAACTCTCGGACTACGCCGGACAAGGAAAGTACACGCTGGTGGACTTCTGGGCGAGCTGGTGCGGACCCTGCCGTCGCGAGATTCCCAACATCAAGGCCCTCTACGAGCAATACAAGGGCAAGCTCATTGTTGTGGGCGTTGCCGTGTGGGATGACCCCGCCGACACGCAGCAAGCCATCAAAAACATGGGCATTACCTGGCAGGTGATGCAGGGTGGCAAGAACTGGACCGCGCCCACCGACCTGTATGGCATCAGTGGCATACCGCACATCATGCTCATCGACCCGCAAGGCATTATCGTGGCACGCGGCCTCGAGGGCGAAGCCATGAAGCAAGCCGTGGCAGAAGCCATGAAATAATTGATAATGGATAATGGATTCAAGTTTTGCAAGTAGCTTTGTGAAACTTGAATTGCTTTATTAGCCATTTCATAATGAGCAATTTAGTTGAACCATGATGAAGAAACTGATAACCTGCATGATGGCTGTGGCAGCACTTAGTGCCACGGCACAAAACAACCTGGAGAAAGCGGTGGACTATGTGAAAGATCATTTCACCATCAGCGGCTATGCCCAGGCTGGATGGGATTACGACAGCGAGAGCGAACCGAACAACGAGTTCAGCGTGAGGCGCATCATCTTGATGGGCGACTACCGCATCAACGACCACTGGAATGCATTTATCATGACCGACTTCAGAGCGATGTCACTGCATGAATACTGGGTGAACTACCGTCCAACACCATGGCTGAACATGAAATTAGGACAGTTCAAGACCCCGTTCACTCTTGAGAACCCCATCTCACCGTCGGTGATGGAGATGATCACACAGATGTCGGCTCCTACTCAATGGATGATTGGCGGCGCGAGCGCACTGATGATGCCTGGCGGGGCTGGTCGCGACTTGGGTTTCACAGTGTATGGCGATGCGGGCCGCTATGTGAGCTACGACTTGGCAGTGATGAATGGAGCAGGTCGCAACCGCAGCGACGACAACTCGTGGAAAGACTTCGCGGCACGCCTCACATTCCACCCTGTCAAGGAGCTTGACGTGAGCGGTTCGATGATATTAGGAAAAGGCTCGTTGGCTACATTGACCGACTACAGCGACATCAGCCCGTCGAATGTGACCGGCGACTACAAGCGCAACCGCTTTGCCGCCGGCTTCCAGCTCAGAACCGCTCCCTTTAACCTGCGCGGCGAGATGCTGTGGGGCAAGGACGGCGACATGAACAGTCATGGCTGCTATGCTACCGCCCAGGTGAGCAACATTGGCGTGAAGGGCCTCGACTTAGTGGCCTCGGTCGACTACCTCGACCTTAACGATGGCACACTACAGCTCATGGACTACCAAGCCGGTGTGCAGTACTGGTTCTACAAGAAATGTCGTGTGCAGTTAGGATATATGTACAGCGATCTTCACGGCAGCGAGAAATCGCACAGCATCCTCACCCAGCTTCAGGTGGGATTCTGAAACGGATAAGCACGGCACAACACAGCCAATCAAGGCCATTGGACTATCAATCCGATGGCCTTGATTGCGTTGCGCCGAAAAAAGACGGCGAGACCGCTCGCCTCGCCGCCCAACCAACAATTATGAAAACATCCTGCGAGCCTTGCGCTTATAGGTTTGGATTGATCTTGCTCCACTCGCTGATGGGAGGCACAATGCCCAAGGTCACCAGCTCGTCGCGCATCTTGCACAGGTGCCCGTAGCTGGCATCGAGCTTAGCGTTCTCCTCGGGAGTGCCCTGCGGCACCTCGTAGGCGGCACCATCGGGGCCGAGCGTGGTCTTCATGGCCATCATGATGTGGTTGTACTTGCCGTTGTTCACATAGGTTCCCACAGGGAAGCGGAACGGTTCGCCGCCCATGACGGAACGAATCATTTCCACCGACAGATAAGCCGGGCTCTGGAACGAGCTGCGGCCACGGAGCTTGATGATGGCTGCCCCACCCTGCGTGACGGCGGTCTTCATCTCGTCCCACTCCTGCACGGGGAATTCCTCAGTGCCGATGATGTCGGTGAGCTTGCGCCCGGCAATGGTGACGTGTGACCCAAACACGGCCATCTGCTCGCCATGGCCGCCATAAGTGGCACAACCCTCGATCTCGTCCTGCATCACACCGAACTTCTTGGCCAGCGCACTCTGCAAGCGCGTGGTGTCGAGCGCGGCGAGGGTGGTCACCTGACAAGGCTTCAGTCCTGAATAAAGCAGCGTGACCAAACCAGTGAGGTCGGCAGGGTTGAAGATAATCACCACATGCTTCACATCGGGGCAATAGCGCTGGATGTCCTTGCCCAGGTCCTCAGCAATTTTGCAGTTACCGGCCAGCAGATCCTCGCGTGTCATACCCTCCTTGCGCGGTGCGCCACCACTGGAGATGATATACTTGGCACCGGTGTAGGCCTCGGCAGCATTGGTGGTAGCGGTGATTTTCACGTTACCAAAACCACTCTGGCGCATCTCCTCGGCCACACCCTCGGGCGAGAACACGTCGTAGAGACAGATATCATCGGTCAAACCCATCATCAATGCAGTCTGAACCATGTTGGAGCCAATCATGCCGGCAGCACCGACGATGACGAGCTTGTCGTGAGTTAAAAATGCCATGTCTTGTAATCTGTTTAAATATTTATGCTTTAAATTTATCTCGTTCTGCAATATCTGCAAAAATGAACTGCAAAGATAGTAATTAATTCATGAATTGCGCAAGAATTTAATAACATTAACGTAGGACGACAGGTTAGGCGACCGCGCACCAAGCCCATGGCCTCCCCAACCTCAGGGTCATGAGTTCATCGCCGCATCGTAATCATTGTGCATTGTGCATTACGCATTGAACAAACTAAATGGCACAAGATTTGCAAATATCATGAAAAACGCTTAATTTTGCAAATTGAACAGCGGGACATACAAAATGCCGCAAACGCTGAACTATGGAATTATTCATCATTTAATACTTTTAGCGATATGACTGCTACTATTATCCTTTTAGTGATTGTTGCGCTGGCCGTGTGCTGCTTTTTCTATTTCGTGTCGACACAGCGCCGGTTGGTGACCCTTGACGAGAACTGCAAGAACGCCCTGGGACAAATCGAGGTGCAGCTCAACTCCCGCTGGGACGTGCTGCTTGCCCTGGCCAAGACGGCAAGCAAATATGCCGAGCATGAGAGCCAGACCCTCATCAACGTGATTGCACAGCGGCGCCAAGGCGGAGTGACTACCGCCGAAGACGTGGTGCGACAAGAAGGCGAAATCTCGTCGATCATGAGCCGACTGATGGCCATCAGCGAAGCCTATCCCGACCTCAAGGCCGACCGTCTGTACCAGGAGACTATGGCCGGGGTGAAGCAGTATGAGGAGAACGTGCGCATGAGCCGCATGGTGTATAACGACTCCGCCACGCTGCTCAACCGTGCCGTGCGCCAGTGGCCGTCGTCGTTCGTGGCCAGTATGCTCAACTTCCGCGAGCGCGACTACCTCAAGACCGATGATGAGAGCAAGCGCGGCATGCCGCAGATTTTTGAGTAAAGCTTTGATATGGCCACCTTTAGAATTTTCATCTTCACGATAGCGGTATGCGGATGGCTGGCGTGTGGTGCACAAGCCAACATGGTTGATGTGGACAACATGCCGACCGAAGATCCAGAACTTGTTGACAACACCGACAGCATCGAGGTTGTTGACGACTTCAACACCGACTCGGTGATTGCCGCCGCCAGCGCATTCACCCCCGATGAGCTGAACAGCCCCATGATGACCGATGGAGCGCAAAAGACCACCACGGGCAACACTGGCACGCTCATCGACTGGTGTCTCGAACACCTCTTCCTCTCGGGCATGCTGGCGCTGGCTATCATCGGCGGAGGCATTTGGGTGATATATCGCCTTTGCCGTTACTTTTTCATCACACGCAAGAAGTTATGAAACACCTCACTACCCAATCCCTGCGCTCGACCCTGATGGCATTATGGCTGGCCATGAGCAGCGGCTTTGCGTTCGCACACACGCTCTACGATGTCGACATCCAGGTGATGCTCAACGACCAAGGCCACGCACGCGTGATCGAGACTCGCTCCTACAGTATCTCGGCCGCAGGCACCGAGGCATATATTAAGATGTATAACCTGGGCGTGATGGAAGTGGGCGAGCTTGCGGTGAGCGACGAGCGCGGACATGTGTTCGAAGTAGACCGCCGCTGGGACGAAGACCGGTCGCGCGGCGAGAAAGCGCTGCGGTGCGGCATCTACCAGGGCGAAGGCGGGCCCGAGCTGTGCTGGGGCATCGGTGCGCAAGGGCGACGCACCTATGTGGTGCGCTACACCCTCACGCGCATGGTGCAGAGCTACGACGACTACGATGGCTTCAGCTTCCACTTCTTCGATGCTTCCACGCCCTATCCCGAACACGTGCGCGTGACCATCAGCAAGCAAGACGGTGCGTTCACCCACGACAACACGCGCATCTGGAGCTTCGGACACTACGGCACCAAGGACATCATCGACGGCAAGATTGTGGCCGAGACCACCGAGCCGCTTCTCAACGAGCATGAGAAGGTGACCGTGACCGCACGTTTCGAGAAAGGCATGTTCCATCCTGTGACCGATGTCAAGGGAATCTACACCGACAAGCTGCTCAAGCAGGTGTTCAAGGGCAGCGACTACAACATCGAGGATGTGGAGCGTTACGACAAGGCCCGCAAGCAGTCGTCGCCCGGCGGCGAGGGCTACGACCCCAAGCGCAGCACTTGGCTGGAGATGCTCGACGGGTTGGGCGACCTGGCTGGCATCATCGCCTGGCTAATCGCACCATTCCTGCTCATCACCGGCATTTTCAGTTCGCGCAGCAATTTCAAGCGCGACTACCAGCTCAACCGTCTGTTTGGTGTCACCAAGGCCGAGTCGCAGCAGTGGAGCCGCGACATCCCCTTGGAGGGCGACCTCAACCACGCCAAGGCGGTGCTCGACACGGTGGGACGTACCACCACAGCGCGCTCACACCAGATGGGGGCCTACATCCTGCGCATGGTGCATCAGGGGCGGCTCACCGTGCAGCGGCAAGTGGACCAGAAAGGCAACCTGGAGCGCGTGATACAAATCGCCAACCCCGGGCCGCCGCCTTTAGAGAAAGGCCGCCACAGCGAGGACCAAATCATGTATCTGCTGCAACGCTTCATGTGGAATGTGGCCGGCGACGACCATGTGTTGCAACCCAAAGAGCTTCAGACCTATGCCAAGCAGTTCCCGGTGGAGCACCGCGCCTATGTGCAACAGCTCAAAAGGGGGTTGAACGACCTGCCCTCGCTGTCAATCAGCCGCATCACGCCACAGGACGCCAACGCAGTGTTCGGACTGAAGAAATTCCTGCAAGAGTTCACCTTGAGCGGCGAGCGCAAGATCGACGAAGTGTCGATTTGGAAAGAGTATCTGGTCTATGCCACGCTGTTTGGCATCGCCGACGAGGTGGCGAAGAACCTAAAGAAAGTGTGGCCCTTGGATGTGCGCACCACGCTCGACGACCTGCTCGAGACCGTGACCACCGGCACACTGCTCACCACACAGATGAACCGTGCGGTGACCTATATCGAGCGTTACGAAACGCCCGCCGAACGCGAGGAACGCCTCGCAGCCGAGCGAGCCGCCCGCGAGAGCAGCTCCGGCGGAGGCGGCCACTCCAGCTACGGCGGCGGTGGAGGCTCCAGCGGAGGCGGAGGCAGCGGAATACGATAACTTCTCCACTATCAAAATAAAAAAGAAAACAACAAGGAACAGGCCATATATACGATATAGGGTCAGACAATTAAAGACAACTTAAGACAATTAAGGACAACTTAAGGCAATATCATATAAATGATTGACATTCAAATGCTCAAGGAGCAAATTTATCCTGTAGTTGGTGCGATTTGTCAAGTACATCGAGAGCTTGGTCCAGGACTTAACGAGGCTTGCTATCAAGAAGGACTGGAATTTGAATTAACGGAACAGGGAATCCCTTTTCGTCGTGAAGATACGTTCCACCCATCATATCGCAGCAAACCCATGCAGGCAATATTCCGTCTTGACTTTTTATGCAAAAAAACATTATAGTGGAATGCAAGGCGGTGTCTGAACTGGTCAAAAACCACCGTGCTCAACTATTCAACTACATGAGAATCCTAAAAATGCCCTGCGGCATATTGGTCAATTTCCAGCCTCAAACTGCTATAGTTGAACGTTATTTCTATGACGACAACACCAAGCAAATTGTTGCAGTCGATGGACACGTAATTATTGGATATTGATTCATCATTGTCCTTGATTGTCTTTAGTTGTCTGATTAATAGAAAATAATCACTATTGTTTGAAATCAATTTCTTAGAATAATGGATCAGGAGTTTGCATCTACGTTATTGGAGTCGGCTGTGAGCGCGTTTGCGAAGCTGCCGGGGATTGGGCGCAAGACGGCCTTGCGGCTGGTGCTGCACCTGCTCAAGCAGCCCGAGGGCGAGGCGGTGGCCCTGGGCGAGGCCGTGATGCGGCTGCGGCGCGAAATCCGTTACTGCCGCACATGCCACAACATCAGCGAGACCGAGCAGTGCCCCATCTGCGCCAACCCGGTGCGCGACGCCAGCACCATCTGCGTGGTAGAGAATGTGAAAGACGTGATGAGCATCGAGAACACCCACCAGCACCACGGCCTGTACCATGTGCTGGGCGGGCTCATCTCGCCCATGGACGGCATCGGGCCGCAGGACATCGAGATTGACTCGCTGGTAGAACGTGTCAAGGCCGGCGGCATCCGCGAGGTGATCCTCGCCCTGGCCGCCACCATGGAGGGCGACACCACCAATTTCTACATCTACCGCCGCCTGGCACCCTACCCCGACGTGCGCATCACCATGCTCGCGCGCGGCGTGAGCGTGGGCAACGAAATCGAGTACACCGACGAGCTCACCCTGGGCCGCTCCATCCAGAACCGCACCCTGTTCTCCGAATCGTTCAAAACCGACTGACCCCGATGGCCGACAACAACTACGAATACCACGCGCAGGACGTGGCCAAGCACCAGGCGCGCCGCGCCCGCGAGCGCCAGCAGCACCGCAACCGCTACCTCGCCGCCTACCGCGACCGGCTCAGACAGCAAAAAGCGCAGCAAAGTGCCGACGACACCACCACAGAGCCGGTCTCGTAAAAAACCGCCCAGGCAAAATGTTACAAAAGAACCATCCCGTGTAACGGCGATGGCCTGTTCGGTTTTTGGGTAGTAACCGGGGCGGCGATTCATCGCCGCCTGCGGAAAAGGGAACGGATGATACACTGGGGCGGCGAGGCACCGGGGCGGCGATGGAATCGCCGCTTGCGGGGAAGGGCTTGCGGATAAAAGGCGACCCGGGCTTTGGCTTTATTTATTGCATATTTCGCGGGCTGGTTCATGGCGGCGCACTTGGCTGCGGTGAGCGGCCGTTTCTCGTTGTGATGTCGCCAAAGGGAGAGGAGCAGCAGGCGACCTTGAGCGCAGGCTTCGAAAAACTGACGGTGAGGCTTGCTCAATGGAGTGAAGCCGTTCTCTTGAATAACAATCAGGCGCATCCCGGCCTCGAAAGCGGCTCGCATGACTTGTTTCTCGCCAGGAGAGACAGATGGGGATACCAACACTGCTCCAGCCCTCGCCTGCTCCAGTAAGCTTTCTCGCTCCCGGTTGATTTGCTCCTGAGGCATGCTGCGTGAGATGTGCACCTGCACACGCACTGGTGCGTCGAGCAGGTCACGATTGCCGATGCCGCAGCACTTATGCTGCCCCAGTGGCAGGTCGAAAAATGGCCGCAGCCACTCGGAGTGCTCCCGCCTGAGCAGCAGGCGGCGCGGATTGTCGAGCAGGTATTGTTTCCACGTTTCCAGTTCATCATAAGAGCGCAGGATGATGTCGTTGTAGCCTTCGCTCCACAGCACGGCCTTGCCTGGCTGCCGCAAGGCGGCAAGGTGCAGCAGGGCTTGCTCCTTCTCGGTAAGCGGCGATTTCATCGCCGCCAGCAGCTCGCGCAGTACCCGGTTGCAAGCGAGCTTGAAGCCCTTGACCACATTCCCGAGAGGGAAGTTCACTGGCTCCCGCACATAAAGGATGCCGTGCAGATGGTCGGGCATAAGCTGGCAAGCCACCACAGCCACTTGCGAGCAGTGGGTGCTGATGCTGCCCCACTCACGCTGCACTGCGGCACCGAGCAGCGATGGCTTCATGCATGGAGCAAGCGAGGTGCCGTCCACCTGTCCGAGCACGGGGTGGCGGCCGAGCACGGTGAGGGTGATCATGTAGAAGCATCGGCTGGTGTAGTCGTGGCTGACGTCGCGGCGGGTCATGGAGGCTGCTTGGTGCCGGCATTGCGCTTGATGGAGGCGAGCTGCTCGGGGGTGAGCTTGGGCATGGCGGAGCTTGCTTGAGGGGCGGCGATGGAATCGCCGCTTGCGATTAAGGAATGACTGGAGCTTGGGGGCGGCGATAGAATCGCCGCTTGCAATTAAGGGGGCTTGCGGCTTGGTGCTTTTCTACTTAACGTAGGGCTTGATGGCGTCGCGCCAGATGAGGTAGGCGGGGCCGAGGAGGTGGAGGCCGTCGTTGGTGTACTCGGCACGGAGGCGGCCCTGCCCGTCGACAAAGAGCGGGTAGAGGTTGATCCACGTCACGCCCTGACGGCGGGCCACCTGCTCCAGGGCGCGGTTGCCATCCACCACCACCTGCTCTCGGCCCACCAGCAGCTTCCACTCGCGCACCTGGTTGTTGAACGGGAGCATCGACTGCAAGTAAATCTTGGTGCGCGGACTGCGGGTCTTGATCAGCACGATGAGCTTCTCCATGGCCCGGGCGATGCTGTCGCCGGTCACGCCATGCGACACATCGTTCACCCCGCTGAGGATGAAGATCTTCTTGGGTTGCCCCTTGAGGATGGGTTCCATGCGCTCGTAAAGCCCCTGCACGATGTCGCCCACAATGCCCCGGTTTTTCACGTGGCGGTTGTTGAGCAGTTCGTTCCACTCGGCCCCGTCGGTGAGGCTGTTGCCCAGCATGATGATGTCGCTCTTGCCCACGGGCAGCAGGTCGAAGAGCGTGGCGCGACGCACATAGTACACGTCCTGATTGGCCTGCGCCCACACAGCGATGGCCATGAGCGCACAGGCAAGGGTTGCGATGAGCTTTTTCATTTCAATTAACGTGATAACGCAATAAAAAATTACCGACGTTGCCTGTAGGCTTCCTCGGCTCGCTTTACCGAGCCGTGGAGAAGCAGCAGGCGCTTGGCCTGGTCGTAGGGGATGCCGAGCATTTCCACCAGCCAGCGCGTGCCGCGGTCGACGAGTTTCTGGTTGGTGAGCTGCATGTTCACCATCTTGTTGCCCTTGACACGCCCCATCTTGATCATCACACTGGTGGAGATCATGTTGCAGATGAGTTTCTGTCCTGTGCCGCTCTTCATGCGCGAGCTGCCAGTGACATATTCGGGTCCCACAATCATCTCGATGGGAATGTCGGCGACCTCGCTCACCGGCGCATCGGGATTGCTGGTGATGGCCGCCGTGAGGCAGCCATGCTCACGCGCATCGCGCAGGGCACCAATCACATAGGGCGTGGTGCCCGAGGCGGCGATGCCAATCACCGTGTCCTTGTCGTTGATGCCATACTGCTGCAAATCGAGCCATCCCTGGTGGGTGTCGTCCTCGGCATTCTCAACGGCATTGCGCAATGCCGTGTCGCCACCGGCGATGAGTCCGATGATCCATCCCGGATCCATGCCGAATGTGGGCGGTATCTCGCTGGCATCGAGCACGCCGAGCCGACCGCTGGTACCTGCACCCATATAGAAGATGCGTCCGCCGCGATGCATGCGCTCGACGATGGCGTTGACGAGTTTTTCAATCTGTGGAATGGCCTGCTGCACAGCATCGGCCACCTTGTGATCTTCCTGGTTAATCTCGGTGAGCAATTCATGCACCGACTTCTTCTCCAGGTCGTTGTAAAGCGAGGGTTGCTCGCTGATTTTGATAAAAGCCATTTTTGGAAGTTATCAGTTTTCAGTTATCAGTTTTCAGAGATGCTTATTTGGCTAACGCAAAATAGAGAATATAAGGCATCTAAGGATTTCACAAGTGGCGCAATGCGCCTCTCGCATCTCGAATCTCGCATCTTGCATCTCAATTGCTATGGTAGCGAATGAGACCCTCCATAGGATTCTGTATGATGGTACCCACGGTGATGCCTCGTGCCTGAGCGGCCTCGATGAGGACGGGCTTCTGCACAAAGGCGATGGATCCCACGAAGCCCACGGGCAGCTCTTTGTAGCCCTTGTAGCTCTCCACGTTGCGGACGAAGAACGCGGTGAAAGCGCGGAACACCAGGTCGTGGATGGCCGGCTCGTGGATGTTCTTCTGCAAGAATGGCGCGAAGTGGGCCAGATAGCGGTTAGCAGCCGGCTGGCGATAGACGGCGTTGATGATTTGCGTGCGGTCGGTGTCATATTCCTTGAGGAACTTCTCGCACAGGTGTTCGGGGAGCTGATGCTTGAGCACATCACCCACGAGCAGCTTGCCCATCACGGCCCCGCTGCCCTCGTCGCCAAGGATGTAGCCCAGCGGCGACACGTTGTCAACCACACGCTCGCCATCGTAGTAGCAAGAGTTGGAACCGGTGCCCAGAATGCAGGCAATGCCGGGCTTGTGGCCACACAAAGCGCGAGCGGCACCCACCAGGTCGGTCTCGATCTCGATTTTCGAGGCCGAGGGGATGTTGGCTTGCAAGGCACCACGCACATGGCTCTTGATTTCGTCGCTGATAATACCAGCGCCATAATAGTAAATCTCGTCGACGCTGTAGCTCACCAGGTGCGGGAGCAGTTCGTCGTGGATGGTCTTGGTCATCTCCTCCTGGGTGAGCAGCAAGGCGTTCATACCAGTGGTGAAGATTTGTGCAACTTTCTCGTTTCCATTAAGCAGGCACCAGTCAATCTTGGTCGACCCGCAGTCAGCAATTAATACCATATCTTTTAAGTTTTTAGTAATGAGTCATGAGTTTTTTAGTGATAAGCTACGAGCCACAAGTGGCGCATTGCGGCTCTCGCATCTCGCATCTTGCATCATTTTTGCGTTAGCCAGCTTGGTTCTCGGTTCTTGGTTCTCGGTTCTCTATTATTATATCTTGATATAAATTTTCTTCTTGTAGAGGTAATAGCCGAAGCACCAGGTGATGAACACGAAGGTGAGGGCATAGAACAGTGAAGCGGCCTCTTCGTTGACGAGGACGGCTTTCCAGCCATCGTAGATGAGTGTGTGGAGCGTGATGGGCTTGTCGTCACCATCCATGCCGAAGCGCACAGCGCCGAACACGATGGCGAGCACGGTACCCACCAAGTAGCAGAACAACGGGTTCACGCCAAAAGCCTGGAAGAAGCGGCACCAACGCTTGCGACCCTTGATGTCGATGAAATAGATGAGCATCGCCAGTATCGACGAGGCCATACCGCAGGTGATGAGCACATACGACGAAGTCCAGGCCTTCTTGCTGCACGGGATGCCGTATTGCAGCAGCCAGCCCACCAGGAGCATCACCCCGCCCCAAATGGCGATTTGCACCACGCGGTCGCGGTTGTCGTGCACATCGGTGAGGCACTTGCCCACCATGAAGCCGATGAGCACATGGGCAATGCAGGGCAAGGTGCTTAGGATGCCCTCGGGGTCGAGGGCGAGCTTCTCGCCAAAGGCATGCTCATGATACATGTGGTCCTCGCCCAGCACGGCACAGTCGACCTGCGAGAGGACGTTCTGCAACGAGAACTCATAACCATGCCCTGTGCCAAGGATGATGGCATAAACAATGAGTATCAACCCAATGAGCCATGGAATGAACCGCTGCTTGAAAACCACAACGCACAGCGAGCCAAAAAAATAGACCAACGCCAAGCGCTGGAACACGCCCAAGATGCGCAGGTCGCCAAACATGCGCTGGAAAAAGTGCGACTCGGGGTTATACAGCCCGCGCAGCCACATACCAAACCACTGCACCATCCACCCGATGAGGAAGAGCACCACCGTGCGGCGCACAATCTTGAGCATGAGCGGGCGCGTGGGCTTGAAATTGAACTTGCGCAGCGAGAAAAACATCGACACACCCATCACAAACACGAAGAATGGGAACACGAGGTCGGTGGGTGTGAGCCCTATCCACTCGGCATGGCCAAGCGGGGTGTAGAGGTGGCTCCACGAGCCGGGGTTGTTCACCAGCAACATGCCGGCGATGGTGATGCCGCGCAGGATGTCGACGGCCAAAAGGCGTTTTGATTCTTTCATTATCTAATTGGAGCTAATAAGACTTATTGGGATTTCTTTGACGAAGTGCATTCATCAATCAGGTAGATAAGCGACTGATAGGGTACCCCACTGTGTGTGGTGAGTCCGATTTCGCAGGTGCGACTGTTGGAGAACCCGCGCTTGATGCCTTCGCGCTCAATCACGGGGCGCAACTTGCGCAGGGCGTAGGCATTGAGTTCGGGATGTGTGAACCCCTTGTCGCCGGCAAAGGCGCAGCACCCCACCCCATCGGGCACCACCACATGGGTGGAGCACCGCCGAGCCAGGTCGAGCACCTTGCCGTCGATGCCCATCAAGCGTGTGGAACACGTGAGGTGCAGAGCCACCGGCTCATCGGTGGGGGTGAAGGTGAGGTCGTCGGCCACATAGTCGTGGACAAACTCCATGAGTTCGAGCGGTTTTACCTGCTTAAAATGTTCTTTCATGCGGTGCAGGCAGGGACTCTGATCACACACCACGAGCCACTTGCCGTTCTCGCTGGCCCGAAGTAGGGCCTGCTCCAATTCGGCCGTCTTGTTATCGGCCACATCGGGCATGCCCTTGCTTTCCCAAATCATGCCGCAGCACATCTGGTTCATGCTTTCGGGGAAGATGACCTGCCAGCCCGCCTTGGCGAGGAAAGCGACCACTTTGTCGACCAAATCAACCTCCGGCCCATGCTTGCTGCGGCCCATGGTCTGGTTGAGGCAGCTGGGGAAATAAACCACACGCTTGGTGGCGATGGAATTGCCGTTTGCAGACAACGGTTTGGCCTTTCGGGGCTTGGGGAGGGAGGGCGACCACAGGGGGAGGCCGGCCTTGTGGAGCAATCGGCCTGTGGTGCTCACTCCACCGTCGCCCAGCACGGCACCGGCGGCATTGGCCACGCAGAGCAACGACTTGAGACCGCCCTTGACCGCGCCAAAATGGCGTGCGGCGAAACGGCCCAGTCCATGCGCCAACGTGCCCTCGCCGTGTGCGGCATTGCGCAGATGGTGGGTGAGGTCGCCCACGTTGATGCCCATCGGACACGAGGTGCTGCACAAGCCATCGGCAGCACAGGTGTCATCGCCCAAGTATTGGTATTGCTTTTCGAGTCGCGCCAGGCGGTCGGGGTCTTTGCCTGTGGCTCGCAGTCGCGAAATCTCGCGCTGCACAATGATACGTTGGCGGCTCGACAGCGTGAAACCACAGCTCACGCAGTTCACCTCGCAGAACCCGCACTCGATGCAACGGTTCACCGCATCGTCGGTGAGCGGCATAGGCTTGATATCGGTCACAAAACTGTCGGGGTCTTCGTTGAAAATCACGCCGGGGTTAAGGATGCCATCGGGATCGAACAGGCGTTTCACCTCACGCATGATGTCGTAGGCCTCGTCGCCCCACTCCTTGCGCACAAAGGGAGCCATGTTGCGCCCCGTGCCGTGCTCGGCCTTGAGCGAGCCATCGTACTTGTCGATGACCAGCCGCACCGTTTCCTGCATCAGGTTGCGGTAACGGGCCACTTCCTCGGGCGTGTCGAACGACTGGGCGATGATGAAGTGGTAGTTGCCCTCGAGGGCATGGCCGTAGATGCAACTGTCGTCGTAGCCATGCTCGATAAGCATATTAGCCAGGTCGACAGTGGCATCTGGCAGGTCTTCGATGTGGAACGCCACATCCTCGATAATCACCGTGGTGCCCAACGGACGGGTGCCACCCACGCTGGGGAAGATGCCCGAGCGAATGGCCCAGTACTTGCCGTATTCCTTAGGGTCGCTGGTGAAACGCGCCGGCACATAGAGCGAGAACGGCTCCAGCACCTGCTTGATTGACGCAATATTACGCTCCAATTCTTCGGGCGAGTCGGCAAAGGTTTGGATAAGCACCGCCGTGAGGTTCTCGCCCGTGTTGTCGTCAACACTGGCGAGCGACTTGCGGTCGAGCAGCTCGGCACAGTGCACTGGAGCCTGCTTCATCGCCACCACGGCCTCACAGGCACGACGCATCTCTTGGAAATAGAGCATGGCACTGGCACGGTGCGGGTACAGGTGGCCTGTGTTCATGGTGAACTCGCTGGCAAAGGCAAGCGTTCCCTCGCTGCCCACCATCAGGTGAGTGATGATGTCGAAGGGGTCGGTGTAGCGCACAAAGGGCGAGATGTTCAGGCCCGTCACGTTCTTGATGCTGTATTTGCGCTTGATGCGCTCCACCAGCATGGGGTTGGCCATCACACGGTTGCGCAGGCGCTCGATGCCCGCGATGAAATCGGGGTGCGACTGGCGGAATGCCTCGCGGCTGGCCTCATCGCCCGTGTCGAGCACAGTGCCATCGGCCAGTACGATGCGCATCGAGCGCATCATGCGATCGCTGTTGGCATGGGTGCCGCAGCTCATGCCCGAAGCGTTGTTGATGACGATGCCGCCCACCATGGCCGAATTCTTTGAGGCCGGGTCGGGGGTGAACGTGCGGCCCAACGGTGCCAGGATTTTATCAACCTGACTGCCGATGAGTCCGGGCTGCAACGCGATGGTGGAAGCATCTGCGGCAATGCGATAACCTTCCCAATGCTTGCCTGCCACGATGAGGATGGAGTCGGTGACCGTCTGTCCGCTCAGGCTGGTGCCGGCGGCCCGGAAGGTGACCGGCAGGCGCATTTCGTGGGCAATGGCCAGCAGGCGGCTCACCTCCTGCTCGTTGCGGCTGCGCACCACCACCTGCGGCAGATGGCGGTAGAAGCCCGCATCGGTGCCCCACGCCAGACAGCGCAGGTCATCGGTGTAGATACGGTCGTCGGGGATGAAAGCAGCTATGCGCTGCACATATTGCTTGTGATTCGGTGTCATAATGTTCTTGACTTGGTGGCGGCGATGGAATCGCCGCTTGCGGGGAAGGTTGCTTGCCGGGCGGCGATGGAATCGCCGCTTGCGGTGAGGGACTGACAGGGACTCAATGATAGAGATAATACTTGCTGGAGAGTGCCTTGAAAGCCTCGGCATCCTTGTTGAAATACGGCTCGATGTCCTCGACGCAGTAACGCTTGATGAACCGCTCGCGAATTTCCTTGGAGCCACACACCTTGTCGAACATGGCGTAACGCTTCGGGTTCTGCTCAAAGAGCTGCTTGTCGGGATACATCTCGTGAATCACTTGCAGGAAATAGAACTGTGTGAGCACGAGTTGCGCGGCATCGGGGTCGGTGATGTAGGTCTGCACGCCGTGCACCTCCTGCAACGACTGGTCCACCGCCACGCTCAAGGCGAAGAACGGCTTGTAGTTGATGGGGCGGAAGTGCATCCCTGGCAGGTTGAGGGCATTCATGCGCTTGGACAACTGCTCGGCATCGATCCACGAAGCTGCAAAGGTCTCGAAAGGCAAGGTGTAGCCAATGCCAGTGTTGAAGATGTACAACTCGCCCAAAATGCCCGACACGGGGTAGAAGAACGCGTTTTCGGGAGCCGGAATCTGCGGTGAGGGAGCCACCCACGGCATGCCCGTGTCGCGGAACTTCATGTCGCGCGTCCACCCCTGCATGGGGATGACAGTGAGCTTGGCATGGCCCTTGATGTGCCCTTCCTCGTTGAGCAGCTGCGCCAGCTCGCCCGGGGTGAGGCCATAAAGGTAGGGAATGCGGTACTTGCTCACAAACGAGAAGTAGCCGTCCTCTACCAGGTTGCCCTCGACCTTGTTGCCGCCCAGCGGATTAGGACGGTCAAGCACCATAAACTCCTTGCCATTTTCGGCACACGCTTCCATGCACACGCCCATGGTGGCATAGAACGTGTAGCTGCGGCAACCAATGTCCTGGATGTCATACACCAGCACATCAATGTCGCGAAGCATTTCCGGAGTGGGTTTATGGGTTTTACCATAGAGCGAATACATCTTCACTCCCGTGGCGGGGTCGGTCTCATCGCCCACGGCATCGCCGGCATGGGCGTTGCCACGCACGCCGTGCTCGGGGCCGAAGAGTGCAACCAGTTTCACTCCTGGTGCCTCGTTGAGGATGTCAACGGTCGACTTGAGATTGTTGTCGATACCGCTGGGGTTGGTCACCAGTCCCACACGCTTGCCTTGCAGCTCGCGGAAGCCGCCATCGCGTAGCACCTCGATGCCGGGCTTCACCACGGCACCCATCGTGAGTGCCAATACGATGGCCATTACCGCCAAAATGATTCGTTTCATATTCTTGTTCTTTCGCTGATTATTCTAAACTTCTTATTTGCGGCCGTAGTCGGGGTCGATTTTCTTGTCGACAAAGTAGGTCACGAGCAGAGTGGCGAAGCAGCATGCCATCACCATCCAGAAGAAGTTCACATAGCCGATAGCCTCCTGGATGTAACCGGCCACAAAGCCCGGAAGCATCATGCTCAACGCCATGAAGGCGGTGCAGATGGCATAGTGCGAAGTCTTGAACTCGCCCTCGCTGAAATACATCATGTAGAGCATATAGGCGGTGAAGCCGAAGCCGTAACCAAACTGCTCAATGCACAGAGCAATGGTGATAATCACCACATTGGCTGGCTGCGCAATGGCCAGATACACAAATGTGAGGCAAGGCAGCGTCATACAGCCTGCCATGAGCCACAGCGATTTCTTCAGTCCCACACGCGATGAATAAATGCCGCCAAGGATGCCGCCAAGTAGCAAGGCTATCACACCAAACACACCATAGACGGTTCCCACCAAGTCGGTGGGCAATCCCAAGCCACCATCGGCAATCGGATGGACCAGGAACGGCTGGCACAACTTGATGAGGAACCCCTCGGGCAAGCGATAGAGCAGCATGAAAGCAATGGCGAGCAGCACACCAGGCTTTTGCACAAACGTTTTGAACGAGTTGGCCAGTTCACGCAAATTGTCTCCAGCAGAACTGGTGGCTGTGTCGATGCGCGGCTTGTCTTGGTCGCTGTGAGGCAGAGCAAAGGTGTGATAGAGCGTAATTAAGAAGAAAATCACTGCCGACACGCCCAGCGTGATTTGCCACGACATGGGAATGTCGCCCGTGTTGCGCTCAATGAGTCCGGCAATCAGCACCAGCACACCCTGGCCAAAGACCGATGCCACACGATAGAACACGCTGCGGATGCCGATAAAGGCCGCCTGGCTGCTGGGACTATGGGCTAGCATATAGAAGCCGTCGGCGGCAATGTCGTGCGTGGCCGATGCAAAAGCGGCGATGATGAAGAGGATGAGCGTGATGGTGAACATGCTGATGGGCGTGTGGCCCGAAGCGACCACATCTGCCGACGGGTGGGGCAACGACAGCGTGAGCAACAGCATCATTGCCGTCATGAGCACCTGCATGGAGATAATCCACCAACGCTTGGTCTTGACAACATCCACGATGGGGCTCCAAATGCCTTTCAAGAACCACGGGAAATAAAGCAACGTGGTGAAGAACGACATATCGCCATTGGGGACTCCCATCTTGGTGAACATCATCACCGAGATGTTGTTGACCACAAAATAGGGAACACCTTCGGCAAAATACAGGGTGGGCACCCACCACCACGGGGTTTTCTCTTTCAGGGGAACAGAGGCTTTATTCATAGCTTTGTTTCATTTTATTGTTTCAATATTCCTTTTCAATAGTCGCTCCCACGAAATAGTGGAGCAGGATTTGCTTATAGTTGTAGCCCTTGGCGCCCATGACTGCGGCTCCTATTTGGCACAGGCCCACGCCGTGGCCCCAGCCGGCTCCGCGCAGCACAAACTTGGCGGGGTAGCCGTCGGCATCCACATCGTGCCGCTCGACCACAAAGGCCGAGCTGTAGAGTGCGCTCTCGCTCAGTGCGTGACGGATGGCGAGCTCCTTGCCGATGACGCGGCTCTTCTTCTCGCCCACAATTTTCATCTTGTAGAGCCGGCCGCTGGTGCCGCGCGCCACCGGCTGCAAGTCGCGGATGCGGCCATAGTCATCGCCTGTGCGGCGGCGGATGAGGTCGGCAAACTGCTCCTGAGTGTACTCCACCTGCCAGCGGTAGAAGTCGGTGGTTTCCTGGTCGTAGTCGTTAAGCACCTGGCTCAGGATTTCCTTGTCGCGTGTGTTGCAGAACGCCTTGGGGGCGGTGAGAATCCACTCCTCGGCCTCGTCCTCGCGGGTGAGGTCGGGGAACTTGGTCTCGTCCTCGCCGTCGCGACGTGCCACCAAATAGGGGTGGTGTTGATGCTCCCAGCAATTCTCAAACTCCTCGAACACCCCGCCACACGACTTGCTGAACCGAGCGTCGCACAACTCGCCTCGGTGCATGAGCACCTGCCCCCAGGTGGCCTCGATGGCCTGTTGCACCTGCGGCGTGGAGGCACGGGTGATGCCCTGATACCGCTGGCAGTGGTCGTCGGCACACACATCGAAGTGCACATGGTCGTCGCGGTCCCACCAGCGGATGAGCTCATCATCGCTGTCGGTGGCCGCCCGCACCACCGGCGCGGTGTCGCCCAGCACGTCGCGACCGTCATCGGCCGGGGCCGGCTTGCGCATCTGCGCCAGCAGCCAGCTGCGCGAAATCACGGCATGCGCCTTGAGCAGCTCGAGCGAGGCATTGGCACTCATCTCGCTCGAAATCACACTGGTGAGATAGCTCTCAACATCAATTTCATTGATGGCTACGATGCGTCCGTTTTCCTGGATGAGCTTAAGTGCTCCTTTAAACGTTTGATCCTCGTTGCGTTTCCAGTGGAAACTGACTCCGATGGTCACATCGTGCAGTGTGAACGAGCAGCTGTCATCTTTGGGCACAAAGGTGAGGGTGTCCCACTTCCAAGCGCTGAAGATGTCAACATCGAAATTCAATTTTCCATCGGCTCCAAGAATCACCATAATCGAGCCATCGGTATCCCATCTGTCGTCGTGCAGGGTTTCGCCCTCGTAGGTGCCCCAAATGCCGTAGGTGCCGTTCAACGTCACGCGGACATCGTTTTCATCGCTCATGATGCCCACCTTCACTTGTGGAACATGATTATTATCCATTGTTGGGTTGTTTAGTTTTGAAATAATTATCGATAATCGCCACTGCGGTTGCGGTGTCGATACACAGTTCATCATAGAGTGCCTGTACCCTCGCTTCATCGAGCGCGTCATAGTCGCTCGCCGAGGCTATGGCCCACAGACCGCCCATCTCGGTGCTGGCGGGGCTGAGCAGCAACTGCCCGTCACCCTCGCCGTAGCATTCGGGCCGGTGCCTTCGACGCGGGAACACCGCCAGACAGTGGTCGCCGCCCTCGGTCCAGCACAGCAGGTTCTGCATCGGCTCCTCGGCTCGACCGACGGCCAGCATCATGGCCAGTTGCAGGCGGGCGAAATAGAGCTGAGCCTGCACGGGGGTCGCTGTTTTGATGAAAAACAGAAACCGTCCGAATCGCTGTGAGAAAGCGACGAAGCCCTCCTCGTTGCCATCAATCCGGCACTCCTCAGGCCATGCCACGGGGTCGGTCACCTCGGCACACAGCGGCAGCATGCCCTTCACACCGGCCTGAAAATGGAAATGGTTGGGAGCCGAAGCCCCGCACTGCGGGCCGTTGTAAAACACCACGTAATCGGGCAGGTCGTTAGCCAGGGCAAGCATATCGGCGATGTGCCGTGGGGTGGCGAGGCTCTGCGGCGTGTGCTCGGTGGCCGAGATGGTGAGGTGTCGCGGGAAGATGGGATAAGGGTTCACCTGAATCTTGTAGCGACCACCACCCCACTCCACCGTTTCCTGCTCGGCAGGCTGATGCTCACGGCACAAGAAGCAAGGCCGTGCCGCCAGCGCGGCAGCATCGACCCGAGCGGCAGCCGACCGCCGCCGCTCGGGGTTGTGCTGAAGCAACACAAGATGCTCACCCAGCCACAGCTCGCGCAACTGCACCCGCTCGAGCGCGGCATAATTGTCGCGCACCAGCGGCCACTCGCGCAGCTGCCGCTGCTCAAGAGCCTGCACTTGCTGAGCAATGGTTGGGGATGTCATGGGGCTAATAGGGCTAATGGGACTACTGTGGCCTATTGGCCATCACTTCTTGTTCAGGGCGATGCGAGCCTGGAGCTCCCAGGTGCGGATGCGGTCCTTGTAGAGGTTGTTGCGGTTCATCTTCTCCACGTCCAGACTGGCATCGCTGTTGTCCTCCCAGCGGCGGCACAGATACACCGGCTCATACACACGCCCGATTTGGTAGGTGCGCGAGATGTTCAAGCCCAGGGCGTAGTCCTCGCCGTAGCTGGTGTTGGGAATCTTCACGTCGCGCAGCACCGGGGTGTAGAACGCGCGCGGGGCACCCAGTCCGTTGATGCGCAAGGCGTTGTTGCGGCCGTTCTCGGGGGTCCACTCCTTGTGGTCGATCACACCGGGGGGGATGGGATTGCCATCGATGTCGGTCATCAGGTAGGTGCCCACCACCATGGCCACGTTTTGCTCATAGAAGGCGTTGACCATCGTCTGGAGGGTGTTCTCGTCCTTGTACATGTCGTCGCTGTCGAGCTGCACACTGAACTTGCCGGCCTTCTCGTGATGAGCCGCCAGGTTCCAGTAGCCACCGATACCCATATCATAGTAGTCGGCGATGATGTGAATCAGGCGCGGGTCGTCATACTCGGCGATGGCCTCGCGTGTGCCGTCGGTCGAGAAGTTGTCGACCACCATGAGGTTGAACTTGAAGGTGGTTTTCTGCTTCAAGACACTGTCGATGGCGTCACGGATGGTGCGGATGCGGTTACGCACCGGTATCATCACCGTGGCCTCGACCTCAAAGTCACCGCGTTCGAACTCGATGTGCTTGAAGTTGGGCTTGCCGTCGACCTCTGGTGGCAGGTAGCCGCCGATTTCCTTAAGGTGCTCGGTGCAAGCCGCCTCCATCTCGATCTGGCGTCCTCG
>JAFYCU010000121.1 GCA_017545095.1 Muribaculaceae bacterium | reverse complement strand
GGGCAAGCGCTGTCATTGTTCCATAGTTTTGATATACTTTCAGGTTTCAGATAATTCAAGGCCGCTGGCCTTGTTGTGGTCTTCGACCACCAACGAGCACGACTGCTCTTGTGCAAAAAAATCTACTTGCGAAACTTGAATGATGAAGTCGTGTAAGAAATCATCTGGGCGGCCTCGCTGCAATAGCGGGGTCGCCCAAATGGCGGTTTTTATGGCACGCGCTCAGCGGCTTGACCGGCGGGCGCATGGTCATACATGGGTGATTACTCCTGCGTGCTGTCCCACCACACGGGGATGGTCCACACGTCGAGGGCCTTGTTCCAAGCGGTCTCCTTGCCTTGGCTGTCCTGCATCACGGCCCCGGGCACCTGCGTGCCGATGGCCTGCAGCTGCTTGGCGTTGTAGTTCAGCTCGTGGCTGCACTGCTGCCAGCGGCGGAACTGCTTGTCGGCGGGGATGGCCTGCATGGCGCTGGCCACATACTGCTGGCGAGCCGGACGCTTCCAGTTGAAGAAGATGTTGGGATTGTAGTCGTAGCGACGCATGTCGTTCCAGTTCTCCAGCGAGTGGTGCATGGCGATGCGCTTCTGCGTCATGATGTGACCCAGGGTGATGTCGCCAGCGGTGCCGATACCGTTGTTGAGGAAGTTGGTCATCTCGGCAGCCGTCATCGGACGGAACGAGGGCACCTCGCTCAAGGTGTAGGCATCTTTGAGCTTGCACCAGTCGTTGAGAATCACGTTCATCTGGTCCATGCTGGCCTGGATACCCTTCTTGTAGGCATCGAAGGCTCCAGCCTTGTTGCCCTGGTTGAAGAGCACCTCGGCACGGATGAAGCAGCATTCAGCATAGGTTCCGACATAGGTGGGCGAGCTCACGCGGGTGTAGTAGGAACCGCTCTCGCGCGAAGCAGGCTTGGTGGTTCCGCCACGGTGATACATGATCGAGGGGTTGGCGAAATAGCCGGTGCAGTCGCTGGTCTCCTCCACATAGATGGTGTCGCCATAGCGGTCGGTATTGTCGCTGTCGATCCAGAATGCATCGCGGCTGTTGCGGCGCTGCTTGTAGGTGCCATCGGCTTGCTTGTCGTTGACGATACCCCAGCTGGCACGGATGGGACCACCCTGTGACTGGATCTCACTGCTCATGTCCACACCCTTGGTGCGGCGCCAGTTGCCGTCCCACTTCAAGTCGGCAGGACTCTCAGCGGTTTTGAAGCTGTAGGCCCAAGGCAGGATGCGGTCGGCACGCGGGTCTTCCACACCGTAGCCGCCAAAGTTGGTCAGGTTGTCCTCGAGCATCTTGGTGGCCATGTAGCCGGCGTTCATACCGCACACCGAGAACAGGGGCGAGTAGTCGACGGGCTCATCCCAACCGAGGTTGTCGTGCGTGGTGCCGTTGTCGTCGGTATGGCGGATGATGGTGTTGTCGGCGTTGCTCTGCATAGCCTTGTCGAGGCAAGCGAGAATCTCGGTGGGATCATACTTCAGGTCCTTGTAGCTGCCCTCACCCTTCTTGGTGAGCTTCACCAGCCAGCGGGCCTTGAGCAGGTAACCGAGCTTGATCCACTTGTTCACATCACCGTTGTTCCAGAAGTCGCCCTCGCTGAGTGCCGGCATGCCCTCGGGCAGCGTCTTGGCACCCTCAAGCAGGGTGATGCCTTCTTCCAGCGTCTCGATACAGAGCTTGTAGATCTCCTTACCCGTGTTGTAGGCGGGCAGCGGGTTCTCCTGCTCCACAGCATAGAACGGCATCTCGCCGTAGAGGTCGGTCATCATCATCATGCCATAGGCACGGATGATTTGAGCCACACCGGCATACTGGTTGTTGCCGGCATCAAGAGCCTTTTTGTACATGTCGGGGATGTTGGCATAGGCGCCCACAAACCACCACTGGTAGGGCGAGGTGGTGATGCTTGCCGTGGGATACCAAATCGACATGTTGTAATAGGTGCCGCCATTGCTGGCTGCGCGGGTCCAGTCGCCGCAGGCCATCGAGTTGCGCCATGCGGCGAACTGCTGGGCACTGTTGGTATAGAACTCGATGTGAGCCAAACGCATTTCATAGGGCGTCGACTCGGCCGAGGGTGTGTTGGGGTCGGTGTTGATGTCGAGGTAGTCGTTGCACGATGTGAGCGACAGCGCAGCCAAACCCATACCACACAATATCAAGGATTTATAAAATTTCATATTGTTTGGAAAATTTAGAGGTTCAACGTTTTCAATTGTTCCGCTATCAAGATATTAGAACGTGAGGTTCACACCCAGAGCAAAGCTGCTGGTAGCAGGCACGCCACAGTAGTCAAAGCCCACCGACGTGGAGCCACCACGACCGGCACCAGCTGCAGCCACCTCGGGATCGCCGTCATAGTTGGTGAACAGCAACAAGTTGTTGGCCGAAGCAGTGATCGAAGCACGCTTGATGACCTTGGTGCGCTCGAGCACCGACTGGGGCAGCGTGTAGGTGAGCGACAGTGTGCGCAGGCGCAGGCTGTTCACCTTCGTGAGCCAGTTGGCCACCTCGGTGTTGTAGGCTCCGGTGTAGTAGCTCTCGATGATATTGTAGCCGCTCATCACCTTGCCGTTGTACTCATAGGTCTTGCCATTCTCCCAGGTGTGGGTCATCTCCTCGTATTCGGGTTTGGCCTCGGTGCCCTTGTTGAACACACCGCTCACGGTGAGGGGCTGGTTGCGGACTTCGCCCGAGAACTCACTCACACCACTCTGGGTCATCACATACTTGGTTCCGTTGAACACATCGCCGCCCACGCGGAACTCCCACAGCATGTTCAGGCTCCAGTTCTTATAGGTGAACGTGTTGTTCCAACCGCCGGTGAACTTCGACTCGCGGTTACCCACTTGGTAGGTGCCGCTGCCGCTGTTGTCGGCCTGGGGGAATCCGTTAGCGTCAAGCACCAGTGCGCCATAGTGCGGGCTCTCGGTGTCGGTGACGCGTTTCCAGCGCGAGCCGGAGATGGCCATGAAGTTGCCACCCGAAATCGAAGCAGCTTTGGCACCGCCATACTGCACATCGGTCACATACATGAACTCCATGCCTTCGGGCAGGTTCGACATCGTACCGCGGTTGCCAGCGGCGTTGATGCCGGTCTCCCAAGTGAAGTCTGGAGTCTGGATGGGCGTGCCGCTCAGACTGATTTCAAGACCCTTGTTATAGACGTTACCTGCGTTGAACGAGCAGAAGATGTAGCCGGTCGACTGCGGGCCACGCGGCGACAGAATCTGGTTGTAGGAGTTGTTGGTGTACCAAGCAATATCGAATTTCAAGCGGTTCTGGATGAAGCGCAGCTCAAGACCAATCTCGGTCGAACGGGTCTTCTCGGGCTTGAGGTAGGGGTTACCACGTGTCCAGGTGTTACCCAAGCCAACCTTGCCCTCGAGGAATGTGCCCACAGGCCACAGATAAGTGTTGGTCTCGTAGGGGCCGGTGTCCTTACCCACCTCGGCCCAGCTGGCACGAATCTTACCAAAGCTCAGCCACTCGGGCAGGCTCTCGCCCATGAGCTCGGTGAAGGCGATAGCGCCGCTCACGCTGGGATAGAAGTAGCTGCGGTTCTCCACAGGCAGCGTCGAGGTCCAGTCGTTACGCCCGGTCACCGTCAGGAAGATGGCATTGCGCCAGTCCATGCGGAACTCACCGAACAGCGACACGAGGCGCTTGCGGCTCATGCTGTGCTGGAATTTCTTGTTTTCGTCGGCAGTGTTCTCGAACGAGAAGAAATTGGGAACAGCAAAGTTCCAACCCATCATGTAGTTGCGCACGGTCTTGGTGTAGTCGGTGCTGGTACCGAGCATCAGGTTGAAGTTGAAGTCGCCGAACTGCTTGTTGAAGTTGGTCATCAAGTTGGTGGTCAGGTAGCGGTAGCGCAGCGTGTTGTCGCTGAGCATGCCTTTCTGCCAAGCCTGCTTGTTAACGCCGTTGGGAGCCACTTGGTTCACGTTCTCCTGGGTATAGGAGTCCACACCCATGCGGTAGGCAATCCACCACCAGTCGGTGATGTCGGCCTTCACGTTGAAGTTGCCAGTGAAGCGCTCGGTGGCATCGGTCATGCTGTTCTTGTTCACAATCCAGTAGGGGTTGTCGCGCTCGCTCCAGGGGTCGAGGCGAGTGTCGAACAGGCGGTAGCGTGAGCCATCGGGATTCATATAATGCGTCATGTCGTCGGTGGGCGACCAGTTATACACAGCATACAAAGCACCTGTACCGCTTGAGTTGTACAAAGCAGCACCGGTCAGGGTGCGGGTGGTGCGGGCATCGCTATAGGCTGCATTGGCACCAAAGGTGAAGATTTTGTACTTCTGCTCACCGTTGAAGCGGAAGGTGGTCTTCTTGTAACCCGTGGTGGGCACAATACCATCCTGATCGTAGAAGGAGCCGCTCAGGTAGAAGTTACCTGTCTTGGTACCACCGCTGATGCTCAGGTTGGTGTCCCAAATGCCTCCCGTCTGGAAGAAGTTGCCGATGTTGTCGTAGCGCTGTGCACTAGGATCGGACTTGCCCCACGAGTTGTAGGAGAAGTCGTTGAAGTTGGTTCCCGTGTAGTTGCCATCGGAATCGTAAATGTCCTCCATAAAACCACGCACATATTGGTTCTGAACCTTGGGCAGGTTCTTTACACGTGTGCTGATGTACTTGGCATTAAGGTTGATTTCCACATTACCCTCTTTACCTTTCTTGGTGGTGATGAGCACCACACCGTTTGCGGCACGCGAGCCATAGAGAGCCGAAGCAGCAGGGCCTTTCAGCACACTCATGTTCTCGATGTCCTCGGGGTTGATATCCATCACACGGTTGGAGGTCGTGGTCTGGTTGGTACCCGTACCATCGAAGCCAGTGCTACCTACCACGGTCGATGAGTTGTCGTAAATCACACCATCCACCACAAACAGTGGCTGGTTGTCACGATTCTCCGAACCCGATGTACCACCACGCAGGATGATCTGTGCGCCCGAACCGGCGGCACCACTACTCTGGGTGATGTTCACACCAGCAATCTTACCCGAGAGCGAGTTGATGGCGTTGGCGCTCTTGTTGCGCATCAGTTCCTCGGCCTTGAGGTCGTCGACGGCATAACCGAGCGACTTCTTGTCCTTCTTGATACCGAGAGCGGTCACGACCACATCGCTCAACACATTCGAGTCGTCGCTCAAGGTCACGTCTTGCGTGGTACCACTCACGCGCACCTCCATGGGCTTGGCACCAATGTAGGTGATCACCAGCGTGCTGCCGGGGGCAGCGGCAATGCTGTACTTGCCATCAATGTCGGTGGCTGTGCCGCGGTTGGTGCCTTTCACCATCACGGTGGCGCCGATCAATGGCTCGCCGTTGGCGTCGCGCACGACGCCCGTCACTTTGTTGTTCTGCGCCACGGCAGTGAAGCCCACCGAGCTCTGACTCGAGGTCATGCCCACGGGAGCACCACATGCGATGGCAAGTGCAGCCAACAATACACATTGTTTTTTCATACGCACTTTGTTTTTAGTAAATTAGTAGAGTTTATTTCATTCGTATCAAATATGTTGACGTAATTCAAGACCAATGCGCAAAATTTTACATTTTGCAACAAAGCCTATTTCGATTTACAAATGCAAATTTCAGACTTTTTTTTGAATTGACAAAATTTTTTTAGAAATTTTTTTGCACAGCAACAAAACAGTTTTCAGTTATCAGTTATCAGTTGATAGTGCCGAGTCCTGTAGAGCCGCACGGGTGCGGCTGATGGCCGATGTGAGGGGCGATGTTTCACGGTGTAGGGACACTGCATCGGGGGAGCCGCATGATGCGGCTCTACTTTTTTCGCCGAGTCCTGTAGAGCCGCACCCTGGTGCGGCTGATGGCCGAAGCAAGTGGAGCTGGCCGGATGGCTGTGTTGGGTGATTCACATCGTGAACGGGGACACTGCATCGGGGGAGCCGCATCGTGATGCGGCTCTACATTTTTCGCCGAGTCCTGTAGAGCCGCACCTTGGTGCGGCTGATGGCCGAGTCCTGTCGGAAGCCGCAGCGGCTCTACATGACGC
>JAFYCU010000120.1 GCA_017545095.1 Muribaculaceae bacterium | reverse complement strand
TATCGCTCAGAATGTGCATAAGATTCCCATTTCGAAAGAAGAGTATAGAATCAAGCATGGCCGGAAAACATTTTATTTTATCAAAGATGAGACTTCCGTTTTGCTATATAACATTAAGCCTGAGAACTTTTTGTATTACTATAATCTGATAAAGAGATCTCTGAACATCATATCTATCGATAGCACTTTGTTCTATCGACCCATTGAACCTGTAATATGCAACTGGCGAGAGCAACCTGTAGATTCAATGCCATCAAAGACACCTTAATGATGTGAATACGGCGGAACCATCGAAATTCGACCAAGAACAGTCAAACTTATTTGGAAAATATGAAGTGGTGTTGGGATATGGTAAGCCAAATAGAAATTCAAATCATTCAACCACAGCAACCAGTTCGATTTTTTTACAGCAGGAAGATTTGGCGGTAGATCCAAATAACAAACGTATTGGTTTTTATCTGGATAAATCACATTTTGATTTAAATTATGATAAGTTTAAAGAAGCTATTGAGAAAATTAGATTACATTATCTTGGTGACAGTGATAATCCTTAGTTCTTGTGCGACCACATATAAAAGCCAACATAGTGTGACGGGCGTAGAGTCTGAAACAGCTCTATTCTCATGTGATTACAGGTCAAAACTGTCGGATACAACATTTTGGATTTGGGAACGTCCAGATGCTCCTGCATTTGAGATTCATCTGCCTGTACCAGATTCCGACACAGAACGCAAAATCATGTGGTATCCAACGCGTAACAATGGAGATGAGTATTATTTCTTTTATCCTGATGGCGAGGTGGTATTCTTGCATATCAATAGAATTGTATCAAACATATCGCTTGTTGAACTAAATGGTGATATTCTTTTACACCACATTACAAGAAAAAGTCATGGGTATTATTATAATGGACCATTCGATGAAGTATTTGTGGAAGATTATGATTACTTGGTCGAGTATAACGGGCAACCTGAGGTCGTGAATCGCTATTTGAATGATGAAGAAAGGAATAGTGTGTGGACAACAATTGAGTTCGATATAGGAGTTGCAAATAAGTATGAAGGCTGTTCTCTAAAAAAGGAAGAGTATTCGCTTTTGGAGAATCGGAAAACATTCTATTTCATCAAAGATGATATCATGGTCATGCTATATAATATCAAACCCGAAAATTTTCTAAGATATTACAATGTGTTGAGCAAATCATTAAAAGTTTTTGAGATTGACGGAGCTAAATTTGCCCTTCCTACTAAAAGTTCCTGTCGTGGTTGGAAATCCATTAGAGTTGGGGATTAGCGATACGTTTGTTGACAAATACGCTTTACTATTGTTTGATTCTAATGAGAGTATTTCTATGAGAGTTTGTTTTTCTTCCTTTCTTTCGGTGGTGTATGTAATCGCGTCTCTTGCCAATGCACAGACAGCGATGACATCTTACGAGCCTGGCGGCTATACGGTGATACCGCCTTCGCCCGAGGTGACCATGCGCTTCCTCGCACCCGACCCGCTCGCCGACCAGTTTCCCGACATCTCGCCCTGGGCCTACTGCCACGACAACCCCGTCAACCGCATCGACCCGACGGGGATGAAAGTAAGTTTGGAAGGAAACATGAGTGGTGATTTTGTAGAAGCAATAAGCACATCTACAAATATCAAATATGGTCTAACTATGGGGCAACTATTTCCAATAAATGGAGATATGCAGTCTCCTATTGATCAGATGATACTATCTGCTGTATTTGATAATAGCATAGACATCCACATTATTGCAAGTAATAATCCTCTTGTTATTGGAGGTTCTTTTTGGGGAAGCCAATTTACATATAATGATGGCATTGAAATGGTCACAGCTTATCAAGAATTAAATATGGTTGCCTTAAAAAGCATAGAGAGTTTTTATGGAATGAAATCCGGGGTCGCTGTTCTGCACGAGTTGCTTGAGTCTATTATTGGTGCTATTGAACATCCAGGTGCGTCACAACCTGAGGGGCATATAGACAATGAAGGCAATTATGTGACTGATTCTTTGGATTATTTGGAGTCGCATAAAAGAGCGTGTGATTTGGATTCGCGATTTATTGAACCCATTATTGTAAATGAAGATGGAAAGTATATGCTATATAAGGAGTAGGATTCATGCATTTAAAGCGATTGTGTTAGTAATATGCTTAATCATTCAAGTATCAGCCTGCTCTAATCGTGTCATTTTTATTGAAGAAAATGGGTTAGGCCAGTTTGAATCTGAAAGTTTGAAAATATTTCAGAGCATTAATCACAAATCAATCATTCTTCATAAAGCCTTGCTTGGCGCAGATACCGTTTCTGTGATTTCGTTAAAACAGCATAAAAGTGGCAAGGAGTGTGAAGTGACACTCAGAAAGATAAATTCAATGCGCATTCTGTATCCAAGTATGCCTGATTTTAAATCATATATAATACTCAATGATACAATATGTTTTTATGACCGACAAAAGGTGTATTTGGAAATTGAAAAATACATGAAGTTTAAAACCAAAGAATATGAAAAGCGGCAATTGGATGGTGTGTTGGAGAAATAGTTTGATTACAAATCTATTATTGTTTGTATGTTATGCGCCATAATGGGTCGTATTCTTCAGTGAGCTACACGCTCAGCGGCGTCCCCGTGCTGGGCGTGGTGAGCAGCATCGGCGGCCGGCACCGGCACACGGGCAAGCCGTGGCACAACCTGGGCGGCCTGGCCTGGTACGACAACCGCGCCCGCTGGTACGACCCGGTGACCATGCGCTTCCTCGCACCAGACCCGCTCGCCGACCAGGACCACGTCATCAACATCATGGTGCATAAGGAGTGACGAGCTTCGGGACTGAGCTATAACTCCCCAAATGGGTGCGAAAAACCGCCGATTTGGGGAGTTATGGCATCATAAGCCCCCAAATCTGCCAAAAAACAGGTCAATTTGGGGACTTATACGGATTGTTTTTATTATCTTTGCGGCGTGAAACAAAAAAAAGGAACACTGCCATGCTGATTGGACGCAAAAAGGAACAGGCTGAGCTGCTGCGTGCTTACGAAAGCAACGAGGCGCAATTCGTTGCTGTTTATGGACGGCGGCGAGTGGGAAAGACCTATCTGGTGAGACAGACATTCAAAAATCGGTTCACATTCTCGTGTTCAGGTCAGGCCCAAGGCAAGACCAGCGACCAGCTCTTCGGCTGGATGTCATCGCTCAAAGACGCAGGAATGCAGGATGTGAAGCGTCCGGCCAACTGGTTGGAAGCTTTTGAGTTGCTCAAACAGTTGATTCGATTTTCCTCGGCTACCAAGAAAGTGATTTTCCTCGATGAGTTGCCTTGGTTCGACACGCCCCGGTCAGGGTTTTTGAACGCTCTGGAGTTTTTTTGGAATGGCTGGGCCTTGGGGCGCGACGATGTGCTGCTGATTGTGTGCGGGTCGGCCACATCGTGGATTGTCAACAAATTGTTGCACAACCATGATGGACTCCACAACCGGGTCACACTCCGCATCCATTTGGAGCCTTTCTGCTTGGCCGAATGCGAGCAATATGTGTCGCAGCGTGGTTTCATGCTTTCGCGCTACGACATCTTGGAGACTTATATGGTGCTCGGTGGTATCCCGTTTTATTGGTCGATGTTAGAGCCGGGAGTGAGTGTGGCGCAGAACATCGACCAATTGTTTTTCTCCGAAAACGGTGCGTTGCACAGCGAGTTTGGCGAACTCTATCATTCGCTTTTCCGCCATCCCGAGCATTATATTGGGATTGTGCGGGCTTTGGGCGAGCACCTGTGTGGGCTCACACGTCAGCAATTGGTGAATGCGTGTGGCATGAAAAGCAGCGGCTCATTGACCACGATGCTCAACGACCTGGAACACTGCGGATTCATCAAGGCACAGCCAGCACTGGGCAGCAAAAAAGAGGCGGTTTATCAATTGGTCGACAATTTCTCGCTGTTCTTTTTCAAATTCATCGCACCATCTGGGCACAACGACGAGCACTTTTGGTCGCACAACTACTTGTCGCCCCTGCGACGGGCTTGGGTGGGACTGGCGTTTGAGCGCGTGTGTTTCCAGCACTTGCCGCAAATCAAGCAGGCGTTAGGCATTGCCGGGGTGGCCACCCAAGTGCGCTCGTGGCGCATAGGCCCATCGCCCGATGGAGATGCTGGTGCACAAATCGACATGCTCATCACTCGTGCCGACAACATGATAAACATTTGTGAAATGAAATACGCCACGCAGCCCTATGTGGTAACCCGCGACGACATGCTTGCACTGCACCACAAGGCCGCACGGCTGAGTGCCGCGAAAGCACATGGCAAGTCGCTCAATTTCACTTTGATAACTCCCTGTGGAATGGCACACACTGGCCATTGGAACGAAATCCACAACGTTATCACCGCCGATGAGTTGTTTGCCAGCTGGCGGCGTACCTAAGCATAAAAGTTCACATTGATTGGTTAACTGTAAGAAGTTATGACTGCTGTTGTCACATTATTGATTTTCGCCGTTGCCATCGTGGTGATGGTGGTGGCCATCGCGCGGTTCAAGGTGCATCCCTTTCTGGCCATGCTGGGGGTGTCGCTCATGCTTGCCCTGGTGCTGGGGGTGCCGCTTGCCGAGATTCCCGATGTGCTGAGTAAAGGCTTCGGCGGCGTGTTTGGCGGCATAGGGCTGGTGATTATTCTGGGCACACTCATTGGCAGCGTGCTCGAGCGCACCGGCGGTGCCGTGGCCATGGCGCGAGGCATCGAGCGGGTGGTGGGGCGCAGGCATCCGCGACTGGCGATGATGCTCATCGGCTGGGTGGTGTCGATACCGGTGTTCTGCGACAGCGGCTTTGTGCTGGTGAGCCCCATTGGCCGTTCATTGGCTCGCCGCACGGGCCACTCGCCGGTGGCTCTGGCCCTGGCTCTCGCAGCCGGACTGTTTGCCTCGCATGTTTTCATCCCTCCCACACCTGGACCGGTGGCTGCAGCCGGCATGATGGGCTTGAACGACCATTTGTTGCTGGTCATCGCGCTGGGGGTGGTGTTCTCGCTACTGTGTTTGGTGCCGGTCTACTGGCTTATTGGCCGTGTGGCCAGGCACTTGCAGCCTGTCGAAGCCGAGTCGGCTGCAACCGACGATTCTCACACGCCCGATGCCCGCGTGGGGGCTGTGTGGGCCTTTCTGCCCATTGTGGCTCCGGTGCTGCTCATGGCACTGGGCAGCGTGGCCCCTTGGCTGCAATGCAGCGAGGCAGCGAACAACCTGCTTGTGTTTCTGGGCAAGCCGGCCATCGCGCTCATGGTGGCCCTGCTGTGCTGCCTGCCTCTGCTTGTGCGCCAGCACTTGCTGCACAAGATTGCCGACATCACCCAGTCGTCGCTCATGACTGCCGGACCCATCATCTTCATCACCGCCGCCGGCGGGGTGCTGGGCAGTGTGATGGTGGCCACGGGATTTGTCGAGGTGGTGAAGCAGTGGAGCGGCTCGCTGGCGGTGCTGGGGGTGGTGTTCCCCTTTCTGGTGGCGGCCATCCTCAAAACGGCTCAAGGCTCGTCGACGGTGGCCATCACCACCACAGCAAGCATGATGGGCATGTTTAGCGATGCCGGCTCGATGATGAGTGCCCTGAACTTCACCACGCCGCTGTCGGCCGCACTGGTGGTGATGGCCATCGGTGCCGGAGCCATGACCGTGGCGCATGCCAACGACAGCTACTTTTGGGTGGTGATGGGCTTTGGCGGCATTCACCCGCGCGATGGCTACCGCAGCTTCACCCTCGTCACGCTCGTCATGGGGCTCACGGCCATCACGCTCATCGCCATCGCAGCTGCTTTGCTGCTGTGAGTGTGCTATAGGGGTGGGCGTAATCCACACATCAGTAGTTCGAAAACTTATTCATTTCCAATTCCAAATCAAGCAGATAGCAATTATTTTGATGAAAATATTTGTAGGAGTCGTAAAATTGGAGTAATTTTGGAGTAAATTTGGAAATGCTGTGTAGCATTGAATTGACATAAAACCTAAGACAAACGCAATAGTTACTTATTTTTATTCATTAAATCATTAACATTATGAGAAAGTTTTATCTTTTTCTTGCAGCAGTTGCTATGGCAGTGACTGCTTCGGCAGCTGTTCCCTTTGGCCACAAGGTGGTGAAAGGTGGCAACAACGCGCTCGACCAGTATCGTGCTGTGAACAAGGCCAGCACCGTGCTGTTCAACGCTGAGCAGAAGACCGGTATGCACAAGGCTCCCGCCAAGGCTTCGGAAATCATCACCGAGGCTCCCGAAGGCGAGACCAAGTACTACACCCGCGAGGGCGGCGCATTCTATGTGTCGAGTGGCTACCTCTACGAGGACGTGCAGGAGGGCATCATGGAAGTGGTGTTCGCCAACGATGGCACCGTCTATTTCCGCGACATCATCAACTACTTCGGCGCCGGCACCTTTGTGAAAGGTACGCTCGAGGGCAACACCATCACCGTGCCCATGGGCCAGACCCTCTACACCTGGGAGGATTATGGCTATGGCGCAGAGGTTACCTGGGCCGATGTGACCCGCGACGACGAAGGCGATGTGGCCAGCTCGGCCGATGTGGTGCGCGACTTCGACACCGAAACGGCTGTGTTCACCATCGACGACGAGGCCGGTACCATCAAGCTCGAAGGCTCGAACGAGAACCGCATCCTTGCCGCCTTCTACGACGACGACAACACCTGGACCGGTCGTGGCGACTATAACAGTGTGTACACCTTCACCGAGATTCCCGAGCCCGTGGTTCCGCCCATGCCCACCAGCGACACCTACTTCCACATCGGCCAGTTCAGCGATGGCGACGTGGTGAACCAGACCGTCAACATCATGGCCTTTGGCAACGACCTCTACTTCCAGGGTCTCACCAAGGCCGATGAGGACTACAGTGTCCTTCCCGATGCTTGGGTGAAGGGTACCCTCGAGGGCAACACCGTTACCATCGAGAACGGCCAGTTCCTGGGTATGTACAACGGCAACCTGATGTATCTCTATGGCATGGACGAGAACGGTGAGGCTCAGCCCCTCACCCTCACCTACGACCCCGAGACCGATGTCTATACCTTCGAGAACTACTATGCTGTGAATGGCAAGCCCTATGAGCTGTACTACTACTATTACTTCACTCCGGGCAACGTGCTCACCAAGGAAGAGCTCGTGATTCCCGACCCGGTTGAGGTGCCCGACAACATGACGCTCTATCCCTATGTGCTCAAGACCAATGAGCTCTCGTTTGACGATGAGGGTGAGCCCGTTTACGACCCCATCGCACTGCAGCTCACCATGGGCGTGGACGAAGAGGGCAACATGTATCTCCAGGGCCTGTGCCAGGACATCCCCGATGCCTGGGTCACCTGCCACTACGACGACAACAACAACCTCGTGATCCCCGGCTGCCAGAACTTTGGCATGGAGTACTGGGAGTTCTGGGGCTATGTGTTTGAGTATCCCCACTTCCTGCTGGGTATGGATGGCGAGGGCAACCTGGGTACCGACATCGTGCTCACCTATGATGCCGATGCCAACGTGTACTTCAGCAACACCGACTACATCATCGACAACGAGAAGCCCAACGCGCTGAGCTACTACCACGTCTACACCGACCCGCAGCTGAAGCAGATCATCGAGAAGGCCGCTAAGCCCGCCGATCCCGAAATCCTGGCCTACACCCCCTATGAGGACTATGGCTATGCACGTATCAACTGCGACATCCCCACCGTGGACGTTGATGGCAACGACATGCTCACCAGCAAGCTGTTCTATCGCGTGTTCCTCGACATCGAGCGCAACGTTGAGCAGCTCACCTTCACCCCCGCCGAGTATATCTACTTAGAGGAGGAGATGACTGAGATTCCCTACGACTTCACCGACAGCTATGATATCTATCCCGGTGCACGCACCCTCTATCTGAACCAGGCTCAGGCTCTCGTCGCCAACAAGGTTGGTCTGCAGAGCGTGTACTATGGCGGCATGGAGGAGAACGGCATCCGCCGCGCTGTGGTCGACAACGAAAGCGAAATCGTGTGGTTCGAAATCAAGCCCTACGAGAAAGTGGCTGTCAACGACATCGCCGGCAAGACCGTGAAGAGCATCCGCTACTTCAACGTGGCTGGCCTGCAGAGCGACAAGCCCTTCGATGGCATGAACATCGTGGAGACCACCTACACCGATGGCAGCAAGACCGCTGTGAAGGTGATCAAGTAATCACGACAAAACTCACACAGCGGCGACAAACCGCTGGACTCAATAAGATAGGGATGCAACCTGGATGTTGCATCCCCATCTTGTTAGTTACGCCCAACAGCCTCCAAACTGCAAATCCCGGACAAGTACCAATTAAAAAGCACTGTCCTTAATTCCTCAATTCCTGACAACAAACCAGTCCTCAGTGCAAATCAAGAATTAATGAATCATCGTCGCATCATGAAGCGGCTGATGCCCGAGTCCTGTAGGGTCACCAGATGACTGCCCGAGTCCTGTAGGGTCACCAGATGACTGCCCGAGTCCTGTAGAGCCGCATCATGATGCGGCTGATGGCCGAGTCAAGAAACAAAATGGTCAGGAATAAAGGCATAAAGTTGTGATAGTTGTTTATTGTTGTTATAGTTGTTTGGCCCTTGCGCCAGTCAGCTTGCATCTCGCATCTCGCATCTCGCATCTTATTATAATTTGTACTTCATTTGTACATAATTTGTTGACTGTTTTTTAATCTCTTTATTCTGATTGGTAGATTCTTGCGCCAGCCAGCTTGCATCTCGCATCTCGCATCTCGCATCTTATTATAATTTGTACTTCATATGTACATAATTTGTTGACTGTTTTTTTAATCTCTTTATTCTGATTGGTAGATTCTTGCGCCAGCCAGCTTGCATCTTGCATCTCGCATCTCGCATCTTATCATGCCTTGCGGCTCTGGTGGATAGTCACCTGGGTGGCCCCGAAACCATATTCCTTGAAACTCGCGTCCTGCACCTCGCAGGCCGGGTAGTGGCGGCGCAGCTCCTCGAGCAGGGCACGGCGCAGCACGCCCTCGCCCTTGCCGTGGATAAACACGATGCGCTGCCCGGGGTGGCGCAGGTGAGCACGCATCACCTCGTTGAACTTGTCGAGCTGATAGTTCAGGATGTCGGCATTGCTCAGCCCCGCCAGGTTGTCGAGCAGCTCACCTATGTGCAGGTCCTGCACCACAATCTCCTGGGTGCGTTGCTGCTGCGGCTTGCTCTTGGGCTTGCCCGCCGGGCGCCGACGGTCGTTCTTCTCGCGCATCGCCGCCTCCAGCTCGCTGCTGTCGATTACCAGCTGGCGCACCGGGCGGTCGCCGCGCGTGATGTCGACCGAGAACACTGGCGTGTCGAAATATTCACTGCTGTGAAACGTGTGCAGCTTGTGAAACCGCGTCACATCTATGCGCTGCTCCACCAGAGCAGGGTTCTTGAGCTTGAAATGCCGCCCCTGCTTGAATGCCACATATTGCACGGCAATGTGCGTCATCTCGTTCAGGTCGTTGTGCCCAAACTCATCGAGTTGCACCTGCACGCCAGGCTCCACCAGCCCGTGGTAGCGTGTCACCCACTCGCTGTCGTCGCCGCGCGTGAGATAGGTGAAATACAGGTAGTAGTTGCTGTCGTTCACCAGCACGGGGAAAAACGTGGTCGTGTTCAGGTGCTTCACCTCGCGGGGCTCATAGGCCAGCACAATGGTGAGGCGCTCGCCCTCGGGGGTCTCCTCCACGTGGAACGCCGGCTCGGGCTGCGGCTTCGCCTTCGGGGCCGGCTCATCGGGCTCCACAAGTTTGCTCTTCACGGCAAGCGGACGCTCATAGCTGCTCGCCTGAGGCTTGCCATCGCCCACAACCACCAACTCGCCCGGCGGCACAGGACGCTCAAACCCGTCCTCGTCCTCAACATACACCAACTTGCCCTCGATGCGCGACACACGACCGCCGCCCACATCATTGAGAAAACGCACAAAATTTCCAATCTTAATCTCCATCATTACCCAGTTTTTGAAACCGCAAAATTACAAATTATTCCCCAACCCACAAAAAACCAAGCCCCGAACCCACAAGACATTGGGCAACCGAGTCATGTAGAGCCGCATCATGATGCGGCTGATGCCCGAGTCAAGAAACAAAATGGTCAAGAATTAAGGAATCATCGCCGCATCATGATGCGGCTGATGCCCGAGTCATATAGGGCCAGCAGATGCACTGCCCGACTCCTGTAGAGCCGCATCATGATGCGGCTGATGGCCGAGTCAAGAAACAAAATGGTCAAGAATTAAGG
>JAFYCU010000119.1 GCA_017545095.1 Muribaculaceae bacterium | reverse complement strand
GGGGCGGTGTTTCACGGTGTGGGGAAACGGCGTCGGGGGAGCCGAGTCATGTAGAGCCGCACCCTTGTGCGGCTGATGGCCGTGTGGGGTGATACCCATCGTGAACGGGGACACTGCATCGGGGGAGCCGCATCGTGATGCGGCTCTACATGCTATCATCACACAATATTTCGGAAGAAACAAAATTGCCCATTGCGCATTACACATTATTTATTTAATGGGTTGGTAAGACACTGCATTCCATCTTTTGGGCGTGAGTTTATTCCATTCCATTCCATACTTGATGAAAAATCGCTAACGAGTGTTAAAATCGAAATGGAGCTATTGGCGGCAGTGCTAAAATTACTATATTTGCATGTTGAACTTAACACCTGGAGATGGAACATTTGAAGAACGACACACTGTCGAATCTGCTGACAGCCGCTGAAAAGCAACTGGGTTTTCATCCTGACACGCCTCGTGACTTCAGGGTGGCATCCGAGGCCATCGATGCATCGGTGAATGTGAAGGTGAGCGCCACCACCCTGATGCGTCTGTGGGGCTATCTTGATGAGCGTGTGGCACCGAGCATGAACACGCTCAACGCCGTGGCGCGCTATCTGGGCTGCGCCAACTTTGAGCAGTGGTGCCTGACTGCCGGGGGCGACTCGGACACAGCCGCCGGCAAGCGGCTTGACTTGAAAACACTCCAAATAGGTGACCGGCTGCGACTGCACTGGCAGCCCAACCGTGTGATGGAGGTGGAATACCAAGGCGAGCGCCACTTCAAGGTGCTGCATGCCGAGAACACGCGCCTGTTCAAAGACAACGAGTTTGACTGCGGCCTGTTCATCAACGGCGAGACACTGTATCTCGACAACGTGGAGCAGCACAACGGACAGCCAAAAAGAGTGTACGTCTGCGGCCAAAATCACGGTGTAAGTATTGAGCGAATCAGTGCCAGCAGTCAGCAACCATGAGCGACAGCAACAGCCAGCAAGAACACACGCCCACATCGGGCTGGTTAACCGACGAGTTCGAGGGTGTGAGCTCCGAGTTCACGCACGTGGAGCGCCTGCCCGACCATGGGCACAACACCTTCACGCGTGCGCGACGCTACGGTCGCCTATACCTGCTCAAGGGTCTCACCGCCGAGACTGCCGAACAGGCGGCCTACCGCGAAACGTTGCGCAAGGAATTCGACATGATGATGCGCGTGCAGCATCCCGGCGTGGTGCAGGCCGTGGGGTTTGAGACGGTGCCCGATGTCGGGTCATGCATCGTGATGGAATGGGTGGAGGGCGCAACGCTGGCCAAATGGCTGGCGGGCTCCACCACGCAGCGCGAGCGGCGACGGGTGTTCGACCTGCTGCTCGATGCCGTGGAATATGTCCACAGCGTGGGCATCGCGCACCGCGACCTGAAGCCGAGCAACATCATGGTCACTAGCAACGGCTCACAGCCCAAACTCATCGACTTCGGTCTGGCCGACAGCGATGTGCACACCACGTTCAAGGGTCCGGGCGGCACGGCGCGATACATGGCCCCGGAGCAGGCCACCGGCTCGATACCTGATGTGCGCAACGACATCTACAGCCTGGGGGTGATCATGCAGCAGATGCGTCTGGGCAGCCTGACGGGCATGGTGGCCCACCGGTGCCTGCGCGCCATCGACGACCGGCCGCAGAGCGTGGCCGACTTGCGCAAGGCATTGCACCGTGTGTATCAAGTGAAGCGCTGGGCACTGCGCATGGCGGGTGCGGCGGCCATCGTGGCAGCGGTCGTGGTGTGGCAGATGTCGCAGCCCGTGGCACCCGACAACTCGACACCACTTGTGGACTCGCTGCACAACCAGCTCAACGCAAGCATCAAGGCGCAGCGGCAAAGCGACACCGCACAGCAGCAACTGCGGCAACGTGTGGCCGGCATGAACGACACCCTGCGGCAGCTGCGCGAGGCCAACCTGCAATTCGAGCAACGCGAGGAAGAGCGCATGGAGCGGCAACGCGCTGTGGACGAGGCCATCGACAAGGGAGTGGCCCTGGTGCGCGAGGCCAACCGCGCCACGCACATCAGCGAGCACCTCGACACCGTGAGCCACTACGCCTATGTGTGGCTCGATGCCGAACACCTCATCAAGCAGGGACGCGCCAAGGCTCGCGAGTATCTGCTCTCGCTCAACGGGCGCTTCAGCACCAAGGAGATGGCCGAAATCGAATATGCGCTAAATGAGTACTGCAACGACTACGAGCTGCGCATGGATGTTAAACGTCATCAACTTTACGGATTATAGTTCCCAGTCTATCCTGCAAGGGCATTTCGCAGGGCTTTCAGTGATGTGGCGATGTGTGCCTGCCGGGCGGCGATGCGGCACAGGTGAGCGTCGATGGCGATTCGCCGCTCTGCGGTGGGTGTTACGCCGAGTTGGGCCAGCGTGGGTCGCGAGCTGGTGATGCGTGCGCAGCGGCTCCAGCCGGGAGCCTCGCGATAGGTCTGCTCGCTGCCGGGTGGCACCACGAGCACCAGACGGGCGCACAGTTCATCGCTGATCACCTGTTCGGGAAGGCAGTCACCCTCGTCGATGGAACGGAACGCCGGCGGTACGGGGTTGCGCAACTCCAGCAGTCGCAGCTCGCGGCAGCCTGCAAACGCCCCCGGAGCCACATTGGTGAGGTCGGCAGGCAGCGTGAGCGACAGCAAATGACCATGGTTGGCAAAGGCATCCTCCCACATCTGCGCCACAGGATAGGAGCGACCGCCCACCTCCAACCAGTCGGGCACGGCGAGGTGCAGTGCGAGGGTGTCGGTGTGGCTGTCAAGGATGACTTCAGGCGAAAAGCGCGACTTGTAAACGTAATCGTCGCTCAAAAACTTTGTGGCGAGACGCTCAATGCTCTTTCCTCCCAGAAATGGAGGCAATTCGGTGTGCATTGCAGGCTTAACGGCTGCACTGCCGGGTGCCACATCGGCGTGCTCAGCATCGGGTACGCCATTGGCAAGCATAGCCAGGCTGTCGCGGAGCTGTAGCTCGAAGGCGGTAAGCGAGTCGCACTCCTGCTCCAACGCCGCCACGCGGCTGCGGATGGCCGCCAGGTCGTAGTCGTCGGGCCGGGGGGCGTGGCTGACGATGGTGTGAAACTCGCGCCAGCCGGGAGCCTCACGGTAGACCTGCTCGCGGCCCGGTGGCACCACCAACGCCACGGTGAGGAAATGATAGTCATCAAACACCTCATCGGGCGTACCAAAATAAAACGCATGATGTCCCACAGAGGGTGGCTCAGCACGGCGCAACTCAATCACGCGCAACGCCTCGCAGCCCGTGAACGCGTGTATCAACACATTCCACGCATTGAAACTGCATCGTTGCAGATGTTTCATGTCTTGAAAAGCCGACGGCCCCAGCTCGGCCGTCAAGAAAACACGTCCATTCCAATCGAACTCGTCGGGTACAACGAGCGAAGTGGCATTGCGGTCGGCAACGCCATCAATGTTCACGCAGTTACCACCCCCCCAGTAAGAGCAGTTGAAACCTTGCAGCTGCAACCGAATGACGTTGTGAACTTTCGACATGCCCTCAACCTGAGCGAATCCACGAAGCCCCACACAGCACACCACGATGTAACACACCGCAGCGACACGAACACGATGAACGATTCCCTTCAACTGTTTCATGCTGCAAAATTACTGAATATTGCCCAACGCACCATGCATCAAGCGCAATTATTTTGTGGAGAACTTAGGTTTTACAGCGGAGAGGGAATGGCTGCGGCACGGCCGCAGCTTACACAAACGATGGCGGTTTGAGAAAAAATTGTGCATTGTGCATTATTGTGTACCATTGGCTTCGCCGAAGGTAGGAGGCATATCGGCAATAAAAATAGGTAACTATCGCGAAGTTGTCTCCAGTTAGCCCTGAAAGGGCGTTAGACCCTAGCCGGGGGCGCTGCCCCCGGGATGAAACAACAGACGGGGAGGGGGACTCGTGTGGGCGTTTTGTCACAGGGGTTTGCTCCCATTCGGTCGCGAGCTAAAGGTTCGCTTCG
>JAFYCU010000118.1 GCA_017545095.1 Muribaculaceae bacterium | reverse complement strand
GTTGTTGCCTATGGTGGTGCGGTCGAAGTCGTCTTTGGTATAGTCCTTGATGAGGGTCCAGTTCTTGCGGTCGGTCGAGAAATAGACGTTCAGGTCGGGCATGTAGTAGCTGCTCTTGGCCATCTGGAAGTGCAGGGCATCGCCTGCCTTGATTTCCAGCTTGGGCGAGATCAGATAGCGTCCTTCGCCTTCGTATTGCGAGCCTTGCCAGGTCTGTGCCACGGCAGCCTGCGAGCCGCCATAGCTCTGTGCACGCCATATGGCCCCGGGAATCATATTGGCGGGGAAGCCATCCTCGAAGTCGACGAACCACTCGTTGCTGTCGACCACGGTGCCGGTGAGGGTGAGTCGGAAGTCCTCGATGCCGTTGCCTTTGAGCACCAATTCGCCTTCGTGCAGTCCGGCGGTGCTGTTGTCCATGGCGATGACCACAATCTCGGCTTCATGGGCGGCCACCACATCGCCGGCCTTGGTGAGGGTGACAAACCCCTCGGGGCAAATCACTTCGCTGAGGGTGAAGGGGGCGGCACCGGTGTTGTTGATGTAGAACTCGCGGGTGACGATGTCTTGCGTTTGGCCGAAGTCGAGGATGGAGCCGCTGGGCAGGTCCACATAGCGTCCGTTCTCTTGCGTAAGCATCTGCACGCGTGGTTCATATTTATTGGAAATCACCTTGATGTAGTCGCTGTGGTGTGTTCCGCTCACGTTTTCCTGCACATAGAAGGTCTGCAGGTCGCTGTATTCGTTGCCGTCGACGGTGAACTCAACGCGCAGCGAGTCAGTTTCGGTGGCGCGGGGCAGGTTGGTGTTGATATCCCAGGTGTCGACCACAGTGCCGCCGGTGGTGATCAGGCTCAACGAGTAGTCCTCGTCGCCGGCCATCAGGTCCACATTGCCTATGTTGCGCAGCACCACGTTCACGGGCACGGTGTAGGTGTTGCCGTTGGCCATGTCAAGTTCCTCGGGACCCAGGTAGCGCATCCCGGCGATTTTCAGTTCGCGGCGGTCCACCTTCTCCACCTCGGCACTGGTGGCCGTGAAGTTGGCAATCACCGCATAGGAGGCTGCAATGCCGATATAGCTGCCCTCGGGCACATCGGCAATGGTCACCATGGTGAAGCTCTCCAGGTTCACCGCGTCGAGGTTCTGCACATTGGTGATGGCGGAGCCCTGGGTGAAGTTGCCGTCCTCGTCCTTGGTGCAATAGAAGAATTTCAGCCACGGTTGGCCGAACTGTGCCTCCACATACATTGCTTGCAGGGTGACCGTGCCGCTCACGGCCGGGGTGACGAACATGTTGTAGGTGGGGAAATCACTGCTCTGGTAGTCGATGTAGAGGCATGTGCCCACGCCTTCCACGTTTTCCAGCAGTTCATACACTTGCTTGCCCTTCACGATGTGTCCCCAGCCATCGGGGGCGCAGTCGGGCTCGGTGAAATCCACGCCCGCAAAGGTCTCGGTGTAGGGCGACACGGTGACGGCTCGCGTCACCAGCCATCCCAGCACCATCGCCAGTGCCAGGAGTAGTAGCTTGTAAGTTCTCATACTTTTTTAGTTGATTATTAAAAGGTTATTATTGCCATCAAAAGTCAAGTTCTTCCAAACAAAAAGAAAATGCAAAAATAGGCATTTTGTCGCATTCCCGCCCCCATTCGCTGAAAAACAGCCACCATCTTTAAGCATGTTTAACGCTTGCAAGCCAGCGCATGAAACGTTGCAGAGCATGAATTTTGTGCAACTGACTACACAGTCCCTTTGCCATGACGCAAATTTTTGCTACCTTTGCGGCAATAAACCAAATGAAATGTAATGATGAGAACGATTAAGATGCTATTGGTGCTAGTTGCTTGTGCTGCAATGTGCGGTATGGAGCCAACATCGGCACGCACCCTCACCCCGATGGAGGCCCGCCAAGTGGCGAGCCGGTTTGCCGTGTCGCATGGTCTGCGGGCCGAGTCCTTGCAGCAGGTGGCCGCGCCTACCACGCGGGCGAAACGCGCCCCGGGGGCTGCACAGGCTTTTTATGTTTTTAACAATGTGTGCGATGGCTTGCAAAACGGCTACGTGATTGTGAGCGGCGACGACCGTGCGCTGCCCGTGCTGGGCTACAGCCACTGCGGCACCTTCGACCCCGACCAGCTGCCGCCGGCCATGCAGGCATGGCTCAACTATCTGTGGGACGAGGTGGCCTCGCTGCCGGCCGACGATGATGCCACGGCCTATGCACCGCAGCGCGTGCTGGGGGCCAAAATTGCGCCCATGCTCACCTGTAACTGGGGGCAGAACGAACCTTACAATATGCTGATTCCCATGGTCGAAACCGACAAACAAGGGGTGACCGGCTGTGTGGCAACGGCCATGGCACAGGTGATGTACTACCACCGATGGCCCGCCACCTCGACCATCATTCCTGAATACACTTCCGAAACGCTGGCGATTTTCTGCCCGGAGCTGCCGGCCACATCGTTCGACTGGAACAGTATGCAGGACAACTACACCTCCACAAGCACGGGCGCATCGGCCAATGCCGTGGCCAAGCTGATGCAGTATTGCGCCCAGTCGTTGGAGATGGACTTCAAGAAAACCGCTTCATCGGCCTCGACCGTTAATGTGGCCTCGAGCCTGCAAAGCTATTTCGGCTATGCCTCATCGGTCCGCTATGTGCGTCGCGTCAATTTCAGCAAGGCCGACTGGGAGAGCCTGCTCTATGCCGAGCTCAAGGCTGGCCGTCCGGTGGTGTACAGCGGCAGCACCATGGCCGGAGGCGGGCACGCGTTTGTGTGCGATGGATATGACAACCTGTCGGGGCTGTTCCACATCAACTGGGGCTGGGACGGCGGCAGCAACGGCTACTTCGCCCTTTCGGCCCTCACCACCAAGGTGCAGGGCACCGGCTCCAGCGAGGGAACCGAAGGCTATGTGACCTCACAAGGCATGGTGCTGGGCATTGTGCCCAACAACCAATCCATCACCGCATCCATGGCGATGACATTCAGCAACCTGAACGTGTCCAAGACCTCCTACACGCGCATGGGCAGCAGCTCCAATTTCACTGTCACCTTCGACGGTCGGTTTTCCAACTACACCGGAGCCACGCGCAGCTTTGTGTCGGGGTGGGCGCTGTATCAAGGCGACACCCGCGTGGCGGTGCTGACGGGCGAGACGAATCCTTATTTGTTCACCGACTTGAAGCATGGCTGGGGCCGCACGAGTACGTTCTCACTCAACTTTGGTTCGGGACTGGCCAACGGCACCTATCGCCTGGTGCCCATCAGCAAAATCCGCCCCGGTGGCTCGTGGGAGGTGTGCAACGGCGGCGATGTGGATTATGTGGAAGCCAAGGTGGGCACTTATTCGCTCACCATCACCCCCTATGGCTCGAATGGTGTTCCCAAGTTCACCGTCAACAGCGTGGCCTATGGTGGTTACAAGCATGTGGGTAAGACGGTGGAAGTGACCGCCAACATCACCAACGACGGCACATCGACCAACAACCTGATCTACCTGTTTGTGGATAATGTGAAGACAACGGTGGAGATGATCGACCTCGCACCTGGCGAGCAGGGCGACGTGAAGTTCTTCTATCGTCCCGAGACAGCGGGTGCCCACATCGTCAAGTTCTCGCTCAGCGAGGATGGCTCCAATCCGCTGGCCACCAGCAACGTCAACATCACCGAGATTCCTGCCGCCAACCTGTCGATGAGTCATTCGGCTTCGGGCATCAAGTCCACCACAAGCGGGCGCACGCTCACCGGCAACACCACCACGGTGACCACCACGGTGACCAACAACCGCTCGACCGACTACGATGAGGAGGTAATGGCCTATCTGTGCCGTGTGACCAAGAAGAACGACAACGGCAGCTACAGCGGCCGCATCGTGCGCACCGTCACGCAGCCGCTTCAGGTCTCGGCGAATGGCTCTGCCACGTTCTCCTTCACCTTCGATGAACTCATCACTGGCGAGCAGTATTTCATCAACTACTTCTATTTCTCAGGCACCGAAACGGTGCGTAGCGCTGGTGTGAGCACCTTCAAGGTGGCTGGCGGCACCCCCGTGGTGCGCGGCGACGTGGACGGCAACGGCACCGTGGATGTCGATGACCTGAACATCATCATCAACATCATGCTCAAGAAAGCCACGCTGGCTCAGTGGCCGGCTGCCGATGTAGACGGCAACGGCACGGTTGACGTTGACGACATGAATGTCGTGATCAACATCATGGTGCACAAGTCATGAAAAAGCTGCTTGCCGCATGTGTGCTGCTGCTGGCGGTCATGGCTTGTGGCCGCCAGCAGCCTGCGGAAGCCGACGGCACCGAGGCCGACACGTTCTCGCGGCTGGTGCCCGAGACCCACACGGTGGTGCGCAGCGGCCCCGTCGACACCACCGTGCACCGCATGGTTACCCATGTGCCCGTGGGGCGGCTCAAGGAAGTCTTCAACGACACCAACGATGTGCACTTGCCTGCGGCGCAACGCCACGGCATTCGGCCCATCGAGGGGATAGCATCGGCCTACGACCTTGGCAAACCCCTTGTGCGGATTGCCACGTGCGATGCCTATGCTGTGGACTCGATGCGCTATTCGATGCCCTATCTGGTGCCCCGTGCCGCCCGGCTGCTGCACGACATCGGGCAGGCTTTTCGCGACACCATCAAGGCACGTGGCGGACGTGAATACCGGCTGCGTGTCACCAGCGCGTTGCGCACCGACCACAGCGTGCGGTCGCTCAAGCGGCGCAACCGGTCGGCCACCGAGCAGTCGTGCCACCGCTACGGCACCACTTTTGATGTGAGCTGGACACGCTTCGACTGCCGCGACTCGAGCTATGTGATTTCCGACGAAGACCTCAAGAACATCCTGGCCGAAATCATCTATGACCACCGCCAGCGTGGACGCTGCTTCGCCATCTTCGAACGCCGACAAGGCTGCTTCCACATCACCGTGCGATGAAAACATGGGGCTTAACAAGATGCAAGAGCCGCATTGCGGCCTTAAAGTCCTTAAAGACCTTACCCCCAACCCCGAAAACCAAGAACCAAGATGCAAGAGCCGCATTGCGGAATTGTGCATTGAAAAAGCTCATCACCGAAAATATGACCCTACACGACGCTCTCGCCGGCTATAAGCGTTATGCCGGCATCAAGGAAATGCACGTTGCCGCCGCGCTCATCGACTGCGACGGCGTGTTGTTCGACACGATGAAAAACCACACCCGCGCCTGGGTGAAGCTGATGCAGAAAAACGGCATCAGATGCACCCGCGACGAGTTCTACCTCTACGAGGGCATGACAGGTGTGGAGATTGTGAAGAAAAAATTCAAGGAAGGGGTGGGCAAGGCGCTCACCGACGACGAGGCTCGTGCCCTGTATGGCGTGAAGGGTCGTTATTTCCTGGAACTGGGACCCACGGGCAAGGTGCCCGGCATCGACCGCGTGCTCACGCTGTTGCGCGATGCCGAGGTGCAGCGCATCGTGGTCACCGGTTCGCAGCAGCCCTCGGTGCTCGACCGCATCGATGGCGAGTTTGCCGGTTTGCTCAGCACCTTGCGGGTCACGGGCAACGATGTGCGGCACGGCAAGCCTAATCCTGAGCCTTATCTCAAGGGTGTTGCCAAGGCGGGCGTGCCGGCTTCGCAGTGCATCGTGATCGAGAACGCCCCGCTGGGTGTGCAGGCCGCACATGCCGCCGGGTGCTTTGCCATCGCCGTCACCACCGGACCCATCGCCGAGAAAGAACTCTACCGCGCCGGGGCCGATATCGTCTATCCCAACATGGATGCCTTGGCCGATGCAATCCAATCGTGGCTGCTCGACAAAGCGGAGATTTAGCCTGCTGAAAAGCTATGCCCGACATCGAGTTCACCAATGCCGTCGACAGGGCGCTGCGCAAGGCTGTGGAGCAGGGCGGCTATGCGCAGGTGATTGTCCTCACCGACCACAACACCGGCCGCATCGTGTTGCCGCAGGTGGCTGGCGAGTTGCCTCCTTTCACTCACATCACCATTCCCGCTGGCGAGGGTCACAAGACGCTCGACACCGTGGTGCAGGTGTGGCGCGAGTTGCAGCAAGCTGGAGCCACACGCCACGCGGTGATGGTGAACCTGGGTGGAGGTATGGTCACCGACTTGGGCGGATTTGCCGCTGCCACCTACAAGCGTGGCATACCTTTCATGAATGTGCCCACCACCTTGCTCGCAGCCGTGGATGCCGCCGTGGGGGGCAAGACGGGCGTGGACTTCGGCGGCCTGAAAAACCAGGTGGGCGTGTTTGCTCAGGCCGCTGCGACGATTATCTCCACGCGCTTTTTCTCCACCTTGCCCAGCGAGGAGTTGCTGTCGGGCTATGCCGAGATGGTGAAGCACGCGTTGCTCGGCGATGCGGCGGCTCTGGCGCATCAGCTTCAGGGCGACCCGACGCGAGTCGACTCCTACACGCTGCTTGATGCGTTGCGTGCCTCGGTGATGGTGAAACACCGCATCGTGGAGCAGGACCCCTTGGAGCAAGGGCCGCGCAAGGCTCTGAATCTGGGGCACACCGTGGGGCACGCGCTCGAGAGCCTCATGCTTGGCCGTGGCACGCCCGTGCCGCACGGTATCGCCGTGGCATGGGGACTGGTCGCCGAATTGGTGCTCTCGCACATGGCATGGCATTTTCCCAGTACCACGCTGCACCAGGTGGCGCATTTTGTGCATGATTACTACCCCTCGCCGACCATCACCTGCGACCACTACGACCAGCTGCTCGCCCTGATGCGGCACGATAAAAAGAGCCGTGCTGGCGAAATCAACTGTACACTGCTGGAGGCTGTGGGCCGCCCCAAGCTTGACTGCACCATCGCCCCCGACGACATGCGCACCGCCCTCGACATCTTCCGCGACTTGATGGGCGTGTGAGCGTCGATGACACTGCCATTGCGTCGCGGGATATATCGGGAGCGGTGCGTGATGGTTGATGGTGGTTTATCGGATGTTCAGGATGCGGTGGGTTTGCAGCGACAGTCGCCACTCGGGGTGGGCGAGCACAGCGGCCACGGTGGCGGCCATGCGGGCTTGCCGCCGCTGCTCATCGTGGCTGTAGCAGGGTTGCAGAAAGCGGTGGCGCGCTTGGATGTGGTCGTATTGCGAAAGGTCTTGCTCGGTGTAAACCACTTTCAGCTCGTCGCATTCGTTGAGCACGCACGGTTGTGCGTCACCGCCGGGAAAACCGCTCTTGGGCGACAGCGTCACCCAGTCGATGCCTGGCGGCAACGGCCGCGTGCCGTTGGTCTCGATGGCGATGCGCTTGCCGGTGAGTGTCTTCAGCGCATGAATCAAGTCGGCATCAATCCACAGCGACGGCTCGCCGCCGGTGAGCACCAGCAGCTGAGCCGTGGGGTAGCGGTTCACCTCGGCCACAATCTGCGGCAGCGACATCATGGTGTGCGCATTATGCTGCGTGTCGCAGAACGCGCACCGCAGGTTGCATCCGCTCAGCCGCACAAACACGCTCGCGGTGCCCGTGTGGTAACCCTCGCCTTGCAGCGAGTGGAAGATTTCGTTGATGGGATACACCTCAGGCTTCCGCTTTCTTGGTGGTGGTGATGAAAGCCACACACAAAGCTCCTATCACCAGCAGGATGCCCGCCAGCAGCAGCATGTTGCCCTGGAAGTCGCCCATGGCCTTGAGCAGCACGCCGCCCAGCACGGCAGCCACAATCTGCGGGATGCATATCGTGCAGTTGAACAGCCCTAGGAACGTGCCCATATATTTGCTGCCCTCGAGGGCGTTGGTCACCAGCGTGAACGGCATGGCCAGCATGGCGGCCCAAGCGAAGCCGATGAGGAAGTAGGGCACAAACAGCAGGTGCTGGTTGTGGCAATAAGGCACCATCATGAATCCCAGGCCGCCAATGACCAGCGACACAGCATAGGCCACCTTGATGTTGCTGAAGCGCGGCAGCACCACTGCCCACAGCACGCTGCCGATGGCCTGCACGGCAAACAGGATGCCCACCCAGTTGCCAGCACTCTGATATGCTTTGGTGGCAGCATGGTTCGGGTCGCTCATGTCCACGCCAAAGGCCGTGTCGGCAATCGAGCCGTTGGTATAGGTCCACATATACATAAACGCGGCCCAGCAGAAGAACTGCACAATGCCCACCTGGATGAAAACTTTCAGTGCCTTGTTCTTGCTGCCTCCGGCGGCCACCTCGGCCTTTTTCTCGGCCTGGGCGGCCTCCTGGAAGGCGGCCATCTGCTCGGGCGTGTACTCCTTGACGTTGGCCATGGTGTAGAGTACGCACGCAATCAGGATGGCTGCTCCCACATAGAACGACCACTTCACCGAGTCGGGCACGATGCCCGGGGCGGCCACACTGGCGATGCCAATGGCTGTGAACAGGTAGGGGAACACATAGCCGGCCAGCGAGCCTGCGTTGCACAGGAAACTCTG
>JAFYCU010000117.1 GCA_017545095.1 Muribaculaceae bacterium | reverse complement strand
ACAAGTTCAACAGAAAGTACTTTGGTGACAGGCTTTTTGACAGGCTCATGGTTTGCGCCGTCAGCTACAGACCCACATTTGAACACCAGCTATACGGATCAAAGATAACAACAGGTCTTTCGGGCGATTGCGGATAATCATTTCTTTTTTTATTCTCAATCCATATGTCTATATAGATACGGGAGCCTACTTTATGTGATTCTCTCTGTGTTCTTGTTTCTCCATATAGGTATATGTCTCCTAAAATGCATTGCCATTTTGGGTTTCCGCTAAAAGCAGCAGATACTATGGCAGCAAGAGCTTCTGGCCAGATGGGCGGCCATTCCTCAGCCTTGCCGGGTGCGGTTATGGTCAGTGTCCATTTTTATTGCTGCAAGAATTGTTTGATGACGGTCTTGGTGTTGGAGGGCAGTTGTTTCTGCCACACTTCGGCCTTGTTCACGCCTAGGTCGGTGAGCCATTGCTTGATCTGGCTTTTCATGTGATGCAGTTGCTTGGGGTCTTTGGGGCTCACCACAAGCACCTCCAAATCGCCGTTGACGGAATCGGTGCGGTCAGTGGTTACTCAAAGTACACCTTCCGGGTGTACTGTAGTCTCCATGCCACGGACAATCCCTCCGGCACCGGATTTGTTCGCATGGGCTTTACATCCCAGAGCTGAGCTGTTTTTTTGTCTGGTCGAAGGCGACGGCCCATTCGATGGGCTTTATCGGTTTGCCGTTCTCGTTGACGTAGAACGATGCCATGGAGCTTTTTGCCGAGTTCACTCCCAGGTTGGCGTTATACTCGAAGTTGGCGATGCCCACCGAGCCGTAAACAGCGAGCCAGTTGTTGTTGAAGAAATCCTTGCACTCGCTTGTGGCCGCGAACGTTCCGGCCTGTACCTGGTTTTCGTTGCTGATGTAAACGTAGTTTCCGGCAACGCCCGTGTTGAGCGGAAGGGGCAGGTTCTCGCGGATGAAGCTGAGCAGGGTGTTGGCGTTGTCCGAGCCGATGAGGATGGTGTAGGTGGAAGCGGTGGGGGCGTTGGGATTTACGGCTGCCCCAGCGGCGATGGTGCCGTTGATGCTTTCGATGGCTGTCTTGAACTCCGATGGCAGGTTGGCGAGCAGGAACGAGATTTGCGACATCGACGCGATCTTCTTTCCATTCAAGCCGGCGGCGGCCATCACGTTGCAGCCAGCGGGCAGATACTGCAGGAAGTCGTTGCTTGCGGGGTGGAAGATGGTTTTCATGAAGTCTTCGTACTCGTTGTCCTTGGTGGTGATGTCGGAAGCGAGTGTGACCACATTGTTGTCGATGTCGAGGGTCATGCTCGATGAGCTTATGGAGCTTATCAAAAACGAGAGGGGGTTGTTTTGAATGGAGCTTTGGCATTCGGGAATTTTCTTTAACAGGCTGAAGAGCTTCTCGTTGTCGATGTAGAGGCTCACGGCTTTGCTGTTGTGCAGTTTTGAAGAGACCTCACTGTTTGCCGCTATGTTCTCGCGTTTGCCGTCCATCAGTTCGCTTGCCATGGTCTTCATGGCTTCGCTGTCGCCGCCGTTGTTGGTGCCGCCAATGAGCAAAGCATCGTTTTTGATCATCATGATGGCATCGGTGTCGGCAAAATAGTAGCCGCCATCGATGGAGGAGAAGGTTTCCTTCATCTCTTTTTCAAGAAACGCTTTGGCCTTGTCTTGGTCGAACAGCGGAACGAGCAATGCCCCGGTGAGGGCCTCGTTGGTTGCGAAGCCGTAGATGCCTCCCAGGGGGTTGATGCCAGATTCCTTCATTTTGCCGAAGAACTCGTGAATCTCTTTGGCATCGTCACCAGCCAGGTCGGCCACGCGTTTGGGCAGTTGGATGTCGGTGCCATTGATTTCGAATCCCACTTTTTCGGCGAGTTGTGCGGCATCGATGCGTATCACGGCCGAAGCAGTGGCGGGAATCATGGTCTCAAGTTTGGAGTCGGAACCACGTCGCAGGAAATACCATCCGGCGATGGCCAAGATGGCTAAAGCTGCCACGACACCCAGGCCGATGTACAGCCCTTTGTGGCTTTTCTTGGCTGACCCGGTGGAGTTGCTCATATCTTGGTTACTGCTTGAACTATTCATAGGGTTGAATTTTTTAAGGGTGAGTGATGTGTAAAGGCTTTATCCGAAGTTGTCGTAGTGGATGCTGGCGGGGTCCACGCCCAGTGAGTCGAGCAGTTCGTTGACGGTCTTGCTCATCATGGCTGGGCCGCACATGTAGTACTCGCAGTCCTCGGGGGCCTCGTGTGCGCCGAGGTAGGTGTCGCGCATCACGGGTGCCACGAAGCCGGGGGTGTACTTCACGCCGGCGGCATCGGCAGCGGGGTCGGGGCGGTCGAGGGCGAGGTGGAAGTGGAAGTTGGGGAACTCGCGCTCAATCTCGAGGAAGTCCTCCAGATAGAACACCTCGCTCAGCGAGCGGGCACCGTAGAAGTAGTGCATCTCACGGTCGCGTGTGTTGAGGGTGCGTGTCATGTGCAGGATTTGTGCGCGCAGGGGGGCCATGCCGGCGCCGCCGCCCACCCAAATCATCTCTTTCTTGGAGTCGAAGATGGGGTGGAAGTCGCCGTAGGGGCCGCTCATGATCACCTTGTCGCCGGGTTTGAGGGTGAAGATGTAGCTTGAAGCGATGCCGGGCATCACGTCCTGGAAGCCTCCACCTTGTTCCTTGGGTTTGAATGGCGGCGTGGCGATGCGCACGGTGAGCATGAACCGGTCGCCCTCGGCGGGGTAGTTGGCCATCGAGTAGGCGCGGATGGTGGGCTCGGTGTTGCGGCACTTGAGCGAGAACATGTTGTATTGTTCCCAGGTGGGCAGGTAGTCGCCGAGCGACTCCTTGTCGATGTCGCGGTCGTAGTCCATATCATACTCCGGGATGCGGATTTGTGCGTAGGAGCCTGGGATGAAGTCCATGTGCTCGCCCGGTGGCAGGGCCACGATGAATTCTTTGATGAACGACGACACGAGCTTGTTGCTCACCACGGTGCACTCATATTCCTTCACGCTGAGCACGCTGGCGGGAAGCTGGATGGCGAGGTGGTCTTTCACCTTCACCTGGCATCCCAGACGCCAGTGGTCTTGCTGCTCGCGCCGCGAGAAATGCACGGTCTCGGTGGGCAGGATTTCGCCACCGCCCTGTGTGACCTGCACCTTGCACTGTCCGCAGCTGCCCTTGCCGCCGCAGGCGCTCGAGAGCATCACACCTTGGCTCTGGAGCGTGCTCAGCAGGGTGGACCCGCTGGGCACGTCGAGCACACGGGTGCCGTCGTTGATGTCGATTTGCACATTGCCGGTGGCCACTAGGTAGTGGCGGGCCACCAGCAGGATAATCACAAGCAGCAGCGTGATGACCAGAAAAATCACCGCGCTGGCTGCGACTGTGGTTGTTGCACTGAGGAGTATCATAGGGAGTTATCAGTTTTCAGTTATCAGTTATCAGTTATGAGCCTCGTGGCCTCCCCTAACTCTTCCTGGAGGGGGGCGCTTGGCTCTCGGTTGTCGGTTCTTGTTCTCGTATTTTCGGTTTTTCGCAAGGCGTGCCTTGCGACCTTTGGACTGATTGTGCTCTTGGTTCTCGGTTCTATTTCACAGTTTTATTCCCAGGAAGCTCATAAAGGCGATGCCCATGAGTCCGGTGATGATGAACGTGATGCCCACGCCGCGCAGGGGGGCGGGGATGTTGCTGTAGGCGATTTTCTCGCGAATGGCTGCGAGCCCCACAATGGCGATGAGCCATCCGATGCCCGAACCAAAGCCATAGACGGTGGCTGTGGCTGCGCTGCCGAAGTCTTTCTGCTGCATGAACAGCGCACCACCCAGTATGGCGCAGTTCACGGCGATGAGCGGCAGGAAAATGCCCAGCGACGCATAGAGCGAGGGTGAGAATTTCTCCACGGCCATCTCCACCAGCTGTGTGCCGCTGGCGATGACAGCGATGAACATGATCAGGCCCAGGAAGCTCAGGTCCACGTCAGCGAGCGACGGGCTGAGCCACGACAGCGCACCCTCTTGCAGCACATATTTATCGAGGGCATAGTTGATGGGCATGGTCACCGTGAGCATGAAGGTCACGGCGATGCCTAGGCCCAGGGCGGTCTTGACGTTCTTGGACACGGCGATGTAGGAGCACATGCCCAGGAAGTAGGCGAATATCATGTTGTCGATGAATATCGACTTGATGAACAGGTTGAGTTCTTCCATAGTTTAGTGACGAGTTACGAGTTAAGAGTGACGAGCCTCACGGCCTCCCCTAGCCCCTCCTAAGAGGGGGATTTGGCGCTTGGTTCTCGGCTCTTGCTTCTTGTTTCTTGTTTCTGGGTTTTTCGGTTTTTCGCAAGGCGTGCCTTGCGACTTTTTGACTGATTGTGCTCTCGGTTATTGGTTCTTGCCTCTTGTTAAGCCATCCTTTAGGAGGGGGCGGGGAGGCATTTAAATCTCTTGCAGTTCTTTGTTGCGTGCTCGGTGCACCCAGATGATGCAAGCCACGGTGATGAGTGCCATTGGGGGCAGAATCATCAGTCCGTTGTTCTCGTAGCCGTGGTCGTAGCACCACTGTGGAATCACCTGGTAGCCCAGCAGGGTGCCGCTGCCAAGGAGTTCGCGGAAGTATGCCACAATCACCAGGATGGCGGTGTAGCCCAGTCCGTTGCCAATGCCGTCGAGGAATGCCGGCCAAGGGCGGTTGTTGAGCGCGAAGGCCTCCAATCGGCCCATGAGGATGCAGTTGGTGATGATCAGGCCGATGAACACCGAGAGCTGCTTGCTCACGTCGTAGGTGTAGGCCACAAGGAATTGCTGCACGATAATCACCAGTGCTGCCACAACCACCAGCTGCACGATGATGCGAATGGTGGTGGGGATGGTTGTGCGGATGAGTGAGATAATCACGTTGCTGAATGCCAGCACGGCAATCACGGCGATGCCCATGACGATGGCCGGCTTCAGACTCGCCGTCACGGCCAGCGTGGAGCAGATGCCCAGAATCTGCACCAGCACGGGGTTGTCCTTCGACAGCGGGTTAAACAGGGCTTCTTTATTCTTTTTCGATAGCATAGCAGTTGGCAGTTATGAGCCTCTTGGCCTCAAGGCTTCCCCTAACCCCTCCTAAAGAGGGGGGATTGGTTTTTGGACTTCGGCTCTTTGTTCTTGGTTCTTTGTTCTTGGTTTTTCGCAAGGCGGTGACTTGTGACCTTTTGACTGATTGTGCTCTTGGTTCTCTATTCTTGCCTCTTTATAAGTTCCTCCTTAAGGAGTGGTTTGGGGAGGCCATTATTGTTTTAAATTTTTGAGGAACGGCTCGTAGGGAGCGATGCAGTTCTGCATCATGGCGCTCACGCCCCGGCTGGTGATGGTGGCTCCGCTGATGGCGTCAACGTAGTCGCTGCCGTCAGTGGGCGTTTGACCTTTTTTCATCACGCTCACGCTTTTGAACGCTCCTTCCTTGAAAATCTGCTTTCCGGCAAACTGTTGCTGGAAGGGTTCTTCGGTGATGCGTGCGCCCAGTCCGGGTGTCTCGCCCTCGTGCGAGAAGTTGGCGCCATAGATGGTGTTGCCGTTGGCATCCACGGCCACGAAGCCCCAGATGGGTCCCCACAGGCCGGCCCCGCGAACGGGAATCACATATTTCTTGCTGCCGTCGTCGAGCGTGCACTCCAGCACGGGGAGCTGGCGGTCGGCCTCGGCGAGCTTCATGTTCTTCTTCATGTCGACCTCAAAGGCCGCGTTTCGGGTCGAGTCCACAATGTTGCCCTCGTGGTCAACGAGCAGGTCGCGGGTCACATATTTCTCGTAGGTGGCTGGAATCTCGCTCTCGCTCGGTGCGGTGATGTGCAGCGAGGCCAGGATTTGGCTGCGCTTGTCGTTGGCGATGTTCACGTCCTGCTTGGGCTTGAGGGCCATATAGATGAACGCCAGTGCCACGCCCACAATCAGAACCATCACCGAGGCATAGACAATTTGATAGATGTTGCTGTTCTTGTTCATAGTCGATGTCCTCCATTTTATTTAGCAGCGACGCGTTGTTCGCGGCGCTTGATGTTGAACGAAACCACGCAGTGGTCGATGAGTGGCGCGAAGGCGTTCATGAGCAGCACGGCGAGCATGGCTCCCTCGGGGTATCCTCCGTTATACACGCGAATCAGGATGGCCAGCACGCCAATCATAAAGCCGTAGATGTATTGCCCGGTGCAGGTGCGTGCTCCGGTCACCGGGTCGGTGGCCATGAACACGGCGGCGAAGGCAAAGCCGCCGTAACACAGCTGCGTCAGCGGGTCGAGCATCGAGGCGGCGTAGGTGGGGGTGGGGAAGGCGTGGGCCAGTGCGGCCATGGCCAGTCCACCGGCAAACACCGAGCACATCACGCGCCACGAGGCGATGCCGGTGATGAGCAGCAGGGCTGCGCCGATGAGGATGGCCACCATCGAGGTCTCGCCAGGCGAGCCGGCAATGGTGCCCATAAAGGCGTCGCAGGTGCCGATGGGCGAGCCCACCACATTATTTAATTGCAGCGTGTCGCCCACATGGGTGGCAATCTGTCCCAGCGGTGTGGCCCCGGTGAAGCCGTCCACCACCTGGCCGTCGCCAATGCCCAGAATGCCGTCGGTCTTGACAAAGGCCGCGTCACCGCTCATGCGCGACGGGTAGGCGAAGAACAGGAATGCGCGGGTGATGAGGGCTACGTTGAAGATGTTCATACCCGTGCCACCAAACACCTCTTTGGCGAATATCACCGCAAATGCCGTGGCCACGGCCACCATCCACAGCGGGGTGTTGATGGGCACAATGAGCGGGATGAGGATGCCGGTGACCAGGAAACCCTCCTGAATCTCCTTGTGGTGAATTTGTGCGGCGACGAACTCGATGCCGAGTCCCACCACATAGCTCACCACGATGCAGGGTAGCAGGGCCAGCAGGCCGTAGACGAACATCGTCCAGCACGAGGCGTCGGGTTGTCCGATGGCCAGAAAGTGCTGCAAGCCGATGTTATACATGCCGAAGAACAGACACGGCAGCAGCGCCACCACCACGGTGATCATGGTGCGCTTGAGGTCGTTGCCGTCGTGGATATGTACGCCCGAGGCGGATGTGGTGTTGGGCGTGAACAAGAACGTCTCCATGCCGTCGTAGACCGACTGCAATTTCGCCAGCCGTCCTCCGGGCATAAAGGCTGGCTTGATCTTGTTCATGTATTTTCTTAATGCGTTCATAAATAATTAAAGTAAACAAGCTATTTGAGTGATGAGTGACGAGTCTCGTGGCCTCCCCTAACCCCTCCAGGAGGGGGATTGGTTCTCGGACTTCGGCTCTTGGTTCTCGGTTCTTGGTTTTTCGCAAGGCGTGCCTT
>JAFYCU010000116.1 GCA_017545095.1 Muribaculaceae bacterium | reverse complement strand
GGTTTGGTTGGTGTGGTCGGCCACGAGCACAAACACGGTGTTGCGGTACCAAGGCTGCGTGGCGGCGCGCTCGAAGAAGCGGCGAAGGGCCAGGTCGGTGTAGCGCACGCACTTGTGGATGGCCCGCCCACCCTCGTCGCGCAGCGAGTCGGCATATTGCGGGGGCACATGGTAGGGGTGGTGCGACGAGGCGGTGAAAGCCCCCACCACAAAGGGCTGCGGCTGCGTGGCCAGCACGTCGAGCATGTATTGCAGAAACGGCTCGTCCCAAATGGCCCACTTGCCGTCGAAGTCGTCCATGCCGTGATGGTTGGGCGACTGGCAGTATTCGTCGAGTCCGTAGTAACGCTGGAACCCGATGGTGTGGGCAAAGGCACTGAAGCCCATCGAGATGTTGTGGCCGCCGTGGAAAAACGCGCTGCTGTAGCCCATGGGTTGCAGCAGTGCCGGCAGGCCCTGCATGTCGTTGAGCGAGGCCGGGGTGAGGAAGAAGGTCTCGACCATCATGGGCAGTCCGGCAAGGATGCTGGGCATGGCATCCATCGACTTGCGGCCGTTGGCAAAGCTGTAGCGGAAGGTCATCGACCGGGCGGCAAGCGAGTCGATAAAGGGGGTATAGCCCCGATAGTTGCCGCTGTCGAGGTCGCGGTTCATCGAGCCGATGTATTCCTTTCCCAGACTTTCCACGATGAGAACCACCACGTTGCGTCCGGGTCGGCTGAGCGAGTCAACCATGGGATGTCGGTGCTCGGGGCTGTAGGTGGCTTCCATGTCGGTGAGCGTCATGTAGTTGGGGGTGATAAACACCTTTTTGCCTATGGAGCGGATGATGGAGAAAGGGGTGTTGAGTACTAGGGCGGCCTCGATGGGGCGGTTGACCCATTGTGTGGCATTGCTCACGGTGATGGGTCGTGTGCCGGCGGTGGCGCTGCCGCGAATGCCCACGATGGCCAGCGGGGCCGCAATGGCCAAAGCCAGCGTCTGCGTGAGGTAGTAACGCCATCGTGGTGCCGGCACGTTGTGGCTCGCGACCACAAAGCCTCGCCACAGCAGCCAGGTGAGCAGCACGAAAGCCACCACCAAATACCAGTGCCGCAACAGCTCGGTGCCTACGATGCCGCCTAGATTGCCCTCGTGGGCAAACTCGCTGAGCACGGTGATGGTGGTGCGGCGGCCGGTGTACTGGAAATAGACGGCATCGCACAGGTTGCTGGCCAGAGCCAGCGCGTTGGTGACCACAAAGAGCCACCGCAGCCCACGGTGAAAAGCCGGTCGTTCCTTGCCGTGCCAGGGCAGTAGCAACAGCACCAGGTAGAGCGCGTTGACGTAGAGGGCGGCACTGAGGTCGAAGGTGAGCGCACCACGCAGCTCGCTCCACAGCAGGCTCCACGACTGCCACGGAGCGAAGGTGCTCCAGTTCTCGCAGTAGAACACCACGCGGGCAAGCATCAGCACCAGCAACGCCAGCAGCAGGTTGAGCACACCCGCCACCACGCGTGAGCGATATGGGTTGGTCCATCTGGTCATGACTCGGTTCACATTTTTGCACTGCAAAGTTACGATTTTTTTGGAGTATCTGCAAAAAGTTGGCCTCTTATGGCATTTGCAGCTTGGCAGATGCATGATTTCGGCGCGGCATTGCAGTGGATTTCGGCAAAAATAACTAATTTTGCACATCCCTTTTTGCATGGTGCTGAAAGGGGGCTGTAAAATAGCTTTGAAAAGGATGAAAAAATTAGTGATTGCGACCAACAACGCGCACAAGCTGGCGGAGATTCGCGAGATGCTTGGCGAGCGTTACGAGATTCTGGGACTGGCCGACATAGGCTGCCACGAGGATATTCCCGAAACGGCCTCCACCATCGAGGGCAATGCCGAGATGAAGGCTCGCTATGTGCAGGAGCACTACGGCTTGGACTGTTTCAGCGACGACACCGGCCTGGAGATTGACGCACTGGGCGGTGAGCCGGGTGTGCACTCAGCGCGTTATGGCGGAGTGGCGCACGACAGTGAGCGCAACATCGACAAGGTGCTGCGCCTGATGGCCGATGTGCCGGTCGAGCAGCGCACCGCACGGTTCCGCACCGCCATCGTGCTGCTGCAAGCGGGCGTGGTGCACCGTTTCGAGGGACGTGTGGAAGGGCGCATCCTCACCGAGCGGCATGGCACGGGAGGATTCGGCTACGACAGCATCTTCCAGCCCGTGGAGGGCGACGGACGCACGTTTGCGCAGATGGACTCCAGCGAGAAAAACGCTATCAGCCACCGTGGCCGCGCCGTGGCAGCCCTCGTGGAATTCTTGAGGAACCGAGAGCTGAGAATTGAGAACCAAGAACCGAGATGCGAGATGCAAGATGCGAGACAAGAACCGAGAACCAAGAGCCAAGAACCAAGCGAGACGCGAGATGCGAGATGCGCATTGCAGTCTCATAGCTTGTTTACTGAAAACTGATTACTGAAAACTTATCACTATACAATGTCAACCAAAGAACTCGTTAAGCAAGGTCAAGACTATGTGATGATAGTCTTTGGCTTGGTGTGTTACTGCTTTGGCTTTTCGGCCTTTATCCTTCCCGAGCAGGTGGTTACGGGCGGAGTCATCGGTTTGGCTTCGGTGTTCCACTATGCCTGGGGCTGGAACGTGGCTGTGGTCAACTACTCCATCAACATCCTGCTGCTGGCCATCGCGTTTCGCACGGTGGGCAAGCAATTTGTGGTGCGCACCATCTTCGGGGCCACCATGGCCAGTGTGCTGCTCTACATCATGGTGCCCATTTTTCAGGAGCAGATTGTGAAGCAGCAGCCGTTTATGAGCATTATCATCGGTGCCACGCTGTGCGGACTGGGGCTGGGCATCACGTTCACGCACAACGGCAGCTCGGGCGGCACCGACATCGTGGCCGCCGTGGTGGCGAAATACAGCAACGTGTCGTTTGGCCGAATGATGCTCTATTGCGACATGTGCATCATCGGGTCGTCCTATTTCTTGTTCCACGGCTTGGACAAGATTGTCTATGGCTTGGTGTTTATGATTGTGAACTCGTTTGTGGCCGACCTGGTGATCAACAACAACCGTCAGGCGGTTCAGTTCATGATTTTCAGCCAGCATTGGGAGGCCATTGCCAACGCCATCCAGCGCGAGGCGCATCGCGGCTGCACGCTGCTCGAGGGCACGGGATGGTACACCAAGCACGAGGTGAAAATCCTGCTGCTGCTGTGCCGCAAATACGAGGCCGCTCACATCCACCGCATCGTGAAAAGCATCGACCCTACGGCGTTTGTGTCACAGACCAACACCAGTGGGGTGTATGGCGAGGGCTTCGACCAGATGAAGGTGCGCTTGAAGAAGCCCAAGCATGATGCCGATGCAGTCACTAACGACCATCCTGCCAATCCTGCCACATGATGAAACCGCTCCGCTTTGTGCTCTTGGCCGCCGTCACCGCCTTTGTCGTGAACGCCGTGGAGGCCGCTCCGCCGTTGCCGATGGCGTTTGCAGCAACCTACAACTGGTCGGTGAAGGACCACCAGCACGGCTTTGGTCTGAAGCTGCCCACCGACCTTGGCCATCGGTTGCGCTTGGAGCCGGAGTTCGTCTATTTTGCCGCCCATGACGATGTCACGGCCCTGCACTTGAATGTGAACCTGCACTGGCGTGTGCCGCTGTTCGATGCATTTGGCGTGTATCCGCTGCTGGGGCTGTCCTACTCGCATTGGGGCTATGAGGGACCGAATGCGAGCTGCTGGGGGGCCAACGTTGGGTGCGGGGCCGAATACCGCTTTGCACGCCGCCTCTCGGCCCTGACCGAGGTGAGGCTGCTGTTGGTGTCGCGGGAGTCACAGCCCATCTATACCTTTGGGCTCAAATACCATTTTTGAGGATGCGTGGTGTGTGTAGGCGGCATGGGGCGATGACGGTTGCCCCATGCCGCTCATGGTGTTGGGGTTCATGGGTTTGCGAAGGAGGCGAAGAATTATCAATGCACAATGCACAATTCCGCAATGCGGCTCGCGCATCTTGCATCTCGCATCTTGCATCTTGCATCTTTTATGTGCCGTTAGGCGGTGATGGCTGCGGGCAGCGTGACCAGGTCGTCGGGCAGATGGATGCGGTAGGGTTCGCCGCGCGTGCCCGCGATCACATAGCGGTCGAGCAGGTGTTTGTCGGCCAGCACGCCGGCGAAGCATTTCTTGATTTTCGAGATATACTCCTTGAGCGTGTTGCCCAGCGGGTCGCACAGGTTGTTGATGGTGGCTGCTGCGCGGCGCTCGTCGCGACCGGGCATCACTATGGCGTAGATTTCCTCCAGTTCGGCACGGTAGTTGGCGAACTCCTTGAGCACAATGCCGTCGTGGCGGTGGCACAGAAACAGGATGTAGATGGCGCGGCACAGGGCCGGCATCTTCACCCGCGCCTCGTCGTAGCCCGGCAGCACAATCTCCAGGTCGCCGTTCACCAGCAGCGGACTCAGGCTGTCGCGGCCGATGATATATTTGCCCTGGATCATCTCCTCGATCAGGTGCGTGGGGTCCTGATGGCAAGTGATCACATAGTGCAGCACGGCGCGCCTGAGCTCGTCGAGGGCATGCTGGCGGTCGGCCTCGATGCTTTGCAGCTCGCGCTCTTCCTGCTCGGTGATGGTGTCGCGCTGCTTCGGGGCACGAGCACTGGGTGCGGCGCCACATTCATCGTCTTCATCAAACTGTGATTCCTCGCTTTGCTTGGTGAGTTTTTTTAAACTCCACTTGGACCAAGAGCGCTTCGACGCTTTACTTCGGAGTGCCTTGGGTGCTGCCGGTGGCATGGCCGACTCGCAAGCCATTTCGAATTTTATGCTATAGCACACATCGGCTTCGTCCCAGTCGGGACTGATGGTGCGGTCGCCGCTGTCGGGGGAGGCCACATCGGTGAGCACATGGGCAAACTCCTCAACCGCTTTGCGCACTTGGCGGATGTTCTTGTTGAGGTTGAGGTCTTGTGGCAGGTCCAGGCGCACCACGGCTGCGCGACCCATGTTGCCGATGTTGAAACGGCGTGCCACCAGCTGCGGCACCTGCGCGTTGGCATCATCCACCCCCTCGAGCTGCATGCCCCGCAGGTCGTAGCCCACCATGCCGCTCCACAGCACCGACTGGAGTGATTGCATCAGGATGTGGATGTTGCCGTTTGAGCGCACATAGATGGTTCCGAATTGCAGATCGCTGGCATTCATAGCTTTGAGGGGGTTTAGAGGTGATTAAAAGTGGTTAGGTCGGCTCGCGGCACGCGCATCCCAGGTGGGCGAAGCGCGACCTAACCATTATTGCAAAAATCGTGCCAAGCGACGTCACTTTGCTTCCTCGTCGTCGAAATAACTGTCGCTTTCTTTTTTCATGGCCATGTTGCGGTCTTCATCGCTGATGGTGTCATCGCGCAACATGCAGGCCATCTTGTTCATCCAGCCCATCTTGGCGCTGCGCTCGCGGGCAAACATTTTGCGCGTTCCGGCGGCCGACTTGTTGAAGCGCATCGCGTTGTGAATCGACAGCTGTGTGGCCACGGCCTCCACGTCATGGTCGGCGCCGATGTAGGCAAACATCCAGCCCTGGTTGCGGCAGTCGTCGATGAGTTTTTTCACGGCTTGTCCGGTGAACTCTTTCGAGGCGTTCTCGTAGCCGTCGGTGATGATGGTCACCGCCACGGCGCACTTCTCGCCCTCGGTGGCCTTGCGCAGACGCGTCACCGTGGTGCCCACGGCGTCGTAGAGCGGCGTCATGCAGCACGGGCGGTAGTCGCGCTCGGTGATGTTCTGCACGTCGGCGATGGGCTGGTTCTCGCAAATCATGCGCGTCTCGCAGCCGCAAAAGGCCACCAGCGTCACCAGGTTGTCCTGCTCCGGGTCGCGCAGCTGGCTGCTGCGGATGGCTCCCAGAGTCTCGTTCACGCCATCGATGGCCTGCTGGGCAATGCTCGACATCGAGCCGCTCTTGTCCAGGATAATCACGTTGTAGATTCTCGCTTTCTTGTTGGTCGTTTCCATTGTTGAATTGTTTTAAGTTGGTTAGCGTTTCGTTTTACGCTGCAAAATTACACCAACAAAAAACGCCCCAACATTTTCTGCAACCTTGCAGTTTTGAATTTTCCGAAAAGGGCGTATGCGAATCGTGCCCTGGCAGATGTAATATCATGAGGACAAAAAGATGCAAGATGCGAGATGCGAGATGCAAGCTGACTGGCGCGAGAATCTACCAATCAGAATAAAGAGATTTAAAAACAGTCAACAAATTATGTACAAATTAAGTACAAATTATAATAAGATGCAAGATGCGAGATGCGAGATGCAAGCTGGCTGACGCGAGGTTCAAACAACTATAACAACAATAAACAACTATCACAACTTTCCTTTATTCCTCAATTCCTGACCATCTTGGTTCTTGACTCGGCCTTCAGCCGCATCATGATGCGGCTCTACAGGAGTCGGGCAGTGCATCTGCTGGCCCTATATGACTCGGGCATCAGCCGCATCATGATGCGGCGATGATTCCTTAATTCCTTAATTCTTGACCATTTTATTTCTTGACTCGGCCATCAGCCGCATCATGATGCGGCTCTACAGGATACGGCCGTCTGAGCCGCCATGTATGATGGCACTGCATGACTCGGCCATC
>JAFYCU010000115.1 GCA_017545095.1 Muribaculaceae bacterium | reverse complement strand
TGAATCCAATGTTCCACACTTTTGATACACCTTCGGGTGCCATGGGGATGGCGGTCACACTCTGCGACGGGTCTTGTAGAGGGCCAACAAACGAACAATTCGCTCATTGTCAAAGCTATGCAACCTGCGAAACTTGAATTGCATATCAATATAAATGCAGAGCAGAAAAGTTATTCACAACCACGCATTTTTTTCGATGTGAAGTCATGGATGCGGCTCTACAGGATTCGGCATTGCAGCGGGTAGCCCCTCCAAGAGGGGTTTGGAGAGGCCCTACGGCTCGCTTCTTTTATTCCGCGGTCATGGTTAGGCGTAGGCGGCCGCCGGTGCCAATGTGGTCGGCCACGAACTGTTGCACCTCGTGGGTGGTGATGGCATCGAGGGTGACGAGGTAGTCGCGGTCGAAATTGATGCCAAATTTGGTGTAGCGTCGCATGATGTCCATCCAGTAGGTGTTGTCGTTGAGGCTTTCGTCGTGCACCTTGCGCAGATATTCCTTGGCCTTGTCAAGTTGCTGGCTGGTGATGCCGTGCTCCACCACAGCGGCCATGGCCTGCTCGACGACTTGCCGCGTGTCTTGTGCCTTGCCGGCGGTGACCGTGACGTTGAGCGGCATGAAAATCACGGGCTGGTCGTTGCCGTTGTAGTCGGTGGTGATGCTGCAATGCGTGTCCACGTGGTAGGTCCAGCCACGTTTCTCGCGAATCTCGTCGCGGAAAATCTCCTTGAACACCTGGCTGGTGATTTGCGCCAGCAAGGCATTGCGCAGGGTGTAGTCGCAAGCCCCGGTCCAGAAATAATAGACCTTGTCCTGCGGGTTCTGCATGGCGCGGCTCCAAGCGTTGTCGTGCTCGCCCGTGAACACACGGAACCCGATGTCGCGCGGCTGCTCATGTCGGCCGCCACCAGGCAGTGAGGCGAGGTAGCGCTGTGTGAGCAGGCGCAGCGAGTCGAGGTCGAAGTCGCCAACCAGATACACCGTCATATCGCTCACATCGGCAAAGCGGTCGCGGTAAATCTCCAGCACGCGGTCGATGTTGGTGCGCTCAATCTCGTCGTTGGTGAGACGTTCGCCTGCCAAGGGGTGGTGGTCATAGACCCCGGCGAAAATCGAGTCGGCAAACTCATATTTCGGGTCGGCGGCCCGGTTGGCGAGGCTGCTGCGCTGGTTCTCGAGCCAGGCGGCATAGGCGCGCTCGTCTTTCTGCGGGGCCGTGAGCCGCATATAGAGCAACTGAAAGGCCGTCTCCAAGTCGCGCCGTGAGGCGGCTCCCTGGAAGCCCTCCTCGGTTTTGCTGAAAAACGTGCGCATGGTGGCATCTTTCCCGGCAAAATACTTCTTGAGGTTGCTGCTCGAAATGCCGCCAAAGGCAAAAGTGCCGGCCAGCTGCGCGAAAGCCTTGATTGAGGGGGCATCTTCGGGGCGATAGTTCTGCGACAGTCCGCCCGGCCCTGCGCCGGCAATGACCACCTCGCCCGGAGCGATAAGGGTGTGCTTCACCATAACATGAATGCCATTCGACAGTGTCCACTCGGTGGCATCGAACTCGGGGACGGGTTTTTCGTCGACAATGGTGCCTTCCCACACATCGTGAAGCTGGAGCGTGGTGGCGTGCAGCGTGTCGACGTAAGCCTCCACGCGCTCGGCACGGCCGGCGTGGAACGCGTCGATAAGCGCCTGCTCGGTGGGTACCGGCTCACCGGCCTTGTCGGGAGCGTAGGCCATGAGCACCACGTTGCGGTCGGTGTCGCTCACCAAGCGGCGCAGATGGTCGTTCACCTCTTGGAGCGATACCTCGTCGATGATTCGGCGCATGATGGCGCAGTTGTCATCGATGCTGGGAATGGGTTCGCCATCAAGATAGGCACGCACATAATCACGCGCATATCGTGTGTTGGAATAGCGTGTGCGCTCGCGGTAGAGCTTGTTGAGTGCGCCGTCGTAGGTGTTTCGCGCCCGCAACATTTCGGCCTCGGTGAAGCCATGCTCGGTGGCACGTTTCACCTCTCGCGCCATCCACTGCATGGTGGAAGCCGCCTGACCGCTCTTGCTCAAGGCGGTGAATTGCAGGGCCTGCCGGGTGCGGCTGATGAGGTAGTCGCGGTCGGTGACCGACACATGGGTGAACGGAGCCTCGGGCAGTTGCTTGAGGTCGACAAATCGCCCATTGAGCATTGTTGTTACGGCAAAATTCAAATAGTCGTTTCTGAGCCATTGTTCGCCATCGACACCGGCTGTGAGGTCGTCGTGCTTGAAGAGCAAGCGCACACTCGTCGACGGTTGCTCGGGGTCGGTCTGCACAGTGGCAATGAGCGAAGCATTGTCGGGGACAGACTCGCGCACCACCGGGGCCGCGTGCTTGGGAGGCTTGACTCCGGCGAAGAGCTCATGAATCTTGGCCACGGCATAGTCGGGCTCGATGTCGCCCACCACAATAATGCACTGGTTGCTGGGGTGGTACCATTTCTTGTAATAGTCGCGCAGTTGCTTGTGCTTGAAGTTCTTCACCACATCCATGGTGCCGATGGGCATGCGCTGGCCATAGCGGCTGCCGGGATACAGCGTGGGCAATGCACGTTCCAGCATTCGGTTGGCGGCCGAGGTGCGATGCCGCCACTCACCCTCGATCACCCCCCGTTCCTCGTCAATATCTTTGCCTTTTAGCGACAAATCGTGGCTCCAGTCGCTCAACACCAGGAAGCAGGAATCGAGCACCGAGCGCCGGTGGGTGGGCACATCGCTGATGTTGTAGACGGTTTCATCGGTCGAGGTGTAGGCATTGAGGTTGGCCCCGAATTTCACCCCGATTGACTCCATGTAGCTGATGAGCGTATTGCCCGGAAAGTGTTTCGTGCCGTTGAAGCACATGTGCTCAAGAAAATGGGCCAATCCGCGCTGATTGTCCTCCTCCTGAATCGAGCCCACGCGCTGGGCGATGAAGAAGTCGGCATGATGCTCGGGGAAGTTGTTGTGGCGCACATAGTAGGTCAAGCCATTGGGCAGTGTGCCCATGCGCACAGCCGGGTCGACAGGAACCTCGGCAGCCTGCGCCAGGGCCGAGAAGGCCACGAGGGCCAAGAATAGGATTCTAAAGCTTTTCATTATATCAATTTTTTGTTTTCAACAGATTATATTAGTCAACAAGGGGATTAAAAGATAATTGCCACACTGCTTTTGAGCCTATGGGCTACGGCGCCAGCCGTGTAACGTGTGAAGCACCAGTCAACAGCAGCTTGAAGGGCATAACGGTTGCTGAGTGCCACATGCACGGCCAGTGCAGCATTGAGTGCCGTGCGGTTGTGGGATGCATAGCGGTGGTCGCTTTCCAGCACCTGTTGCAACCCGGTGAGTTCCGCCTTCACCCCGCTGAGCATCAACTCTTGCTCCACGGGGTGAGTCCACGCGAATTGCACATGCAGCGTACTATAGGTGGATGGTGTGCGGTAGCCGCCGCGCAGTGCGAGGGCCGGGGTGAGGCTGTTGATGCATTGGCGGCCAGCCGGGTCGGCATAGATGGTGTTGACGTGCGCGTAGTCCACAGCGGGTTTCACCCCCAGGTCGACATTGCGCCACCGGTGCTGCCACACGCCATCGAGGCACGCGGCAAAGCGGTTCTCATGATACATGTCGAGTGAGCCTATCATCGGATAGACCGAAGCCGCCGGGTCGCCGAAGATATTCTCACGTCCCACGCGACGCGATGCTTCAACACGCATCCTGGTGTTCCACGAATGCTCGAGCCAGGCCATTTCGCCATCCACAGCCCATTGAGCGATGTGTGCCAACGGCAACTTGTTGAGCGATGTGAGCACCTTATCGAGCGACATGCGGCTCGCCCTGGCGGCAACAGACAATCCTTGGTTGGCAAACGGATGCACACCCACCATGACCTGCCACTGATGCGCACGGTAGAAACTCTCATCGCCCGCACCGGCAAAGCGGCCATAATCGTTGGCAAGGCCAGTGAGATGAAAGAGTTTCTCCTTTCCCAGCTCGCTATAGAATACCACATCGTTGGTCTGCTTGTAACGCTGATAGGCCAGAGCCGCTGCCGCCACATAACGGCTCGACAACGACCACCCCACCCCGCCCTTGACGGTGAGGCAAGCCGTGATGTTGCGCGGTCGCGGATCCACGTTGCGGTAGTAGTGTCCGGCGCGATAGTCAACCTCGCCGCCCCATTGCCAACGGCCGCGATGGTCGGCATAACCACCGCCAAAGCCATAGCGTTCGTGCCGCATCGGTGCCAGCACCGCACTGTCGGCCATGAGATAAGGGTAAACCATGTGGATGTCGCTGGTCTCGTTCCATGCGATGCCGCGCGTTGAACCTTTGTCGTAGTGGGCGCGTCCCCACAAGGTTCTGGTGCGGTGTTTGATGTGGGTTTCGGCATCGAATGTGCCTTGCGCATCATGATTACCCAGCTGAGCCACCACCGCCTGCGACTCGTGTCGCCACTGGTAGCCGATGGCGACGTCGCTGATTGAATAATTGCGCTGCCACTGAGCCACGACCGGGTTCTGCCACACGAGTTGCAGTGCCGACTCACTCAGGAGGCTGCGCTGTCGCACACGGTCAAGAACCACGCTGTCGGTCAACTGTTGCCCAAGGCAACACGCACAATAGGCCAAGCACAATGGCATGAGCAGCAACCTTTCTGGAAAAAGCTTTTTCATACGATACTGGATGCTATGGTGTTTTTGGGGTGCAGCATTATCGCTGGCGAGGCTGCACGCCGTCCCAGGTGAGTTGTGTGCAAGGTGTTCCATTCACATCAATGGCCGTTCCCTGAAGCTCAACCACGCTGGGAACGCAGTCGGGATTGAAGTCCTCGGTGGAGTTGTTGGTGTCCTGCAGCACGGCACGTCCGTCGCGCACATAGAGCATCTTGCGCCGCACACTGTGAAAGTAACGCGTCCTGTCGTGATCCATATTGCCGCAATGGGTCCATCCGCAGTCGAGCGAAGCATCGGTGACGTTCCAAACCCGCATGGCCTCGACACTACAATTCACGGCATCCACAATCCACTCGTTGCGCACTTTATAGGCCTGCTGGCTCATGGGATAGGTGCCTGCAGCCACGACAACCACATAATTGTAACGATAAAGGTTCTGACGCAGATATTCATCCTTTTCCATCGGGATGCGTGCCAGTGCCCAAGCCCGGAAGCCACGGTTGTGCAACACAAAGAAAGAATGCGTGTAACAATACCACCGGTCGAGGTTAGGCACAGTGGGGCTGTCGATGTCCAAGTGAGCCGGCTGGGTCGACAGGTCGTACCATTCAAATTGGGCATTGCTCAGGTCGAACGAATTGGGATTGGCCACACGATGGTCGATGCCGGTGTCGGCAATGAGCAGGCTCTCGCCCGGCTTCACCGGGTGGTCGGTGCCGCTGCCGGGAATGGTATATAATGCCTGAACTGACATGCATTCGTTCATGATATCGGGATAATAGTCGAATTTCTCGGTGGTGACAAACTTCGACTCCAACAGCGTGAGCCCGTCTGCATAGAGCACATGGTCGGTGTTATTGTATATTTTCACATAATCGTCACCATAGTATTGATTGCCCGACGGCTGCAAAGTGCCTGCGAAGAATATTTCTTCGATTACAAAGTCATCGGCCACCCGAGTTTCAAACACGGTGAGGGCCACTTGGTTGGCATTCTTAGCTCCAATTTGCACCGACTGCGCATAGCCGGTGAGGTGGCGTGATGGCAGCGAATCGCCCGGCACGCGCACGGTGGCGTCGAGCAACAAGTCGTAAAGCCCCGCCTTGAGCGCGATGTCGCTTCGGTTGCTAAAGGTGGTGGTGCGCCCCGAACTCACGTCCTTCACCTCCCATTGCTCGGTGAGGAACTCGGCGTCGTCCATGCCCTCGGGCATGGTGATGGTGACCGATGGCGTGTAGTGCACAAGCGACTGGTCAAGCGTATCGTCGCACGCGGCAAGGGCTAAAACAATGCACAATGCACAATGCATCATGCGTAATTTCGCAATGCGCTGTACCGCAACGCGCAGAGATTTCAAACAACTATAACAACTTAATACAACCATAACAACTCTATTTTGGTAGTGATAAGAATCTTATCTATTTCTTTATTCAAATTGGGTTAGAGGTTAAAATTCAATTCCATTCCGAAATACGGGTCGGATACCCGGCGCACCATCAAGCCATTGCTGCGATAGTCGGGCAAATGGTCAAGCAGTCGGTTGGCAAAGACCGCCACCTTGAGGTGCTTGCCAATGGTTTTGGTGGCTTTGAGATTCACATAGAGTGCCATGGGCACGCGCTGGCGGCGGAACACGTCGTCGTTGTAGCTGCGCATCAGGTGCTGCAACATCTCGTCGGCCATCGAAGCACTGGTGTAGGGGTGAAGCTGCCCGTCGGCCACGTCAAGATAGGATTCCGGCACGCCGTTCTGCCACAGCTTGCGCGTGCTCACATACCACATGCACTGCAACGAGGTGGTAAACACCAATCCCCAGCGGGTAATTTGCGTGTCGAACATCAGGTTGGTGTTCAGTTGCTCGTTGACGCGTCCATCATCCATGCGGTAGTATCCAATGTAACTGTCGCTCACAGCTCGGTCGTCGACCACCACACTCACGGGGTCGTAGAGCATCTGTGAATTGCTGTAGGTGGAACGAAACCAGGCTCCAGTGAGCGTGAGCGCCGTGCGCAACGGCTGCCAGCGCGCGGTGGTGAGGGTAAACTCCACACCTTGCTTATCGAGCCGGCTGCCGTTGGCGGCAACGCTATAGCCCGCCAGTTCACTGACCTGGGTGCTGGGCAAGTCGTCGAGCTCGGGCGGCCGGGTGAGCGTGAGCGGATTGATGGCGTCGGCGTCATATTTCGTGTAGGCATAAGGCCGGTAAAGACTCGAATAGCGGTAGCCGCTGGTCATCTTCTCGCTGAAATAGGTGACCGACAGCGTGTTCTTGCCAATCTGCGCTCCCAGTCGCACCTCCCACTTGTGGTTGCGTGCGGCACAAAGTTGATAATTGGTCACATCATCGATATAGGTGCGCAGGCTGATGCGGCTCAGCTCCGCAGGACGGTTGACATCATAATAGTTGAGCTGAATGAAGTCGGTGTAATGCACCTGCGGATACAGGTAGGCTATGGTAGGCATCTTGGTGGTGAGTCCGTAGCCGCCAGCGAGATGCAGCTTCAGCGTGCGGTTGCCCAACGCGATGCCGGGAAACGACCACTTGGCGTTGACACGTGGGTCGATATAGACCTTTCGTGCCAATGTGTAACGGTTGTCAAGATTTGGCATTTGTTGCGAGCGCACACCGGCCTGCAACTCAAAGCTATGCCCGGCGGGAAGCGCAACGGAAAGATTGTCCTCGGCATAGAACGAGAGCACATGCAGCGCGGGGATGTCGCGATAGGCGCGGGGACGGGTTGTCCAAGAGGCCGACAGAGGCCGCGTCAGGTCGTAGACCTGCCCGTCGCCAAAGTTTTTCGACACGGTCCACTCCAGTCCCGCCTTGTAGGCCTGTGTGAGTGCACCAATCGTGTCGTTTCCCTCGCCTTTGAGTTTCACAAACACGTTGAGCGGCCGTCCATCGCTCACGAAGTCGGCTAGGTACTCGCCCAGCAGGTATTGCCCGTCGCTCACCCCCTCGGCCATCGTGGTGGGAGCCACCGAAGCACGCTGTGGGGCCACCTGCTTGCGGCGTTCCAAGCGGTCGTGCTGATAGCTCACGCTGGTGTTCAGATTGATGCTTTTGAGCCAATGGCATTTCACCGATGTGAGGGAGAAATCGCTGGTGAACGCCCAGCGGTTGTAGCGTGAGCGGTATTCGTTCACCTTATTATAACTGAGGTCAGGGTCGGTTTTGGCATCATCAAACGAGCCGGTGTAGTCGATGCCCGTCACCCACCCGGCCACGAGGGCGGGAGCGTTCCATCGCAGGTTGAGCCGTGCCGACAGGTTGAGCCGCTTGTAATTCTCCAGATTGTTGCGCGGGTCCACCTTCGAGTCAAGATAGCCAGCGTCCACATTCATGATGTGGTCCGACGCCCCAAGGTGGAATCCCTTACCCACGGCCACGAGTTTGCTGTACTCATCGGCCTTGAAACGTGCCGTGAACGGTGTGGCACGGCGAATGCGCTTGATGTTGACCATGCCGCTGGTGAGGTTGCCATATTCGGCACTGGGAATGCCCCGCACCACCTCCACACTCTCGATGTTGTCGGTGCTGATGGTTCGCATGTCCACACCCTTGTTGGTCATGTCGCGCCGGTGCTCGGCCGAAGCGGCATCGGCTCCCGGCACCTGCTGCATGTTGGCATCACCATTGACCGATGCACCGTCCACCACAAACAGCGTGCCCAGGGCCGAGATGTTGTAGTCGTCGCTCGCCGTGGCTGTGCCCGTGGCACCCAGTGTGCCGGTTTCGCGCAGCTTGATGCTGTTCACGCTGCCCATATCGGGGTCGTGGCTGATGTTGCCTGGTAGCAATTCCATCAAGTCGGTGAGGCTGGTGGGCTGCAGGTGAGCCATGGCATCGCGGTCGATGCGGCTGCCGCTGGTCATGCCTGTATTCTCCTTGGCGGTGACCACCACCTCCTGAAGCACACGGGTGTTCTCCTTGAGGGATACGGCGATGTGTTGGTCACTGTTAACAGCAACTTGCCGCGACACCGGCTCATAGCCCACAAAGGTCACGTTCACCGTATAGTTACCTGGCTGAAGCGAGAACATGAATCGCCCTTGGACATCGGTGGCCACGGCATGTGCGCCAGGCTGCACCACCACCGTGGCAAACGCCACCGGCTCGCCCGTGCCATTGTCGGTGACCACACCACTGAGCTTGGCACTCTGGCTGTGTGCCGACAGCACACACAGGATGGCAGTTATAATAGAAATCACTCTCATTCAATTCATCGTCTTGAAGTTCGGTGCAAAATTACTACTATCCTCAATCCTGCCCAATCCCCACATTCGGCTATTTCGCATGACAAAAATCACATGTTTTAGCGATTTGGCATGAAATGGAGTGGCAGTAATTTTGCAGCGAGAAACTTTAACATCAACTTACTAAACAAACGAATCTATGAAAAAAATCATTACTCTCTTAGCATTGGCGCTGGCATCGTCATCGATGCCGGTTTCTGGTCAGTCGCTTGGCGACACCCAGACCTTATGGGCCAAGTTTGTGACCAACAGCGATGGTGGCCAAAGCCTCACCACGCAAGGCAACCAGATGGTGTTGTCGCCGGACGGCGGCCTGTACGTCGTGGGCCAGGCAGGTTCGACCAGCAGCAGCCAGAACATCATGTTTGGCGATGAGGTGGTGGCCAGTGGCATCGACTACAGCGGCAACGGAGCCAACCAGGGGTTGCTGATGATGAAGCTCGACAACGACGGCAACGTGGTGTGGAAACTCGCACAGACCAACGGCGAGTCGGGCAGCAACGAGAACTGGGTGGCCTCCACCCCCGACGGCGGTGCCGTGCTGCTGGTTAACCTGCGCCACACCGAGGGACACCTGGGCGAAAGCATCACCATCACCGATGCACAGGGAACGGACTTCGCCATCGACTGGACGGTGAGCGAACGGAGCTACCGCGCCGCAGTGATCAAGGTGGATGCCGATGGCGGCATCGAGTGGACCCGCCAGATAGAGGCGAACGCCACGGCCGACGAAGCCACCTATCCCGCCTGGAGCCAGAGCAGCCGCCACATCGGGCAGGGCGTGAAGACCTACGCCCTCGACGTGGACAACAGCGGAAACATCTACATTGGCGGCCTGATGTGCGCCACGATGAACGTTGATGGCGTGACCATCGAGCCGCACAACGTGGCTGGCTGGAACGGCAACGCACAGACCACCGTAGGCAACCTGTTCGTCATCAAGTTTGACGCTCAGGGCAACTATGTGAAGCATCTGGTCACCGAGGGCGAGTCCACTCAGGAAAGCGCACGCAGCCTGAAGGTGGTGGGCAACAAGCTCTACATGGCCGCATGGGTTACCGGTCTGGCAGGCACGTCCCTCGGTCTGGGCAGCCAGCAAGTCACCCCATCCACCACCAACCCCAGCTGGATGCTTGCCGAGCTGGACACCGACTTGAACGTGGCGTGGCTCAAGCTGCACGAGTGCACGGTGAGCGGCAGCGCCTGGCAGATGCCCACGATGACCGTGGCCGGCAACCACATCTACCTGATGGGGTCGGCCAAGTATGGTATCCAGATCGACGGCAACAACATCACCAACCAGCCCACCAACAAAGCGCGTCAGTCGTGGCTGTTACAGTTCGATGCCAGCAACGGCGAGGCTGTGAAAGCCAGCGTGCTGGCCACCGGCCCGATGCAGATGCAGCATGGTTTCTTCGGAGCCTATGAGGGTTGCGACGGCAGCCTATACGCCATCGAGCGCGGCCTCACCCCCTCGGCCAGCTTCGGCAGCGAGCTGATGCTGTACAAATACAATATGGAGAGCCTTGAAGTTGTCGATCAGGTGCAACTCGCCACTGGTTCGTGCGACGGCCAGTCGCTCGTCACCGACGGCGACTACCTGTATGTGATGAACCGCTTCGGCAACAAAAACGAGAGTTGCACGTTCCTGAACAGCGACATCACCCACAGCAGTGCCGCCTACAACTGGGGTCAGTCGGCCTACCGCGTGCCGATGGGTGCCGTGCAAGACATCGTGCTCGATGCCGAACAGCTGGAGCTCACCCCCGGCGAGAGCGGCCAGATCACCGCCACCATCATGCCCGAGGGAGCCGCCAACAGCGACATTATCTGGACCTCGAGCAACGAGGGCGTGGTGACCGTTGCCGACGGCATCATCACAGCCGCCGAGGCCAACAGCCTTCAGGGCTTGCGCCGTGCACCAGGCGATGTGCTGGGCAACGCCATCGTCACCGCCACCAGCGCCAGCAACCCGAATGTGAAGAAAAACATCGCCGTGACGGTGCAGGAAGGCACCGCCACCGGTGTGGCCGACCTTAACACCGCAACGAGCCATAACGGCAACGTCTACACTATGGACGGTCGCCTTGTGCGCCGTGGCACCTCCAGTACGACCGGCCTGCCCGCAGGCATCTACATTGCCGGAGGACGCAAAGTGGCAGTGAAATGAACATGAATTGACCCTGAGCAATGCCTACCAGCCGTTCCAAAAATAGAGCGGCTGGTTTTAAGCTACCTTAAACCCACATCTACAATGAGAAAATCAATCTTTTCACTTTGCGTGTTGGGAGCCAGCATATCGGCAAGTGCCCAATTGTCGCAAACCACCACACAATGGGCGCTGCTGCTCGATGCTGCGGCACCCGACATGGGTATTGCTTTCACCAAGAGCTATGAATCACTCTACTACCTATCATGCACAGGCACGACGGTTGGTGCAGGCGAGAGTGGCATCCCAAAGGAATATACCGACCCCACAGCCAGCATCTACTACGATGGAGAGATCATCGCCACAGGTGCTCCCTATGAGGGAGACGGTTTCAACAACAATCTATCGCTCGTGAAGACAGACCTGCAAGGCCGTTTCCTGTGGGCGGTCTACAGCAGCAGCGGCGATATCGCCTCGAACAACGGCGGCGTGGTGGCACTGCCCGACGGTAGCGTGATGCTTTCGGTGGTGATTCGCCACACCGACAACCTGCGCACACAACCCTTGTGCTTTGTAGATGCGACCGGCCAGGAGACCATCGTGGATTGGAGACTTGCCAACGAAGAGGACAAGCGGTGGTATCAAGGTTTGCTGATCAAGGTGAGCCAAGAAGGAGTGATTGAATGGACAAAATTGATTAACGTGAGCCATGCCCCAGTGGCAGCTGCCACCGGCGAGCACGCCGACCACACAAGTGCTGCCTTCTATCTCAGCGGCATGGCTAGCGATGCTTCAGGCCATGTGTATGTGGCTGGCCGCTATGTGGTGCCCATCACCATTGATGGCAACACACTCACGCCGCACAACACCGAGGGGTGGAACGGCGACTCACAGCAAACGCGTGGCGACATGTTCATCGCCAAATTCGATGCTCAAGGGAATTTGGTGCGCACGCTCACCACCACCGGCGTGGCCTGTGCCGAGGGTAATGCCTCGCTCACAATGGCACAAGGCAAGCTGTGGCTGGCCATGACTGCGATGGGCACAAGCGATGGCAGCTGTGCCATCGCCCTCGATGGCCACCAGGTGGCACTGCTCAGCAACCAGCAATGCGTGGTCATCGCCTGCCTCGACACCGACCTGCATGTGCAATGGCTGCACCAGTGGCAGGGAGAGCCGGTGCAAAGCCGCGATGCCGTGGTGCAAAGTGCGCGGCTCACCGTGGCAGGCAACGACCTGTGGTTGACCGGTCAGTTCAACGGCAGCTTCACCGATGGCCTGCACACGGTGGCCAGCACCACGGGCAACGTGCGCGAGGGAGTGGTGGTGAAATGCGATGCCGCCACCGGCGAATGGCTGGCCGCCACCACCAGCAAAACAGCGTTCCCCACGATGAAAAACGGCATTCAGGGCTACTTAGGCGCATTTGAGGATGCCAGCGGCAGCCACGTGTGCATCTACGGCTACACCTTTGGCGGCGAGAGTGTGACGCTCATGCGTCTTGATACCTCCACGCTTGCCGGCGAGGAGATGGTGACGCTGATTGGCGGCGGCAGTATGCCCACGGCGCAGAAATGCATCGCCACGGGCAACACCCTCTACACGCTGAGCCGCGGCCGCGACAGCCACATGCCCATGTATGAGCTGCAGCCATCGGCAGCGACTTGAGTCTGGCCACACAGGACTGGGCCGTGTGCATGGCCGCGTTCACGCTGCCGTTCCGAGTCATGGACGAGACGCCACCCATGCGAGGCGATGTGAACGGCGACGGACTCGTGGACGTTGGGGACATGAATGTGCTCATCAACATCATCCTGCACAAGGACGATGCCGACCACTATGGCAACCGTGCGATGGTTAACGACGACAACGTGGTCGATATCGCCGATGTGAATGCGCTTATCAATATCATTCTGCACAAGGAATGAGCGATGAGCTCGTGAGGGATGGGAGCTTACGCAAAATAGGGATTCTAAGCGGTTCTTAATCGGGAATCCAAGGTTTCCGGATGGTTCTATTCCTGCATCTTGATACACAAATCCGCAAGGAACTTTTATTATGTCCTTGCGGATTTGTGTATTCGGTGATGGTGCTCTCAAGTTCTGTCCTCAGGGGCTTGAGCGGTGGTTTTCATCAGTTGGCGAGGATGATGTTGATGAGGGCGTTGATATCGTCGATGTCGATACTGCCGTCGCCGTTCACATCGGGATCGCCGCCATAGAAACCGGGAGCCACTTGCTCCAGAATCACGTTCACCAACGCGTTTACATCATCGATGTCGATGTTGCCATCCAGGTTCACATCGCCGGGGGTGAGCGGCGGCATCCAGCCATCGCCAGGGAAGTTGATTTGTCCATGATCTTCGACATCGCCTCCCAGCCGCTTGAAATAGGCGCGGAAGGGTGCCACATGGCAGCTGCGCATGAGCGTGGCAATGCTTTCGTAATCGTCCGAGACATACACTGCCTGCATGAACAGCGGCACAAAGGTGCCCGCCATCAGGTAGTTCTCGCCACTGGTATAGGCTATGGGTTCGGCCTTGAGCTGCACATTGGCGGCCTGCCACAGCACGGCCTTGCCCACGACGGGCTGCGCAGCGGCAACAAGATAGGGCACATTGGCCTCCATCTCGGTGACGCACTCAAAAGCCGGCAGTCCGTCGATTTCCTGCGCGAACCGTTCCACCCACAGCTGTCCACTAGCGGTGTTGTCATCGTCGCACAAGTTGAGGGTCTCACCATTGGCGGTGATGGTCTGCGGTGCAAAGGGCAGCACAATGGTGCTCCAGGCGGCACACTCGCCCGGACGGCGCGACTGGGCAAACTTGCGCTCATAGGTCACTTGTGCTGCGGTAAAACTCTGCGGGGTGAAATAGGGATAACCATCCTTGAGGACGATGCACTCGGCCTGGTTGCCGCGCACCACGTTGCAGCCTTCGAGTCCGGCAGGCACCACCTCGTCGGCCCCAATCAGATAGATGGTGTTAGGATTGTCATTGGGCGTGACGCTTGTGATGTCCAGCCCCTCGAGGCGCACGGCGATGGCGCTGTCGGGGATAACGATGTCGCCCGCTGCGGGTCTCCCCTCTCCCAGGTCGTCGGAGGTCCACACCACCAGTCCGTGACGCACATCGTAGAGGACCGATTGCCCCGCCTGCACCAGGTTGACCAAAGCGTCGTTCTCGTTGCGGCCATAGAGGTTCATCGAATAGGTTTGGTCGTAGCCCAGGTTGTCGAAGTCGAAATAGAGCGTCTTGGTCTCGCCGGGCTGCAGGCTGAGCGCACTCTGCTTATAGGTGACCATCTCGCCGCCGAGCACGTTGCCCTGCTCATCCTTGTGGACGAGGAACAGCGGCGCGAGCACATACTTGTTGTACTCGCCCGTGCCGTTGTTGGTGACATCGGCGCGGAAGCGCGCGTGGGTGTCGTAGATGATGCCATCGGTAGCATTCACGGCCTCAATGGCCACGCCCAGGTTCATGACGCTCTCCACGGTCTCGGTCACGGTGACCGACCCCGTTCCGCTCACCCACTGGTTACCGCTCTCGTCATAGGAGATGCGCAGCTGCTGCGTGCCGGCATTCTGCGGGGTAAGGTTGAATGTCACCACGGCGTCCTGACCGGGCAGCACCTCGGCCTGCAAGGTGGTAGTGTACTGAGAGAACTCATCGATTTGCTGGTTGCCGAACCACAAATAGAGGTTGCCGAAGAAGCGGTCGGCACTGTTGTTGTGCAGGGTGACGTTCACCTGCTCGGGGCTGCCCACCTTCTCGCCGCCCACACACTCGTAGTTGGTGGCCACCAGGTCGAGCATGGGATGCTCGGTGAAGGTGGCAGTGGTGGCGGTAATCACCACATCAAGGTAGTAACGGTCGGTTTCGAGCATGGGTTTCCACTCGGTGGTTCCTTGCAGCTGATACACAGGCACCATGCGGTAGTTGCCTATGAGTCCTGCTGCAAACTTGACAGCATAGCGCGCATCGATGTTCCCACCCAGGTTCTCGTAGCTGCCAAGCGCCGAGGTGAGGGCCACGGCATAGGTGCCCCGGTTGATGACCATCTGCACAAAGTTCATGTCGGTATCATAGAGTGCCACACCTACGTCGTATTTCTTTTGTGTGCCCACATGGTCGGCAAAATTGATTTTGAAGGTCTTGCGCTTGTAGATGCTGAATCCCTCGGTTTGGTTCTCGCGCTCGAGTGCGCCCGAGAAGCCGGTGGTGATGCCCGTGGCCGTGAGCGCGTGCACCACCTCGGGTTCGGTGCCAGGGTCATTGGGGTCACCGGGCTGAATGCCGATAATCACGTTCTGCTTCATATTGTAGCCCTCGGCACTGGTGGAGCCGCCAATGCCGCTCTCGTGCGGGTTGAGGATGGCCAGCTGGAAGTAGCCGTTGCCCATGCCGCCCCATCCCCAGTTGATGTGGTAGTAGTCGCCATACTCATATCCGTCGCACACAAACGAATGTCCGCCGCCGCTCCCGGCCGTGCCGTTGTAAATCATGGGGCGGCCCTGCGCGAGCTCTTGATACACGAGCTCGTTCCAGTCGTGCTGGGTGAAGTCGGTACGGAACTTGATTTGGATGGTGTTGCGGTCGTAGGCGAAATACTCGGTAAATCCCTTGGGGATGTCATCGGTGTAGGCTCCCGAACCCGAGAGTCCATACTGCATCTTCACCGATGCTCCAGCATAATAGACAAGGTGAGCCACGGCAGTGGTGTAGACCTCATCCTCGCTGCCGGTGTAGCTGTCGCGCATGTGTGCCCAGTCGAAAGTGGTCACTGGCAGTTCCTCCATCTGCACAGTGGAATAGGTAAAGTCGCCGTTGGAGATAGTGAAGTCGTAAGACGGAATCACCTTGGTGGTCTGCTCGGGCCAGTTGTGGAACTTCATGACCTGTGCCATGGCCGTGGCCACACAACCGGCATAGGCCAGCTCACCGATGGTGTCACCATTCTCGTTGATGCTCATAAACTCGGGACACTCGTTCCAGTAGGGAGTGGCCTGGTCCCACTTGGTGGTAAGCAGTGGGGCGATGGAGTTGCGCGTGTCGACCACAGTGGCGCGACGCGGCAAGGCAAGAGCCTGGGCTGCCTGAGCATTGTCCATCGCATCCAAGACCTTTATTTGGCCAACATAGCCATCGAGCCAATTCTGCATGTTCACCGGCACGCGGTCGGGGTCGAAAGCACCCTCGGTCGAAAAGCCGAGCACGGGATTGGTGCGGTCGTCGCCGCTCACAATCACAAAGCCTCCAGAGCCGATGTTGAACACATAGTAGTAGCCCATGTCGGCAGCTGCCTGAAAGCGTGGGGCATGGGTTGCCAAGCGCAACGCACCGTTAGACACCTGACGTTGCTGGACAAAGGCCGTGGCCTCGGCAAGCGCTTGCTGCCGGCTGACAGGTGCACCCATAGCGGCAAGCGACACCAGCAGTGCCATGGCCACAAAAACAAAAGTGAATTTTCTCATCTTTGGAAATATTTGATTAGTAAAAGTTGTCTGTCCCAACTTAATTCACGCCCGCACCAAAATACAAAGGTGAAAGCATTTCGGGCAGCAAAAATAGCAATATTTTCTCAATGGAAGAAAGAAATTAATAATTATTAGGTTTTTTGTTCATGACTGGGCACTATTCAGCCAAGGGTAGTTCTATGCCATTGCTATTCAGGCTGGGCAGCGGCATTTTCTCTTGGTTATTTTTATACCAGCCTAATCATTGCCATCGTGCTTTGTAACATTGGTGCCCTTTTCCGGCAGGTGTGCAATCAGAGCGGATGTCTGCAGCAGTTACCCGACGCTATCTCTTTTCGTTCAAAAAATACTGTTTCCGTAAATTGAGCACAAATTTCAGTAAAATGGTCACAACCGCATGAAAAAATAGTGACTAATTTTGCAGCCGAAAAAGCAACTCAATCACGTACTAATAAAATAGAACATCTATGAAAACGTTTTCCAGCACTCTATTGATGATGGCGGTCATGATACTTTGTGGCTGTTTAATCGACAACAACGTTATGGCTCAGAACACCATGACGCAAAAGATGAACATCACCATTGATGGTGCCACACAATCTGTCACGCTCTATGACAACTCCGCCACTCAAGCACTCGTCGCCAAGTTGCAAGAAGGTGCAGTGACCGTCACCCTCAACTCCAGTGGAGGTTTCGAGATTTGGGGTGCGCTGGGTTTCTCTTTGCCAACGAGCAATGAGCAGATTACCGCACAACCCGGCGATGTGATTCTTTACAACGGCAGCAACATCTGCCTGATGTATGGCTCCAACTCGTGGAGCTATACCCGTCTGGGCAAGATTGACGGGCTCAGTGACAGTGAACTTGCAACATTCCTCAAGGCCGGACAGAGCAATATTGGGGTGACTCTGTCGCTACCGCCCAGTCATGAGCCCAAATCCAAAACGCTCGTTGTGTACTATAGCTACACAGGCAACTGCCACGAGATTGTGCAGACGCTCACCTCGCAGATTGAGGCCGACGTGGTGCGCATCGAGCCGGCCGACAAGACGCAACGGTACGAGGCCAACGGCTACGCTGTGGGAACGCAGTTGCTGAACGCTATCAATGCCAATCCTGACTCGCCCGACAGTTATCCCGCCATCGACCCCGTGGATGTGGACCTTGCCAACTACAACACCTATATCATTGTCACACCCTTGTGGTGGAGCCAGATGGCCGCCATCATGCAAACCTATCTGTTTCATCATGGGGCGGAGATGGCCGGCAAGCATGTCGGGCTGATTGTGTCAAGCCACTCATCGGGCATCAGCGGTGTGGTGGCCGACTGCAAGCGGCTCGTACCAAACGGCATCTACTTCAGCAACCTGTGGATTAATGCCAGCAACCACGCCAACCGAGCCACGTTAATACAGAACTGGCTCGAGGCCATCGATTATGACTCCATCTCAGGTGCATCAACAGCCGCCCACGACCTGAATGGCGATGGCATGGTTGACGTGGCCGATGTGAACATCATCATCGATATGGTGTTGAGAAAAATTGAACAAAACCTCGACAAGGCCGACCTTGACCACAATGCTGTAATCGATGTGGGCGACGTAAGCATCCTCATCGACATCTTGCTGGGAAAACGCGCCAACTAAACAATTCACAACAATGAAACAGGCAATATTAGCTGCCCTGCTCTTGGGATTGACACTCCAGTCGTGCAGCACAGATGGTAAAAACGGACAAAACATGGACACCACATTACAACTTACACAGGAATGGGACAAAGTGTTTCCCAAGAGTGACAAGGTTGACCACAAGAAGGTCACGTTCAAGAACCGTTATGGCATCGAACTGGCAGCCGACATGTACACGCCGAAAGATGCCAAAGGCAAACTCCCGGCCATCGCAGTGAGTGGACCTTTCGGCGCAGTGAAAGAGCAAGTATCCGGGCTTTACGCCCAGCACATGGCTGAGCGAGGATTCCTGACCATCGCTTTCGACCCCTCGTTCACTGGTGAGAGCGGTGGTGATCCACGGCAGATGGCTTCGCCCGACATCAATACCGAAGACTTTCTTGCCGCCGTCGATTTCCTTTCGGTGCAGGATAATGTTGACCCGGAGCGAATAGGCATCATCGGCATTTGCGGCTGGGGCGGCATGGCCATCAACGCTGCCGCTCTCGACCCTCGCATCAAAGCCACCGTTGCCTCGACGATGTACGACATGAGTCGTCAGATAGCCAACAACTACAACGATGCCGAGGACACTAAGGAATTCCGCGACAAGCTGCGTCTGGCCATTGCTCAGCAACGCACCGAGGACTTCCGCGCTGGCACTTACAAGCGTGGCGGTGGCGTACCCAAGCAATCCGACCTGCCTTATGCGGCTCCGCAGTTTGTGAAGGAGTACAGCGACTACTACACAACCCCTCGCGGATATCACAAGCGCTCAGGCGGCTCCAACGACGGCTGGAACGTCATAGGCTGCCAGTCGTTCCTCAACCAGCCTCTGCTCTGCTATGCCCACGAGATTTCCAACCCCGTGCTGCTTATCCACGGCGAGTATGCCCACAGTCGCTATTTCAGCGAGACAGCATTTGAGAAAATGACAGGCAAAAAACCTGTAATTCCCACGAATCTGGGCGATGGTAATAACTTGAGCATCGTCGAGGGCAACAAGGAACTCTATATCATCCCTGGTGCAGTCCACACTGACCTCTACGACGACAAGAACGGCATGATTCCATACGACAAGATTTCTGACTTCTTCAATGCCCACTTCAAACAGTGAAACAAAGAAGATTATCAAATAAATAGGTGTCGTTTCACGTTAAGTATATACGATGATGTTCAGAGTAGATAATATCGACCAATTCAACCAAGCTTTGGGTATTGAGACCTTGCACCCGCTCGTGACGGTGTGCAACCTCAAGGACGTGCCCAATCGTGAGTTTATTGACAATGAGACCACGTGGCAGTATGGCGTGTATGCTCTGTACTTGAAGAACACCAGAAGTTGTCTGCTGTCATACGGCCATAAGGAATATGACTATAGCGACGGTACGGTGACGAGCTTCGCCCCGATGCAGACGGTGACCGTCAAACCCATTCCTGGCATGGATCACAACGTGGTGGCGTTGCTGTTCCACCCCGACTTGATTCGCGGCACATCGCTCGCCAAAGGGATGGCGGATTACCGCTTTTTCCAGTACTCGTCAAACGAGGCTCTGCACATGTCGGAGCGCGAGCGAGGCATCTATCTCGACTGCATCGAAAAAATCAAGGAGGAAATCAATCGTCCCATTGACAAGTTTAGCCGCAAACTCATCTGTCGCAATATTGAATTGTTGCTCGACTATTGCCTTCGTTTCTACGACCGCCAATTCATCACTCGTGAGTTGGAGAACAGCAACGTGATGTCAACCTTTGAGCAGGCTCTCAACGACTATTTCCACAACAGGGACGCCATCTTTATGAACGGACTGCCGTCGGTCAAAATATTTGCCGAGAAATGCTGCCTGTCGCCCAACTACTTCGGCGACCTAGTGAAAAAGGAGACCGGCAAAACTCCTTTGGAATTCATCCAGCAGAAGATTATCGACATCGCGAAAGAAGATTTGCACGCGACCGACAACACCATTACCGAGGTGGCATACCGCCTCGGCTTCCAAAGCAGCCAGCACTTCAACCGCTATTTCAAGCGTTACACCGGCATGACTCCGACCGGATATCGCAAGCGCAGCCGCCAGCCAGCTTAATTAACCATATCACTATCGAGCGAACCATCATCGTTTCACTCGCTTCATAAAAATAACGCAGCAAAACGTACGATAACCGCTTTTTTGCGATATACTCAAAAAGTTGTATTTTTGTAACCTAAAAACTTCATTCAATGGCTACGAACAGACGTGATTTCATCAAGAAGACGGCTATGGCAATGGCCGCCATACCTGTCTTGTCGTCGCCATTGAGTGTGCTTGCCAATGAAACGAAAAACAATCACAATATGAAAAAGATTATGATAATCGACGGCGGTCCACGCAGGAACATGAACACCGCCGCAATGATTGAGGCTTTCGCGAATGGCGCAAAATCCGTCAGTGAAGAAATCAAGGTAAAGACCATCCGCGTCTATGACATGAACTGCAAGGGCTGCGTATCGTGTCTGGCTTGTAAAATGAAGAACTCGAAGTATCTCGATGTCTGCGCACGCAAAGATGACTTCACAGAGCCGCTGCGCGAGACGGCCTATGCCGACGGCATCGTGTTTGCCTCGCCCATGTATTTCTTCCAGATTACAGCCCAGCTCAGAGCCTTCATTGAGCGCTTGTTCTTTCCCTGGTTGTCGTACAACGACTACAGCAGCAATCCTCCGAAGGGTCGCATACCAACGGCATTTATCTATACGATGAATGCTCCAGCTGAAATGGTTCACGTTCAGGAGAATAACATGAACGAGAACGAGATGATTATCGGCAATGCATTGGAGAAACCAGAGCGCATCCTTGCCGTGAACACCCTGCAGGTGAAAAACTACGACCGCTACGACATGGGAGGCTTCAATCTTGCCGCCAAGCAGCAGTGGCACGAAGAACACTGGCAGGAGGAACTGCAAAACGCCCTCGATGCAGGCAAGCGCATGGCAGAAAAAATCATGGCATAAGAGTTGTTTTTGCCGCCAAGATTATCCAATACGCTTATGAGAATCGACCACATAGCATTATTCTGTAAGGATTTGGAGCAAATGCGCCAGTTCTTCATTGACTATTTTGATGCGACAAGTAACAAGCAGTATCATAATCCGCGTACAGGCCTTCGCACATACATTCTTACGTTTCCTCATGGCAGTACACGCTTGGAGGTGATGCAGCGACCTGACACCGTTGATGCCGACCCTTCAAGACCTAATATCGGATTCATTCACATGTCGTTAGCAGCAGGAAGCAAAGAGGCTTTGGATGCAAAAACACAAGAGCTTCGAGATGCTGGTTATCAAGTGGTCAGTGGTCCACGTACCACTGGCGATGGCTATTACGAAAGTTGCATTCTCGGCCCAGAGGGCATTCAGATTGAGATAACAGTATAGATATTTATATGAGAAAAGCAAGCAGACACCCGAATGAGCAGCGAGAGCAGAGCTGTGTTAGCACAAACTCTGCCGAGAGGCAAATGAGGAAGGCGAGTCGCCAAATGGATGCCGCCTTCGCATTGGAGGTATTTGACAAGGCTCCATACGTGACAGTCAGCATGACGCGGCCTGATGGTATGCCCTACGGATTGCCCCTGTCGTTGGCACGAACAGACGAAAGAACCTTTTATTTCCATTGTGCTTTGGAAGGAGACAAGTTAGACTGCATAGCACACAATCCGATGGTGTTCCTGTCGGCTGTTACCAAATGTGCGCCCACAGTTGGCCCTAAAGACAGCAGTTTTACGCTACAGTACAAGTCGGCAACAGCAGTTGGAAAGGCTGAGATTGTGACAGAGCGTGAAGAGAGGATTGCAGGCCTGAGAGCCGTCAGCCAGCGATTTCTCCCTCACCATATGGACGCTTTTGATGATGCTATTGCCCGTAGCCTAGAGCGGACAGCTGTAGTGCGTATAACCTTGACTGAGCCTCCTGTTGGCAAGCGCAAGCAATACGACAAAGAAGGAGAAGAAATGAAATGGGGACGGATGGAATGAGCAGGATAGAACAGGAGAAGCAAACAGTCCGAAAGATGATTGAACTGTATTGCTGCCATCGTTTGAAGGAAGAAACGATTCCAGAAGATTTTAAACTACTGGCTGAATATGCTTGTCGTCGTCTTGATCATTGTAGATATGGTGAGAAAAAGACTGCACCAGCCCATACGGGCAAGCAACGAAGCTAGTGAAGATGCACCAGATAAGCATGAAAAAAGTAACATGGTTTGCATATGATAAAAAACCTCATTTTCGACTTTGGCAAGGTTCTGATCTGCTATGACTATCAGTCGTTTCTCAAGACGATCTTTGATGACGATGGCGAACGCTTGGAATTCGAGAAAATCGTTTGCAGCATTGAGTTCACCCAGCGTTGTGATTTGGGAGTGGAGCCATTTATCGACATCATTAGAGAATTTCAAGAAAAGTTTCCTTATTGGAAAAGGCCGTTGCAGGAGTTCCATGATAGACAGCTTGACGCGATGACCATCGAGATGCCAGGGATGCGTGACCTGCTCACAAGGCTCAAGGCTAACGGTTACCGCCTCTATGGGCTAACCAACTGGAGCAATACGGTATATCCCGTCATTGAGAAATTCAGCATTCTCCAGATGATGGACGACAGGCTCATCTCCTCTGAAGAGCATCTTGTGAAACCTGACGTGGCTATCTACAATCGTCTTTGCGAGAAATTCGGGCTTGTCAAGGAAGAATGCTTGTTCACAGACGACAAACAAATCAACATTGACGGAGCCAAGGCTGCTGGAATGCCAGCCGTGCTTTTCACCGATGTGCACCAATTTGAGGAAGATTTGAATGGATTAGAAGTTTGCACAATCTCAACAAGAAATAGTACAAAACGATGAAAAGGATTTTGCCGAGTTGAAGAAAGAGGGGGCGATTGTTTCCCCAATACATTGCAAATGGGCGCAAGCAGTACGACAAAGATGGAGTAGAAATGAAATGGGGACGGATGGAGCCAACGGAGTAGCGAGAGCCATCATGAGTTGCGCCAATCTGCATAGAATCGAGCATCAAAGAAAGATTTGGAGGATTGTGCGAAAAGAAAGTAATACACAAATAATCATAAAACTCAAGGCAAAATAATCATGCTTTGGGATTTTTTTCGTATTTTCGGAGCAAAATTTCCAAGAACCTCCTAAAACTCAAAAAAGTTGAAACCTCTAAACGTCAAAAAATCACTACTGTTGCGGATGTTGTGCTTGGCGTTGCTGGAATGCTGGATGCCGGCAACGGTTGCTTTGGCGCAGAGCCCGTCGGCCATAACAAATGAGCATCAGGGCGACACCACTAAGGTTAGTATCAACAACTATTACGGCGACAATCCCACGAATGCCGGCGCACCAAACACGGTGACCCGCGAGAGGATGAACAAAGGTATGGTGACCAATTCCCTCGATGCCCTCAGCGGTCAGGCAGCAGGTGTGCAGGTGCAGTCGGGCGGCAATCACGAAGCTATGTTGTCGGCAGTGCGAGTGCGTGGTACAACATCGCTCACGGGTGGCAACGACCCGCTGGTAGTCATCGACGGTGTGCAGTCTGACATCGCCACGCTGAGCACCATCTACCCCGCCGACATCGAGAGCTTCACCATCCTGAAGGACGCCTCGGAGACATCGCAGTATGGCAGCCGCGGCGCTGCCGGCGTCATACAAGTGGTGACGAGAAAAGGCAAGGCAGAACGGTTTCACATAGCCTACGACGGCAGCATAGGTTTTCTGCACACCTACAAGAATCTCCACATGCTCAACGCCAGCCAGTTCCGTCAGGCAGCCAGCAATCTGGGGATGAGCATCATCGATAAAGGCGCTGATACCGACTTCACCGAAGCCCCCCTCCGAACGGGCCTTGTGCAAAATCACCACTTAGCATTCGGAGGTGGTTCGGAGACGGCCAACTATCGTGCCTCCATTGGTATGACAGACCACAAAACAACCGTCAGGAACTACAATCTGCGCAACTACATCGCCAAGCTCGACTTGCATCAGAAGGCCTTCGACAACCATCTGACGGTGGACCTCGGCGTGCTGGGTTCCTTACAGGACAACAACGTCATTCCTTTCAGGCAGAAGCTGTTCTACTCTGCTGCCACATTCAATCCCACCTTCCCTGCTGGCGCTAATGCCTCCGGCGGTTACGACGACGTGACAGAAGCCTGGTGGATCAACAATCCCTACGCCCTGCTTACCATGAAGGAAGATGAGGACGACGCACACGTGAATGTCCACGCGAAGGCGATAGCTGACCTAGGATACGGACTCACGCTGACCGCCTTCGGCAGCTATTCGTATAACAACATCAGCAACGCCCACTACTACCCCACCTATGTGTGGAGCCACGGTGAAGCCTATCAAGGCGACAAAAAGATTATCGAACTGCTGGGCAATATAGCCCTGAACTGGACGGGACGGATAGCAGAGCGCCATCAGCTGGAGTTGCTGGGACTGATAGAGGGAGAACGCTATAAGGATAAAGGCTTCTATGCCACCTCGTCGAACTTCAACACCGATGCCTTTGGCTACGACAACCTCTCGGCAGGAGCCATCAGACCCTGGGACGGCACAAACTCCTACTCCTACAATTCCAGCTTGATGTCCTACCTCTTGAAGGCGCAATACACCTTCGACGATCGCTATGTGATCAACGTCAGCACTCGTCTTGACGGCTCTTCGAAGGTGGGCGAGTTCAATCGCTGGGGTGTCTTCCCATCTGTCAGCGCCGCATGGAACGTGACAAAGGAGCAATGGGTGGCACCGCTGAAACGATATGTCTCTAAGCTCAACCTGCGTGTGGGCTACGGTAAGAGCGGTAACCTCGGAGGCATCGACGCTTTTCTGTCGCAGCAGCTCATCCGCCCTAACGGCGTTGTGAGTGTGGGCGGCATGCCCACCACCACCCTGGGCATCATACGCAACGCCAATCCCGACCTGGGATGGGAAATCAAGCGCACCTTCAACGCAGGTCTGGACATGGCCTTCTGGAACAGCAGGATTGTGCTGACAGCCGACTTCTACACCTCGCGCACGTCAGACATGCTCTATAACTACACCGTGCCCGTGCCGCCGTTCACCTACGACCAATTGCAGGCCAACCTGGGTAAAATGCGCAATCACGGTCTGGAGATAGGCTTCGGCATCACTCCGCTGCGACAGCAAGACATGGAGCTGAACATCAACATGAACTGGACCTTTGAGCGCAACAGGCTCGTAACCCTCAACGGATACTACCAAGGACAATACCTGACAGCTCCTGACGTGCAGGGCATCAGCGGACTCTACGGAGCCGGCTATCATGGGGCGAGCGACGTGTGCTTCCAGATTGTTGGTCAACCGCTGGGCGTGTTCTATTTGCCCCACTGCAAAGGATTTACGATAGCAGAAGACGGTTCGAAGCGTTACGACCTGACATCAGAGAAATTCATTTGCGGACAGGCAACACCGAAGGCGACGATGGGCTCTAACTTCGCCTTCCGCTACAAGCAGTTAGACATCACGATGCAGGTGAACGGAGCCTTCGGTCACAAGATATACAACGGCACGGCGCTGGCGTACATGAATATGGCTTCGCTGCCCAACTACAACGTGATGCAGGGAGCACCTGAGATGAACATCCAGGACCAAGACATCAGCGACTACTGGCTTGAGCGTGGCGATTACGTGAACATCGACTATGTCACGCTGGGGTGGAACATACCTGTCCGCTCCCGATACGTCAGCAAGTTGCGCGTATCATGTTCCGTCAACAATCTCGCCAACATCACCTCTTATTCGGGCCTTACGCCTATCATCAACTCATCGGTAGTAGACTCAACACTCGGCGTTGACGACAAACGTACCATTCCACCCTACCGAACATATTCACTCGCACTAAGCATACAGTTCTAAATATGAAAATCTATCATACACTCATCATCATCGCACTCGCCTGCACGTCGTGCTCACTTGACGAGACACCACGCAGTGAGCTGCCCGAGAGCGCAGCCTACACATCCAAGGAGACCCTGTATCTCAACACCGTCGCCACATTATATAACTACATTGGCGGATACGAAGACGGTCAGGGGCTGCAAGGCACCAACCGGGGCGTCTACGACTTGCAGACCTTTGGTAGCGACGAAGCCATGATTCCCCTGCGCGGAGGCGACTGGTACGACGGTGGCCTGTGGCAGGACATGTATAAGCATTCATGGACAGCCGGTCACGATCTGATGAAGAACTCGTGGCTATACCTCTATAAGGTCATCACGCTGTGCAACAGGTCGCTTGAGACACTAAACACCTACAAAGACCTTGCCGGCGACGAGAACCATCTCGCTTGGACATCAGAGGTGAGAGCGCTCAGAGCCATGTATTACTGGTACCTCATTGATCTGTTTGGCGATGTGCCCTTAGTGACCAACAGCAGCGTATCGATGAACGAAGTGAAACGCGAGAAGAGGGCCGAGATATTCAAATTCTGCGAAGAAGAACTCCTCTCCGTTGTCAACTTCCTGTCCTACGAAAACAGCACCCGCGAGGGCGACTACTACGGACGCATCACACAATCTGTGGCTTTCTTTATTCTGGCTAAACTGATGCTGGGGTCGGAGGTATACACGGGTGTGCCGAGATGGGACGATTGCATAAGCTTTTGCGACGAACTGGAATATCTGAATTTTGAGCTTGAACCTATCTATAGCGCCAACTTCCTTGTCTACAACCAGAACTCCAAGGAGAATATCTTCACCATTCCGATGAACAAGCACCTCTTCTCCAATCAGCAGCAGAACATCACCCGTTCCCTGCACTACCGTCATGCAGCAGCATACGGATATAACGGTGAGAACGGTGCTTGCGCCACGCTTAAGACGCTACAGGTGTTTGGCTACCCCGACGAATTAGACCCTCGGTTCCTCGACTGCTACCACTACACGTATGTCTATGCCCCAAGCGGGATACCCGTCACCGACCGAACGGGAAACCATCTGAAATATGAGCCCGAAAAGGTGCAGCTCGACCTCAGTGGTTCGCCATACGTAGAGACGGCAGGTGCACGCATGTTCAAATACGAGTTTGACAAGAATGCCATCAAGGACGGCAAACTCGTAGACAACGACATTGTGCTCTTCCGCTACGCCGACGTGCTGCTAATGCGCGCCGAGGCAAAGGTTCGCTTAGGGCAGGACGGCAGCGCCGACTTCAATGCCGTCAGGTCGCGGGCAGGAGCAAAAGAGCGCGAGTGTACGCTCGACAATATCCTCGACGAGCGCTTGCTGGAACTCTGCTGGGAAGGTTGGCGAAGACAAGACCTCATCCGCTTCAATAAATACAAGTCGCTCTATGAGGGACCTGATGCCATCGACGAGTCTGACGGCCACACCACCGTATTCCCGATACCCGCCGACGTGCGAGCACTCAACAGCAACCTAACGCAGAACCCTGGTTACTAAATCGCTGAAAGCAATATGAATTAACATAACTATCAAAAGAATATCGACATGTTAGGAAATTTTTCTTATTACAATCCCACCAAGTTATATTTTGGTGATGAGTCTTTGAACTTCCTCAAGGACGAGCTGAAGGGCTATGGCCCTGTGGTGCTGCTGAACTACGGCAGCGGCAGTGTGAAACGCAATGGCATCTACGACCGAGTGGTGGCCATCCTGAACGAGGCCGGTAAGACCATCGTTGAGAATCCTGGCGTGATGACCAATCCCACTCTTGAGAAGCTGCATGAGGGTGTGAAGATTGCCCGCGACCACGAGGTGGATTTGATTCTTGCCCTTGGCGGCGGTAGCGTGTGCGACTACTACAAGGCAGTGGCAGCCTCGGTACATTGCGAGGGCGACTATTGGGACAAGTTCTGGCTGAAGCAGGAAAATCCCGATGCCGACCAGCCACTGCTACCCGTGGGCTGCATCCTGACGATGGCAGGAACGGGCTCGGAGATGAATGCCGGCACGGTGATCACCGATGCGGAACACACGTTCAAGGTGGGCCATGTGTTCGACAGCCGCTTGATGCCCAAGTTCTCCATCCTGAACCCGAAGTTCACGATGACTGTGCCAGAGAACCAGATGAAGGCCGGCATCTACGACATCATGAACCACATCATGGAGCAGTACTTCTCAGATTTCGATGACAACACCAGCGACTATTTGGCCGAAGGTTTGATGCGCTCAGTGATCCATTCTTCTCGCATCGCCGTGAAGAATCCGCAAGACTACGAGGCTCGCTCAAACATCATGTGGACGGCTACCTGGGC
>JAFYCU010000114.1 GCA_017545095.1 Muribaculaceae bacterium | reverse complement strand
CAACTGTGTTAACTTTATCGTACGCTTCACGTAACCCACGCTCAATAATTAGTTTCACATCGTCAACTAATTGCGTGGGCAACACTTGTTTATCTTGCGACTTAATGAGGTTCTTGTTTTCTTCCATAGTGCAAAGATACGACAAATCTCGCAATTAAAACGACTTTACATGATTTTATTACATCGCCGTGCGAAATCGCTCAAAATGCCAGTGAATGAGCGTCCCACGTTGTCTTCATAAAACTCTTTTATTCGCATCACCGAAACATAATACTTTAGGCTGAACCACTTGCGGCGTTGCCGACGTTGACTTCGTCTTCCTCGACTCGGGATAGCACGAGCAAGTTCAGCTCTACACTCGCTGCTCCCTCGGTTGGCTCTGCCGATGTCGCCGCTGTTGCCCCTCGGCGCGGTGTCTGCCGATCCGTGCGAGCCGGATGGGGAACGTCGGCACGCTGTCGAGCCAGTCAAGCGAGGCAATGGCTGCGTTTATCTGCTTTGCAAAGATGACGAACTACCGTGCAAGTCGAGCGCAATCTAAACTTGTTTAGAATTGCCGAGACGCAGCCGGAATCGCGCTTGCGCAACTCGTTTTTGTCGAATTTGCACCACCAGCCTTTGCCGTAGCGGCACATCACCTGCATACCAGACCAACGGAACAGGCAATAGGTCTTTATTTGCGTCGCAGGAAAGTCCTGGGCCAGCAAACCGAAAAGGTAACGCAGTTGCTTTTCGGTCAGATCTTCCCTCTTGGTGGGAAGTTTCAAATCAATGTTGATGTTGTCTTGCTGCATAAGAAAAATAGTGCAAGGTGAGTGAAAAACAAATCATTTGGTTTTCCGAACCGCCGCCTATTTTATGAAAAAGCGGTTGTCGTACCACAAAAGTATGGTAACCGCCTCTATGCGTAAAAGACAATAATATTGCTTGTTATCAATTTGTCTTTTCAATACTCATTTTTTAGAGTGTAGATTCTGTTGATAATTAGAAAGCATTGTAATACAATGGCTTATCACACATGGTAGATTCGCGTGAAAATAAGATTATGCGTAATATGGAATATATGATGTGTATCGTTTTGAAGTCGTTTCATGATGTTCACTCAACCACGTGAGTTGTATGATGGGAACATCGACTTTGCAGCCGATCCAGTTGTTGAAGCGGATGATCATCTGATGGACGGTGAACAAAAGGGCTTGATACGGTTTTTGCAGGGCTACACCCTGATGCGGTCGATGGCTCTATAATAGCGTTGAGCTGCAACACAATGCGGCTCAATGCTATTTTTTCGAATGAAAATTAGCGTATGTCAATAATAATGTGTAATTTTGCAACGAATAATCAATAACAATTTAAAACCTTTGTGAGATGAAGCATTTTACATTTCTTTTGGTGGCCTGGTTATGCGCTATGAGTGCAACCGCCACCGACTACATGGGCTCGATGACCATCAGCAATGGCACCGACCAGATGACCAAAGAGGATGTGGCGATGACCATGGAACAGAATGCCGATGGCACCTACACCGCTGTGATGAACGACCTCACCATCAGCTATGCTGGCTATTCCTACGACATCGGCACCATTACTTTCGACAACCTCACCGGCACAACCGATGAGGAGGGTTACACCAATGTGGCGGGTGTGAAGGAAATCCGCCTCAGCGACGTGGGGGGCATCACCGAAAGCATTCCCGATTACCTGCTTCCCTATTTGGGCTCGGCACTCGACAAGTCGATTCCCATTAATTTCACTGGACGCTTCAACGATGAGGAACTCACCGCCCATGCCGAATATGTGATCGACATCAAGGTGAACATTCCTTTCATCGGGCAATATACGATTATGGATGCCACGATGACTGTTGACTATTACGGCACCGCACCCAGTGCACCCGGCGTCAAGGGCGATGTGGACGGCAGCGGTGTGGTCGACATCGACGACCTCAACATCCTCATCAACATCATGCTCGGCAATGTGCCGGCCTCGAACTATGGCTCGCAGGCCCTGGTCACCGACGATGATGTGGTTGATATCGACGACGTGAACGCCGTGATCAACATCATGCTTGGCAACTGACCCCGCCAAGGTGGCTACCCGTTTGTGACCAGCATGAGCGGGCGATGATACCGCGTTTTCCCACATTTTGCGTTTTTTAGCATTTTGACGATGCGAAAAGCGCAAAGTGTGGGAAAATTGTTGTAATTTTGCTCTTTGAAATCAATCAGCAGCTGAAATGAAATCGGACAGTGTAGTCATCATCCCCACCTACAACGAATGTGAGAACATTGCCAACATGATAGCCACCGTGCTGGGCATCGCCGAGCATGAGTTCGACCTGCTCATCATCGATGACAATTCGCCCGATGGCACGGCCTCGATAGTCGAGGGGCTCATGGCCGAGCATCCCGAGCGGCTGCACATCATCAAGCGCAGCGGCAAGCTGGGGTTGGGCACGGCCTATATCACCGGCTTCAAGTGGGCACTCGAGCAGGGTTACGACTACATCATCGAGATGGATGCCGACTTCTCGCATCCGCCCATGAAGCTCATCGACCTGCAGCGTGCCTGTGCCAGCGAGGGAGCCGATGTGGCTGTGGGCTCGCGTTACATCACCGGGGTGAATGTGGTGAACTGGCCCATGGGGCGCGTGCTTATGAGCTATTATGCATCGGCCTATGTGCGGCTGGTCACGGGGCTGAAGGTGCGCGACACCACAGCGGGATTTGTGTGCTACCGCCGCCAGGTGCTCGAGGCCATCGACCTCGATGCCGTGGAGTTCAGGGGCTATGCTTTCCAGATTGAGATGAAGTTCACGGCATGGCGCATGGGTTTCACCATCAAGGAGGTGCCCATCGTGTTTGTGAACCGCGTGCTGGGCACGAGCAAGATGAGCAGCGGCATCTTTGGCGAAGCCGTCTTCGGTGTGATGAAACTCCGCCTGTCCACGCTCACCAACCCCAAGAAATACCAGCGGCGCAACACGCCGTAACGGCAAAAGTGTGGAGTGGCATGTTGTGTAAAAACTGCTCTTCCTTGCGATGTGGCAAAAACTGAAACATTATGGACTATGCCAATGAAACAAACACTAACTTCTTGTCTGAAGTAGCATCAGTAGGTTATACGCGTTCGTTGTATGAAATGCCTGCATTTTCAGCAGTGCTTGCAGTGAACAAGCGACACAAACAGCAATCGCCAATCAAAGTGGTTTCCCTTTTTTCTGGTTGTGGCGGTATGGATCTTGGCTTTATGGGCGGCTTCGATTTTCTTGGCAAGCATTATGCCGAAACAGGATTTGAAATCGTATGGGCCAACGAACTGAGTCATGCAGCTTGTGCAACATATCGAAAAAATTTCTCCCATGCTATCATCGAAGGAGATATTAAAGATGTTATCGACTATATGCCTGCTCATGCCGATGTGGTGATTGGTGGCTTTCCATGTCAGGACATCTCCATAAATGGGAAAATGAAAGGGGTTAATGGCGAGCGAAGCGGTTTGTATGTCTATATTGTTGAAGCGGTGAAACGTTTAAAACCAAAGGCATTTGTGGCCGAGAATGTTGGGGGATTATTGCTGAAACAAAACGAATACTCACTTCATAAAATACTGGAAGATTTCAACGCACTTGGCTATCAGGTTACTTATCAACTGTATCAAGCTGAGAAATATGGCGTGCCGCAAACTCGCGAGAGGGTAATCTTTGTTGGCACACGTGAAGATATACCGTCTTTCACACCTCCAACTCCCAATGTGGAGTCGCCTATGACGGCATTTGATGCCATGCATGATTTGGAAACGCTCGAAGAAGATAGGGCCTTTTCTCACATCTGGAGTAAAGCGAAAGTGAGTGGCGAGCAGGGCAACCGTCGCATGGTGGCTGATAGGCCAGGCTACACTATCCGTGCTGAATGTCATGGAAACATTCAATTTCACTATGCCCTACCACGCCGAATCTCTATGCGTGAAGCAGCTCGCATACAGTCGTTTCCTGATACTTTCATTTTCCCATGTGGGCTGCGCGAGACAGAACGTCAAATTGGAAATGCAGTACCACCAGTCCTTGCCTGGCATATCGCAGTATCACTAAAAAAAACATTGACACATGACCAAGAAACAGTTTGAGGCTTTACTCGATAATTGTTGTGTATTGTTGACTGAGGAGGCAAGGGTTTCATCATTTAAGTCTTCGTCTGAATTTGAAAATAGAGTTCGCCAAGTATTGTTCGACCTTACCAAAGACGATGCTTCATTTGACATAGACTTCAAGCCTCACGCGCAGGCGTTTCCCGATATAGCCATGGGCGAATATGGAGTTGAAGTGAAATTCACCCTCAACGACACTTGGCGAAGCATTGCCAATAGTGTGCTGGAAACTCAGCGGATTGAAGAGGTCAAACATATTTACATAGTCTTTGGGAAAATGGGGGGCATTCCCGAAGTAAGATGGGGCGAATATGAGCAGAGTGTGATTCATGTGCGAACGTCTCATGTTCCTCGATTTGAAATAGAATTGCCATCGGAAAAAGTCGAAGTGAAAGAATCGCTGTTTGCCCAAATGGGTATTAGATATGATGATTTTCGCAAATTGGACATGAAGAAAAAAATGGAATATGTCCGGGCCTATGCCCGGAAAATTCATCCAGATGGAAGACTTTGGTGGATTGAGGATAAACATTCTGACGAACATACTACACCCATTCAGGCTCGACTATATACCAATTTGTCAATCGAGGAGAAGACGAGATTAAGAGCTGAAGCCGCTCTGCTTTGCCCATCAATTGTGAAATCTGGCCGTTCACGCAACAAGTATGATGACATGGTTCTTTATCTGCTTACCTATCATGGTGTTTTGTGCCATCAGGCGCGCGACTTGTTTTCGGCTGGTAGCGTGGCCAATCCAAACAATGATGATAAAGGTGGTATTTATATTGCACGTGCATTAAAACTTATAGAGAAAGAAATGATAGCCGCATCGCTACGGATGGATGCAGCATTATTCGTTGAATATTGGGGCGAGGACGTTGAACCGTTGAAACGTATTTCAAGATGGTTGGAAAAAGCTGATAAGTTGGCAAAGGACTGGAAACCTTCGGAGTATCTCTTTCAAGACGGAGGCAGTCAAAGTTAAAGTTAAAGTAGTATGGATATCACCCATTCAGGATATTACTGGCTGGACACGTGGGTGCTGGCAAATGCCCGTCGCACCGAGCAGAACGTCCAGGCCGGTGCACCATAGTGTTCCCTGTGCGGCAAACCCATGCTCAAGCGCATGACAAAGAAAGGCGTCAACTTCAGAAAAGCATTTTGGAGCAACAGTTACCCCGCCTGCAAAGGAACCAGAAGCATATGATGCCGTGATAACGAAACAACGTGATAACGAGATTCCACAAACAATGCAATATCTAAAAATGGCAGTATTCAAGACTTTCATCGCCATTTTTGCCGTGCTGGCGTGCGGTGTGGTGGCTGTGGCGCAGCCGCCGGTGGTGCACTCGGCCATTGGCGAGCGCGTGGAGGTGCCCGGAGCGCTCACCATCACCAATGTGGGCAAGCATCAGCAGCACGACTGGCGCGATCGTGCCACGCTCGACACCGACATATTCTCGCCCAAAAGCGTCAATTTCCACCCCGACGGCTCGAAATATTACGTCAACTCGCTCGAGGGCTGCGCCACAGTGGTTTATGCCACAAGCGACAACCATAAAATCAAGGTGATTCCCCATCGCTTTGAGTCGGGACGCGGCCCGTTGTGGTCGGCACCCTGTGGCTATTATCAGTTCACACACTATCCCGATGGTGAGAGCAAGGCGTTCAGCGGCAAGCCGGTGGAGAGCACGTTCTCGCATGGAGGCCGTTACCTGTGGGTGCCTTATTACCGACGCACCTTCGACCTCAACGCGCAAGACCCCAGTGCCATTGCCATCATCGACACGCGCACCGACAGCATCGTGCGCATGATGGAGACCGGGCCACTGCCCAAGATGATCACTTGTTCGCACGATGGCCGCACCGTCGCCGTCACCCACTGGGGCAACAACACTGTGGGGCTGATTGATGTGTCGGGCGACGACCCCGCCCGGTGGCATCACCTGCCGCCTGTGGTGGTGGAGAAACAGCTGGAGCTGAACTTCAGCCTCACGCAAGAAGTGAACCGCGATGCCAACAGCGGACTGCTGCTGCGGGGTACCGTGTTCACCCCCGACGACCGCTACCTGCTCGTGGGCTGCATGGGTGGCGGTGGCATCGCCGTGGTGGATGTGCCGAAGCGACGCTACTTAGGGAAGATAGGTGGCATCAGCAATGCTCGCCACTTGATCATCAACCACGGCTATCTGTATGCCAGCGTGAACAGTGCCGGACTGGTGCAGCGTGTGCCGCTCGACAGCGTGTTGGAGGCCATCGTCCGTCGTCAGGGTTCCGGCATCACGTTGCCGTGTGCCTGGCAGGTGTGTAAGGTGGGGCCCGGGGCACGCACCATCGAGGCCTCGCCCAGCGGACGCTTCATCTTTGCCGCCTGCAACTCGGCCAGCGCGCTCTATGTGGTCGACACCCGCTCGATGCAAGCCATCACCCACATCCCCATCGATTCCTATCCCGTGGGGCTCGACATCTCGCGCGACGGACACCTGTTGGTGGTTACTTCGCAGGCACGAAACTATCAGGGCGGCAATGCCGTGAACCTGCTGCGCGTGGACTATGCCGATGAGGATGCCGAGCAACAGGCTGTTGGGGCAGCCGAGCAACCAGCCGATTCAATAGCCACTTCCTCGACTGCTCATGCCAATGGCGAGCACATTCCGTTTTGGAAAAAGTTCGGATGGGTTTTCGATGCCGACCACTGGCCCATTTCGGCCACCATTGCGGTGCTCGTGCTGATTGTGGCCGCGTTCCTGATTTCGCAGCGCAGGCGCAAATAGGGCAGGGGAGATTCCTGGAGCATCAATCGGGTTGTTCGTAGTAATAGGAATAGTCGATACCTTTCATAAAGGTCTCGCGGTCATCGATTTTGTCGGAGAGTGCGTTGTGCAGGAGTGTTCGCAGCATGGTGGGGTCGGTGGCACTCCATATCATGGCATTCAGGTAATCGTTTTTGGCAATCAAGCTCCAGTCCACACAGCGGCCAATGCGGTTTTTCATCAGCAGGTCGAGCCATAGCCGTGTGCTTCGTCCGTTCCCTTCCATAAAGGGGTGAGCCACATTCATCTCCACATATTTGAGTACTATCTCATCGAATGTGTCATCGGCCATGCGGTCAATCTCGCGCAATGCCTGGTGCAGGTATTCCGCGCGGCAGAAGGTGAAGTCGCCTTTCGAGATGGTCACGTTTCTAATCTGCCCGGCAAAGTCGTAAAGTCCGCCAAACAGATAGGCGTGGATTTGCTGCAAGCCTCGTGTGGTGCCAATCTCCACGCTGTCCATCAATCCGCTCTCCCACAGCGCATAAGCCTTTTCGCGGCTCTTGCCGTCGATGGATTCGCTGTCGCTGGCAAACCAATGAACGAATCGGGTGGCATTCACGTTGGGGATGTTCTCGGCAAGCAGCATCACACCGGCATAGTCGAGCACGTCGGTCATTCGTCGTTTGCCATCGGGGGCGATAAGTTTCAACTGGTTAGTGACACTAACCACTTCGTTTTTCTGCTTGCGCAGTTTGGTCTTGAGGTACTTCCAGTAGTTGCGTGTGCGGGTGTAGTTGTCTTGCTCGTTGATGGCTCCAATCACGTCCAGCACCGAGAACCACCACTTGCTGTTCTCGTTGTCCCAAATGGCACGCACCTCACGGTTGTTGTAGAATCGCACTGAAATCTTTTGTGGCATGGCTCGATGGAATGATACTCAATGGTTTGACCATGCAAAGTTACGAAATAATGCTCAATCCACAAAACTATACTAATGCATAATGTACTATTATCGTCGCTATTATCTCGATGCGGTGTGGACGCGGCAGGCCACGTCCCTACAGATGACGGCTCTGCAGAAAGCCCCCTTAGGAGGGGGGTGGGGAGGCCACCGCGGCTCTACGGGGTTTGGTGAGGCCGCACTGGGTTTGGAGTGACCCGCTGATTGACCTTGCGCCGGTGGGGCAGGTGGTGGTAATTTTGCGCCGTTGTTTTTAATCTATAAATGCTGTAATCATGGAAACACCTCCTCCTTTCATCCCCCAGGCCGCTCCCGAAGTTGTGGCGGCACAGGAAGAACACATTGTGGATGCATCGGTCGCCCAGGATGCCTCGCCATCGCCCGATGCTGAGCACTCGGCCGATGCCCCTTCGGCCACGCCGCCTACGCCCGATGGCAGTGCCGCCGAGACGATGCCAGGCCTGGATGCCGACACCATGCAGCGCATTGCCGACATGATTGCCGATGCCGAGGTGCGTGGCTACCTGCGCGGCCGCAACGAGAAAATCGAAGCCACGCAGCACTTCGACCCCGACCCCGAACTGGATCCCGAGCCGGCACATTTCCCGGCCTATGCCCGCCGCAGCGTGTGGGACACTACCGGCTGAGTGATGCCCCTCGCACCCAAGCGAAAGGAGCAACAAAAACAGCAGAGGACAACCCAAATAACGGGTTGCCCTCTGTTGTCATTTTTTCACCTCCAAAGCCTCAGTAAGCCCCTCCGTTAGGATGGGTTTGGGGAGACCCCACGGGGGTTGGGAGGCCTTGAGTCATGTCAGTCTTTGCCGAGCATGATGTTGATGATGATGTTCATGTCATCCACATCCACGGCTCCGTCCTTGTTGATGTCGGCGGCATCAATCTTCTGAGCCTTGCCCAGCATAATGTTGATGACCAGGTTCAGGTCGTCGACATCCACCACGCCATCACCGGTGAGGTCACCGCGCACGCCAGGCTCATCGCCACCCACTTGGATGGGGCACAGCTGCAGGTTACCCTTGTACAGGCTCACGAAGCCAATCACATCGTACTGGCCGTTCTCCTCGGGCATGGTGACCGTCTTGTTGAACTTGTTGAACACGGTAATCGAGCCGGTGGCATCGGTAGCGGTGGCATAGTTGGTGGAGTCGTTCACGAAGTTCACCTTCTCCAGCTTCACAAAGTAGTGGACCATGTCGGTGCCAAGGTCCTCGATGGCGTAAGCCTCGGGCTGCACGGCAGCACCGCTGGCGGCCTTTACAAAGGTGGGAGCCACCGGGGTGAGCTGCTTGGCATCCTGATAGGTGGTCCAGCTGGCCTGTGCGCCACGGATGATGTCACCATTCACAAACTCCTCGTTCAGGTAGCCATAGGCGAGAGCGTAGGTGTCGTTGGCATCCTTCAGGTAGAGGTAGCTGCCGTTCTGGTAGATGGTGGTGAGGTCACTGGCGATGGTGGCCACGGCACCGCTGTTGAGCTCATACAGGGCTGCGATGTCCTCCACCTCGGGAATCTCCACCTCGGTGAGGAAGCGGGTGGGAGCGAACTGAGCCTTGTTGGTGTGCACCGAAATCACGCCCTCGATGTCGTAGGTCTGGTCGAGGTTGCTGGGCAGCGTCACGGTGTTGTTGAAGGTGTTGTAACCTGCCGTGCCGTCCTCGAAGGTGAAGTTGCGGCCGTTCACGCTGGCAATCTTCACGCCGCGCAGCACGATGTACATGTTCTGGTTGGCAGTGGTGATGTCAGCCGTGGTCTTCTCGGCGGGCTTCACCGTCTGGGTGGCACCGGTGGCCTCGAGACCAGCAGCGTTCACAATCTCATACAGACCGCCATAGTTGCTCTTCTTGCCAGTCCAGCCGCTCTTGAGCACATCACCCTGGTTGAAGGTGTAGTCCTTGCCAAAGATCATGGCCGAGCCGGTGTTGTCCTTGATGTAGAGGTAGCGCTGGTCGTTGGCGTCGCGGTAGGTAACCACAGCCTGACCGGTGTAGGTGAACTCGGCATCGTCGGCCAGGTTCAGGTACTCGGCGATGGTGGCCACTTGCGTGCCAACCACATCGCCGCCCACCTTCTCGAGCTTCACGGGCCACACTTGATAGGTGGTCTCGGTGGCATCGGCAGCACGACGCGAGCCAATCACGGCGGTCACGTTGTAGGTGGCATCCCAGTCGCTGATGGTCATGCCCATGTTGTTGTAGGCAGCAGCTTCACCACTGTTGTCGGTGATGGTGGCCAGGAACTTCGAGCCGCTGGCGTTCTCGGTGTAACCCAGCGTGGCACCGGCAATGTAGACCAGATTGCCAAACAGGTCAGCCTCTACATCGCTGGCTTGGATGGTCATCGGCTCCACGGGGGTGCCGGCGGTGCCAGCCTGGAAGTTGCTCGTCTCATACACGCTCAGCTCGGGCTCGCCGTCGTAGGTCTTCTTCTCGCCGGTGAAGCCAGCGGGAATCACGTCGCCGTTGTTGTACTTCTGGCCCGTTTCGCCATACACAAACATGTATCCGCTGTTGTCCTTCACAAACAGACGCTTGTTGTACTGTGCGATAGCGGTCACGGGGTTGGTGAAGCGCACCATGGTGCCATCCTCCACGGCCTGGTAGGCTGCGATGTTGGCCACATCGGTAGCGGTGCCGAACACATAGGCTGCCTCGGCCACCTCGCTCTGCTTGTCACCCTTGATGGCGATGGCCTTCACGGTGGCGTCGGCGTTCAGAGTGAACGGTGCGCTGTAGAGCGTGCTGGCTGCCGTGGGGGTGCTGCCGTTGGTGGTGTAGTAGATGCTCGCGCCGGTGGTGCCGCACTTCATGCTCACCTCGATGGGCGAGTAATAGGTGCCGGCAGCCGGGGTGATGGTGGGCTTGGCAACCGTCTCCACGGCCGAGCCGCCAGCGGTGATGTCAATCGACAAAAAGTCGAACTGGCCAGCCTTGGTGTTGCCATCGGTGCCATATTCGGCCTTGTCGCCCACGGTGAAGGTCACGTCCTTGCTGTCGCCCGTCCAGGTCACGGTCCAGGCCTCGGTGTCGATGGTCACCGAGCCGACCGACGGGGTGATTTCGGCCAGACGCTTCTTGCCTTGGTCCGAGATGTTGAACACCACCTGGGTCATGGCATCGCCAGTGGTGACCAGCTGCACACTGCCCTTGGCATAGACGCGCACGTCCTTGGCCGTGCTGTGGTAGATGGGGTTCGACGAACCGCTATTCTTGGCCACACTCATCGTGTAGGTGCCGAAGGTGACCGAGAAATCGCCCCCTTCCGAAGGCATACCGCTCAGCTCACCCATCACAAATGTCTCGGCGTGGAGTGCACCCACAGCCAGCAGACACATTGTCATGAAAGATAGAAACTTTCTCATGTTGTGAATTGGTTTATAAGTTAATAAATAGAAGAATTTACTTGTCGCTAATTTAGCGGCTACAAATTTAGAGCATAATTTTGGAATGAGAAAATATTCAGCGTTAAAAAATTCATATGCGATGAGTAACGAGTGATGAGTGACAAGTGAACTCATGGCCTCCCCAAACCTCGTGGAGCCTCCCCAAACCTCTTCTGGAAGGGCTTCACTATGACCCGCGATTCGGTTGGGCCTGCGCAGCGCAACCAGGAAGACCGAAACAAAATGGTAACCAATACCAGTCGTGGGCAGACGATATGCCAGCATTGACCCGACAATGCGGCCAGAACTGCTGGCTCTATAGTTTGTGGCTGTCGTGGGCGGGTTTGTCGCGGGCGGGAATGGTGGCGATAGGTGTTGGTTTGTCGCCCGCTCGCTCGCAATCGTTTGCATTACTTTTCGTTGAAACAAAGTGCGGCAGCGGTGTTGCTGCACTTATTTTATTGTACCTTTGCTATTTGCATGACAACCGATAATTAAAAGTACCGCATAACGATGAAAAAGATTACACTCATAGCATTTGTCGCGTTGCTGCCGTTGCTTGTTGTGGGGCAGGGTTGGCCAGCAGGCTACGGTGGCGTGATGCTGCAGGGCTTTTTCTGGGACAGCTATCTGGAACACCCCGATTTCGGTCCCAATGGCACACAGCAGCAGCGCGACCTCGGGAACATCAACATCGTGCCGCACAGCAACCCGTGGGGTGCCAACATCCGCCACACCTGGGCAACGATGTACGACGCTGGGTGGGGTGCCGGCACCGACGACTGGGAAGTGCCCTTGACCTCATGGGCCAACCTGGAGGCCGTCAAGGGCTTCGTGGCTCCGTTCATCGACCTGCTGTGGTTGCCGCAGAGCGGTGCTACCATCGCTCCTGCACTCATCCCCTTCAGCGGGTCGTCAACGCAGACACGCGGCATGCGTGGAGGCGCACAGTGGAACTTTAATCCTGGCGACTACATCTCCAACCCCGATGCCAACGGCTTCGTGCCTTACCTGTGGTTTGACCACGGCCGTGGCGAGAGCTACACCTATTACACCAATGGCAACCCCGTGCAGTACACGTCGATGACCTATTTTGGCACCGAGGCCGAACTCAAGTCGTGCATCGCGGCCTATAAAGCCATGGGCTGCGGAGCCATCGAGGACGTGGTGATTAACCACAAGGGCTTTGCCGGCGACTTCTGGTTCCAGGAGAACTACACCGACCCCTCCACAGGTCACGCGACCAGCACCAACTGGACCAAGGCCGACCTGGTGGGGCTCGTTTACCGCAACGGCGGTTGGACCAATTGGTATATGCCCCTCGATGGCAGCACGAGCGAGAAACAGATTACTGGCGGCGGCACCGGTCGCGACGACGGCAACTACGGCGGCTGGGCCAACGAGGTGGCGCACACCAGCGAGAACGCACAGCGCAACACCATCAACTACTTGCGCTACCTGAAGGATGAGCTGGGCTATGCCGGCTTCCGCTATGACTATGCTGCCGGACTGGCTCCAGGACGGTTCGCACAGTATAATATGGCCACCACGCCCACTTTCAGCGTGGGTGAGTTCTGGACCGACACCCACCCCTCGGTGTGGATCAAAAACACCGCCTCGGATGGCAACATCACCAGTGCCGCCTTTGACTTCCCGCTGATGAGCACCATCAAGAACTGCTTTAACAGCGGTTATTTCCACGACTTGAAAGATGCCGGCATGTTGCACGACAACATCCTCAAGCGCTATGCCGTGAATTTCATCGCCAATCACGACACCAATAAAAATCTGCCCACCGACACCAGCAACCCTAACTATGCCAACCGCACCAATAGCAATATCGTGGAAGCCAATGCCTTCCTGCTGGCAATGCCCGGCACGCCGTGTCTGTTTTGGGCGCACTTCATGCACCCAGCATGGCACGACGACATCTGCCGCATGATTCTGGCGCGCCGTGCCGCTGGCGTGACCAACGATGCCGCCATCGAGAGTGCCGGCAATGTGGGCAGCAACGGTGTGTGGTGGATTATCAAGGGCGAAAAGGGGCGCTTGCTGCTCCAGCTGGGCAGTGATGCCGTGAACCAGGGCAACCGTAGTGGCTACACCGAGGTGTTCACCAGTGCCGTGTGCCGCCTGGCCATCAGCAACGATGCCTATGGCAATGCCGACTTCGCCAACATCTACAACAACGTCAAACCAGCTTTGATCAACGGCTACCCCGTCTTCGATAAGCCCAGTGGCAGCTACTATGGCACGGTGACCGTGAACGTGCGTCCTTCGAGCGAGGGCTGCACGCTGGTCTACACCACCAATGGTCAGAACCCCACTGCTGCCAGCCAGCGCATCACTGCCGCCGAAGGGGTGAACCTCACGTTCACCGAGAGCACCGACCTGCGCGTGGGTGTGCTGCTCGGGGGCGAGGTGGTGCCCACCAGCATCGTGCATCATGCCTATGTGGTCAGCGACGACTATCCCACCACCGGCGAGGTGAAGGTCTATGTCTATGACCCTAATGGCAACACCCCTAACATTTATGCTTGGAACGGTGACGACCAGGACACGCAGTACACAGGCGGCTGGCCTGGCTGGCCGATGAACTACACCAAGCAGATTGGAGGCATCACCTGGCGCGAGGCCACCATCCCCGCCAGCAAGTTCAACATGATTCTGAGCGAGGGCGGAAACAGTCAGACACACAACATCAACAATGTGGATCACGAGGTGTTCTACACCTTCCGCGATGGCATCGCCACCGATGTCACGTCCACCTATGTGAAAGCCCTGCACGACCCCATGGTGAGTATCGACCGTGCCAGTGGGGCCTATACGGGCAATCTCATGGTGAACCTCACCAGCAGCGTGGAGGGAGCCACCATTGTCTATACCATCGACCGCTGGGAGACCGACATTGAATATGATGCCGCCAACCAGCGCACGTCAACCGACGCCAACGTGCCCGTGACCTTCGCGACCAACGGCAGCCACCTCGTGCGTGCCGCCATCCTCAAGAACGGCAGCTACATCGGCAAGGTGGCACGCACCTACCAGGTGAGCGGAGCCAGCGGAAGTGGCACAACGAGTGGCATCAACATATATGTGAAGAACATGGTGACCAACGACAGGCCGCGCCTTTATGCATGGGACAATAATCAGAATGCCCTTACTAACGGTTGGCCGGGCACCCAACTCTCAACCACAGCCAGCAATTGCGGGCAGACGTGGTATAAATACTCGTTTAGCAACCGAACAAATGTAAACCTGCTTTTTGCCATCACTGGTGATAAAGATAAAACCGCCAACATCAGCATTACTGCTCCGGGCGATTACTATTATTACTATTATCCTGGTGCACACTTTGGCGATAACAATTACCACGCAGGCTACATCGATGTTTCGAACGATAGCCGTCACACCACTACAACAAAGGCCATCACCGTGTTTATGTGGGACAACGGCCAATGGGCTAATATTCTCAAACTTTATCCCTATTCCAATGGAGACATATATTGGAACTGGGGCAGCTCTTGGGCCGAGGAGGGATTTCCAAAAACAACCATCAATGGCCAAAGCTGGTATTATGCAACATTTATGAATAAGAGCAGCCTTGGTGCCATTGTGTTTAACGGCAACAATGGATCCGAGCGTTTCGAGGTGAGCAACACTTCATCGAATGTGTTCATCCGGTTTCCCAAAGCCAACGATAACTGGTCGACGGGTAGCAATGTGACTTCTACTTATTCCCGCTATCTGCCTGCAGTTGAGACACCGCAAGCAGGTGCCGTGGCAGCTGCCACGTTGCCATCGAGTGCCACCTGGGTGACCGACAAGCCGTTCTGTTATTTCGAGAACACCACGTCGATGGCGGTGCCCAGTGCATGGGTGTGGAATGCCAGCAAGAATCTGAGCGGTGTCACCTGGCCTGGTGAGCAGCTCTTCGACATGGTGGGCATCTCGCCCGAAGGGCATGCCATCTACCGCTGGACTTGTGCCACCAGTGATATGCCCACGAAGCTCATCTTCAGCGACGGCGGTGCCAATGCCACCAGTGAGTTGACCTTTGAGAATGGAGGCTATTACACCGTGAGCGGCAAACAAGGTGTGGTGGCCGACAACGTGCGCTCGCTCGTCGACCTGATAGCCGATGCGTCGCTGCCCACGTCGAAAGAAATCGTGGTGAGCAACGACCTGGAGGTGGTGTATGTGAGCAGCGATGGCTCCTATGCCTATGCCAAGGACCGCAACGGCGATGCCATCGCACCATCGGTGATGCAGCCCGGACAGAAGTTTTATCCTGGCACCAACGACTATAACTACCTGCGTGGCGGCGATGACTTTGACCAGAGTAACTGGGTGAAGCTGCTCGCACCCACGGGTGGCACACTGCTCACCAACACTATGACGCATCAGCATCTGGCACAGACCATGGTAGGGCGCGTCATCGATCACACCAACCCCACCATACAGCTCGCAGCACGGCCCATCACCGACTACACGGCTACCGACAACTACCAGATGAACACCTACATTCCAGCCAGCTTTGTCGACCAGACTGAGTATTTCTTCGTTAGGCCCAAAGCTGGCGAGATGTGCCATGTGGTGTGGGCCTGCTACCGGGGCATGGAAGGCGGCAAGCATGTGTTTGCCGTGCCGGCCAGCGAGCAGGGCAGCAACGGCTACAACCTGGATGGCGCGTTCGCCATCGAGCAGGATGCCGACTACCAAGGCATGGTGAACCAGAGCGGCGAGTTGACGTTCAACGTGGGGCAGATGTATGAGTTGGTGGGCGTGATCAAGGCCCTGCCGGCCTCGGGCGGGAATGGCGCTCCGCGACGGGTCACGCTCAACCCCAAGCAGTCGCCGGTGAGCGATGATTTCTCGCTCAGCGTGATGGAAGTCATCACCGACAGCCCCATCATCACCGTGGTGGACGATCTTACGGGCCACGTGGAGCGTCAGGTACAAGGTGTCATCTATTATAATGTGGCCGGACAGCATAGCAGCAAGCCCTTCCCCGGCATCAACATCGCCGTCACACGCTACACCGATGGCTCCACCAGCACGGCTAAAATCGTTCACTGATAACCATTGCGTTCGTACCCTCAGCCCCCGGGGGGATACAAACCGAAAATTAAAAAACATTCAAACATAAACCAGAAAATGACAATGAGAAAAAACAAGCAATCGCTCCAATTGCGCTGGCTGCTAATGCTGCTATGCGTTCTCTGGACCTGGGCCGAAGCCCAGGCGGTTTACACTGTGGCGGGAAATAACACAACGCTCTTCGGTGCCAGTTGGAGTCCTACTGAGACAGCAACAAACAGAATGAGTCAGGCATCCAGTGGAGTTTATGTATGGACTTCGGCTTCAACGGTTACTTCGGACACCAACGTGGAATTCAAAGTCACTGATGGGAGCTGGTCTAATTCTTGGCCTTCAGATAATTACAAGTTTACGGTCAGAAGCGGATATCCCCTAAATGTGATGTTTAAAACTTCCGACAAATCCGTTTTCGCATGGTTTGCTTGGACAATCGCTGCAAGTACCGACTGTGGATTGTTTAGCAACGGTTGGTCAGTAACCGACACAAATAATGACATGACAACCAGTGACGGCATTAATTATACACTGACACTGAGTAACAAAGTGCTCTCTCAAGGCACGATATCATACAAAGTGGCCGCAGATCATGCTTGGACTACGAGTTATGGTAACGGAGGTGGTAATGCATCATTAAATATCCCCTCGGCAGGAACTTATGATGTGACTTTCTCATTTAATGTGAATACCAAGGATCTCAGTGCCACTGCTACCAAGCAGGTGGTTGCAGTGGATGCGCCGGTATTCAGTGTGGCCAGCGGAACTTCGTTTGAAGACTTGACGGGTAGCGTGTCGCTCAGTTGTGCCACAAGCGGCGCGACCATCTACTACAATATGACTACCAATGGTTCTACGCCTGCCGACCCGACATCAAGCAGCACCATCTACTCATCGGCTATTGCACTGAACAGCTACGCCACTTATCACATCAAGGCTGTCGCCATCAAGAATGGCACAAGCAGCAGCGTGGTTAGCGCCACCTACACAGTGGCGGCACCCATTTACACAGTGGCGGGTAATAACACTACTTTGTTCGGTGTAGCGTGGGATCCGTCGCAAACAGCCAATGACATGACTGGCCCCGATGCAAATGGGGTGTACATTTGGCAGAAAACGAATGTCAGCCTTAATGCCGGCACAATTAGTTTCAAAGTAGTAAAGAACCGAAATTGGGACACCGCGTATCCTGGTCAAGACTATAATATATCTGTCCCTGCTGCAGGAGTATACAATCTGACCATCACTTTTGACAAGGATGACAACAGTGTAGCTCATCAACTCGTGCGCATACCGCAATCTTATACTGTGGCAGGTAATAACACTGCATTGTTCGGTGCGGCATGGGATGCGACTCGAACAGCCAACGATATGACCGCCAGCGGCTCCACTTACACTTGGACATCCGGCACGGTTTTGCTCGAAGCTGGTAATGTGGAGTTCAAAGTGGTTGTGGACCATAATTGGGATGCAGGTTCTTATCCAGCTGACAATTATACTGTGAACGTGCCCGGTGCTGGTTTCTACTATCTGACCGTGACGTTCAACGCATCTACTCAAGCGGTTTCGGCCACACTCACGCCGGTTGTGGGAAAAACCTACACGCTTTATGTGTATGATCCCAACGGAGAACCTACGGTGACTGTTGATGGCATCACTGCAACACTCACCACGGAGCAGGGTACCCATGTCACTTGGTACAAATATGCCTATAGTGGAACAACGCTGCCCTCGGCTATTGTCATCCGTGACCACAACAACGAAGTGAGCAGCCCCACCATCACACCGGTGGACGGTGCCACAGACTACTACTATTATCCCAAGTATGGTGTCAGAAACTGGACACAAACCGATGCCAACTATGCTGGACCGACAACGCTCTACATCGCCGGTTCGTTCCAAGGCAACTGGTCGCTTGTGCCGATGGACACACAAGACGGCAACATCTTCACATTCAGCAGTGTTGCCTTTGCCAACAATTCCGTCAGCGACAACCGCTTTGTGTTCTCAACATCTGACTGGGACCATGCCTTCCGTCCAACAACTAATGGTGAAGTGGTGCTCCCTGGTCAAACTATCCAAGCCAGTAACGTAGCAGGCGGGACCAATGCATGGAGCGTACCCAAGGGTACATACACCATCACCTATACCCTGTCGACACATAGTTTTGTGCTCAGCGGCAACATCGATCCAGTGTCGTTCTACCTGGTGCACTGGACTGATGCCCTCGGTAGCAGTTCGCCTAAAACGACGCTTACCACCACCGATGGCGTGAACTACACCACCGGCGACATCGCACTCAGCAATGGTGAATACTTCATCTTCTCGAACAATGTGGGCAATGACTGGAACAGCACCACACGCTTCACTTGCAATAACGGTGACGAGGTGATTTCCAACACGGTTACTGGCAAGCAGGCAACCGAAGGTGGTAACAATGCCTACCAGATTGGCGCCGGGGGAACATGGAGCTTTAGCTACAACATCGCCACCAACGTGTGGAGTGCCACCCGCACGCCGAGCGCCAGCGAGACGACGTTCACCATCCATGTGATTGACAAGCAGGGCAGCGTGCCTTACGTCTATGTTTGGGACAAGTACGGAAACAAACTTGTTGGGAACTTCCCCGGCACACAGCTCTCGACAACAGAAACCATCAACGGCGAGACCTGGTATACCACCACCGTCAATGCCGAGGATTTCATCAACGTCATCGTCAGCAGTGATAATAATGGTGCACGTCAAACGTCCGACATCACCAACTGGACTGATAGCGACCTTTATATTGTGTACGATAGCAGCATCAATACCGGCAATGAGGATGCCGACCGCCCGAACCGCATCGTGAGCACCTCTGCCACCGCTCCCACCGAGCAGGTGCTGACGCACTACACCTTCACCGTCTATGTGATGGCCGATGCGGCTCCGTATCTCTACTCCTTCGATCCCGAATGGAACGGTACCTGGCCCGGAACGCAGATGACTACCACTGAGACACTGGCTGATGGCAATGCGTGGTACAAGGTGACGTATGAGACCTTAGACCAACAAATCAAATTGGTACTTAACGATGGTAACGGTCATCAGACTGGCAACATCACACAGACTGAGGCCGTGGCCTATTACGTCTACAACGGCACCACCGGTTACACGCAGACCGTGGAACCCACGGGCAGCCTCTACGCCATCGGTCAGGTGGGCGGCAACCCCTGGTGTGCCAACATCGGCCAGCTGATGACCGCCGCCAGCGATGGCACCACCTTCACGCTCAACAATGTGCAGATCATCGCCGGAGCCACCTTTGCCTTTGCAACCAATCTCGGCAGCAACGAGGATGACTGGACCGGTTTGCAGCACTACCGTCTGGCAACCTATGCCGAGGGCGACATCTGGGAGGTGACCACCGCCCAGACCGACAAGGACAACCCCACTGCCATCGGGCTGCACGCTTGGAGTGGCGCCGACAAAACCTTGGAGATGGACGAGACGGGCTACTACGACATCACAGTCGACATGAAAACCATGACCGTCACCATCAAGCGACGCTATAATGCCCTGTATATGTTCTACGGCGACAGCGAGAGCCCCTATTGGAAACCCAATGCCGGTGTGCCGATGTTCACCACCGATGGCATCACCTATATGCTTACCAATGTGACTCTCGGCGATGGCGACACCTTCCAGTTCGCCACCCAGCTTGGCACCAATGAAAATACCTGGCCCGCCAATGCATACCGTCTTGGCGCGGATGCGATAGGCGACTATTGGGAAGTGACCGAAGGCGAACTTGACATCGTGCTTGAGAATGCCCTGCTGGTTGGCAGCACCAAGGACTTCAAGATGGATTCTGGCACGGCGGGCACCTACCGCGTGGTGGTGAACACCGCCGCCGGCACCGTGGCCCTCTACCACATGGCCCAGGTGCTGGGCAGCAAGGTGATTCTGCACCTCGAGCAGACCTCCAACGTCAGCAATCCGCGTCTGTGGGCCTATGACAAGGAGCGCGATGTGACCAATGAATACTATATCCATGTCGACCGCCCTGCCCGCAACGAGATTGCCACCGCGCGCCGCGTGTTCTTCGCAGATGCAGAACCCATTGCTGCCAAGGAGGAGACCACAGCCGATGGACGCAAGTGGTGGACATGGGAAATCGACAATGCTATCGTCGACTTCTGGTTCACCCGCAACGGATATGACTACGCCAGCGTTATGGCCTCCGCACTCGAGAATGCCGACATGACCGACATCCAGTGGCGCAAGTCGGGCGACATCTACCTCACCTGGCCCGCTGGCAGCACCGCTCTCGATGAGTACACCCGCGACTACTATGCCGCCGCCGCTCAGGAGGCCGCCAACTGCGCTGTGATGATCGAGGGACATGAGTATGCCTACTTCACCAACACCCCCGGTTGGGACCACGTCTTCTGCCATGCTTGGTATACCGACGCTAATGGCATCAACCACGACCTGCTTACGCCGCCGGCACCCTACGAGGGCGACCCATGCTATCCTGGCGCGTTGTGCGAGTTGGTGGGATATGACAAGGACGGCTACGAGGTGTGGCGCATCGACCTCACCGCAGCCGGTGTGACGAATTATCCCAATGGCGGCATCCTGTTCAACAACGGCGTTGACGACAACCACGAGTATGAGCACGACATGAACCATGACTACTACACCGGCACGGGCACCACCGAAGCCAAGGAGCAGAGCGGTGACTTCAAGTACAGCACCGGCACCTGCTACGACTACTGCGGCGTGATTGTGCTCGGGCGTTCGTTGGGTAACATCATCCGTAACGGTGTTGTCAACGGTCCCGTCTACACCATCGAGGAGGACCTCATCGGCGTCTATTTCGACCCTAATGCCGTGACCGAAATCAAGGTGGACAATTCGATTCGCCACTCCTATGGTGCCCTATACTGCAAGGACAAGAACAATTTTGTGACCACGCAGCACGTCGAGAAGTCGCTCCAGCAGGAGGGTCAGGTCGACTATATGCACACCTATTATCCCTTCTTTGGTCAGCATGTGGAGGGTTATCCCGATGCTCCCGACCGCTACGACCAGAGCAACTGGGTGAAGCTCACCTTGTCGACGCAGTATCCCGGCTTTGCCGAAATGACTGCCGACCAGCAAAAGGCTCTGCTCCGCAGCTATGTGGGCAAGGTGCTACCCGCCGAGACTGTGCGTGGACAGCTGGTGAACAACTACAATCCCGAGATGCGCCTCGCCCTGCAAGCGTTGCCGCAGAACTGTGCCGATGGTGCCTACGACCCCATGAATGTGTATATCACTAGCAGCTTCATCGGCAGCCAGAAGGGCGTGTCGCCGCAAGGCGAGGATTACGACTTCTTCTTCGTCACTCCCAAGCCGCAGGAGTATGCCAACATCACCTGGGCCATCTATGGCGGCGATGATGCGTTCTTCGTATGCTCGCGGGCGGTGTATGACTTCGACAACGATGGCGTAAAGTACTACTTCAACGGCTTCGACCTCAACGGCTACTTCCCCGTGCAGTGGGATTTGATGGACAAGCCCGATGGTATGGACAACTACGTGGGTCAGATGTTCATGTTCAAGGGCATCATCCGCTTGGCTGACGAGGATGCCGATGCTCCGGCTCCGCGCCGCATCACGTTGCCCTACGAAACCGACGTCACCACGTCGCGCTATGTGGTGTCGCCCATCGACATCGTGCTTACCGAGGGCGATGGCGGCAGCATCATCACGGCCGTGACCGACGTGAATGCCGCCACGCGCCAGGTGCAGGATGTGCACTATGTGGATGTGGCGGGCCATGTGAGCAACCGTCCGTTCGATGGCGTCAACATCGTCGTCACCCGCTACACCGATGGCACAGTGAGCACCACCAAGGTGCTGCGCTGACGCTGAGGACGACCCCGGTTAGGGATTCTAAGGCCTCTAAGGAGCCTAAGTGACTGCGCATTGCGCAACTTAGAGCCCTTAGAGGCCTTAGAATCCTGAAAGTCACCTCAGCAGCCATCAACCCCGGCGGGCGGCTTGGCTCAGGAGGCGGTGACCCAGGCGGCAGTAGAGGCACTTGCGGGTGTCGCAGTAGTTGCGCCGCAGCTCAATCAGCGCTTGCGAGGTGAGGGCACTGTCGGCCTTGATGCCGGCACTGCCAAAAGTGGACACGATGCGGTTGCGCTCGGGCCGCAGCATCTCGAGAAGCTCCACGGCGCGGTCGCTCAGCGCGTAGTCGCCCAGCAGCTCGCCACGGGCGCGGTAGAGCGGAGCCACCAAGTTGATCAGCAAGATGTCGATGCTGCTCTCGGCCAGGGCACTGCTAGCTGTGGAGGTGGTGCGGCCAAAGGTGTAGTGCGTGGCCCAGTAGCCCGTGAGCTCCACGTCGAAGAGCGCACGCAGCTGTTCCTCGCTCTCGGCCTCCAGGATGCGCTGCATCAGGTTGAAACCGTCGTGCACATAGTGCGCCAGCAGGGCGATGCGCCGGTAGGGGAAGTTCTGCGGACGGATGCGGAACAGCTTCCACGACTCACGCTCCATGGGGCGCAGCGAGAATTTGTTGGCCAGAAACGCATATTCGCGGCGCAGCTGTTGCACATAGGGCTCGGTGTCATCGGCGCGGTCAAGCAGTCCGGCCTGCCCGAACAGCAATGCCTCGAGTTGCAACAGCGAGTCGCTGTGCTTGTGAAGCAGTCGCAGCGGGGTGCGCCGTGCCAGACGCTCCAGCGCGTCGTTGTTGATGCCGAATCCCAGTGTGCGTGCCAGGGTCACATAGCACACCTCCTCCCAGCTGCCGCAGTACAGGTCGCACAGCTGGCGCAGGCGTTCTACCTTGTTGTGCAGCCGCTCAAAGGCCAGTGCCGCGAGCCACTCGGTCACGGCCAGCGGGGGGAGGGTGGACAGCTCGCCGGCGCACGGCAGCTGCGTGCGGGCGTTGACCAGGCTGGCATAGCGTGTGCCGAACTGCGGCGACACCTGCAGCACCACCTGCGGGATGCGCTCGCCGTCGGTGCGCGTGATGGTGGCATCGTCTTGGTCCACCACGTGCAGCACCACGTTGTCGTAGGCACGGTCGTGGTCGTGGCCATGGCGGTGCCAGTCGCTGGCGCGCACATGAATCTCGATGTTGCCCACCCACACGCGGCCGTCAATCTCCACCTTCGCGTTGAAGAAATCCGGCCCGGCGTCGGTGTTCAGCAAGCCCGGATCCAGCACGCGTATGCGGTGGCCATCGTTGGTCACCATGTCCTCGCTGCACCACAGCCGGTGTTGCCACACATATTGCATGAGTTGTTCCATTGCCACTGCGCTTCGCTTTTTGCGCCACTAAATTACGCCTTTTTTCGCTTCTGAGCACCATAAAAAGTGGAAAAACGTGCCTTGGCGCGATTTTTTTTCCGAAAAATTTGCACAGTCCAAAACTTTGCCGTAATTTTGCACCCGCAATCGCGAAATGGTACCTTAGCTCAGTGGTAGAGCAGTGGACTGAAAATCCGCGTGTCCCTGGTTCGATCCCCGGATGTACCACACAAGCACCGCAGTGACAACGCTGTGGGGCTTGTTCCATTTTTGGCTCTGTAACGCTTGGTGTGGGTGATTAAGACTAAAAGGAACAAAAGATTCATCAACAGCGATATGCGTGTTTGTGGGTACATCGTTCTTTACTTTGCTCAAGAGGCTATGT
>JAFYCU010000113.1 GCA_017545095.1 Muribaculaceae bacterium | reverse complement strand
GTGTATGTGGTGATGTGGCCGTCCTCGAGCTCGCTGATGAGCTCGCACTTCAGGCTCTGTCCGCCGTTGCCGAAAAACTCCAGCGCGTCGGCCTTGCTGATGTCGCGACGCACCACCTCCTCTTTGCGTGCCACCAGCTCCATCATCTTTTTCTCAATCTTGTCGAAATCGGCACTGGTGAGGGTGTTCTCGCCCGGGTCGATGTCGTAGTAGAAACCATTCTCGATAGCGGGGCCGATACCGAACTGGATGCCTATGTAAAGCTCCTGCAAGGCCTCGGCGAGCAGGTGTGCCGATGTGTGCCAGAAAGCGTGCTTGCCCTCGGGGTCATCCCACTTAAAGAACTGGATAGAGCCATCGGCGGTGACGGGGCGGGCGATGTCCCACTCCTCGTCGTTGAACTTAGCGGCCAGGATGTTACGAGCCAGCCCGGTGCTGATACTCTCGGCAATCTGGAGCGGGGTCACGCCCGACTCAAATTGCTTCACGTTTCCATCAGGAAATTGAATGTTGATCATGTTGATAATATATTATAATGAGTATAAAGCCGTGCCCTACAACAGCACGACATGGTTTATAATCAAACTGCAAAATTACATTGTTTTTCGTTAACAGCCAACTTTTTGGCCAAAAAACTTAGTTTTCATCCCCCAAGATGGCGTTGATGATGTGGTTCACGTCCTCGATGTCGACCACGCCGTCGCCATTGATGTCGGCGGCTGCGATGGGTTCGACCTTGCGGAGCACGATGTTGATGAGCAAGTTGAGGTCTTCAACATCCACTACCCCATCGCCGTTGACATCGTGCGGCGACCCGCTGCCGGCCACCAAGCGCATTGCGGCCGCCACGTCGAGTTTGCCGAATCCCCATCGGGCCGGTGCCGCCTCCACATAGCTGTCGCGCACCGCCGTGGCCTGCATCACACGCCGCACATCGGCCGGCGACAGCTGTGGATTAGCCTGTAGCCACAGCGCCACGGCTCCAGCAGTGAACGGCGTGGCCATCGACGTGCCGCTCATGGCAAAATAGGGATACTGCTCGCCGTTCACCTCCTCGATGAGGCTGGCCGATGACCAGTCGTCGTAGTAGCGGCTGCCCGCCGAAACCAGCGCCATGCCCGGTGCACAAATCTCGGGACGTGCGATGCCGCGCGCATCGGGGCCGTAGCTCGAGAAATAGGCGATGTCGTTGGGCGTGGACCGATTGATGGTGCGCGTGCCGCCGTCAAGCGTGGGCACGGTGAGGCGCGAACAGTAGGCCCCCACCGAGATGGCCTGGTCGCCCGTGGCCAGGTCGTTGATGCAACTCGAGCGCACAGCGGCCGTGTAGCCCGGCACACCGGCATCGTTCACCATGATGATGCCGCTCGACCATGCCCGTAGCATCACGGGTTCGTCGGCCACCACCTGGAGTCCCAACCGATAGTTGGCTGCCTTGGGCGTGGCATCCACCTCGATGATGCTGTGGTACTGGCCGTTGTCCTCCAGGGCCATGGCATAAAGCATCGAGCCGGTGAAATAGGGGGCAAGCTCGGGAATGCTGTCGAGCGAGAACTCCAGCACGCTGTCGGTAGGTTCGAACATGGGCGTTACGGTCAGCTGGCGGCGAGCGGCGTAGTCCACCACGGTGAGAGCCACGCGGTGTCGGGCCTCGGTGGCACTCCACGCCGACACATAGCCGCTGTACTTGCTCGAAGAGTTGTAGTTGTCGAAATAGGTGCGCAGGGTATCGGTGGCCGGCGATGTGAAGCGGTGGGCGAGATAGATGCGCTGGCGTGCGGCATTGCCGGCGGCGATCACGAAGATGCGTCCAGGGCCGCTGAGCTCGTCAAACAGCCGACACAGCGGCGAGGTGCCGTTGTGCGCCCCTTCCTGCGAGGCAAAGCTCATGCTCACCACTGCCGGACGGTGCACGCTGTCGGCATAGGCCATGATATAGCGAATGGCGCAGGCGATATCGGTGTCGTAGAGCAGGGGCATGGCACACACCACCAGGTCGGCCTCGGGAGCCACACCATGGTAGCCATTGGGCATGTAGCCCCCTGCTGCCGTGCCCAGTGTGTGGCTGCCGTGCCACATGGTGGGCGTGTCGGTGGTGAGCGCAGCAATCTGCGCCGGGGTGGCATAATGGCTTCCGGGCAGCGTGTCGCCATCCACCACGGGCGGCGTACCGGCACTGTCCTGCGGCATATACACGCGGCTGATGCGGCTGCGCCCTTGAGCGTCGAGAAATGCCACATGGTTGAAGTCCACGCCGCTGTCGATGATTCCGAGCACCACTCCCCTGCCCTTGTAGGCCTGCGGCAAATTCTCAGCCCGATGCACGGCATCCACATTTCCGAAGATGCGTGCGCTGTCGTTGGCGAGCGTCATGGGCTGCGCCACTGCCACGTGCCGCAGTCCTGGCACGGAGGCCAGTTGCGGCATCACGTCGAGGGGTATCTGAGCGGTGACCAACGTGCCGAAGCGGGCATTCACGGTCACCCCCATAGCCTGCAGACGGGCCAGGACGGCCTCGTCGGACACCTCGACAAAGCACGGCATCGACTGCTGCGCCCGTGCCGGGGCGCGAAACGATGTTGACGACGACACGCCTTGCAAGGCCATGCGGGTGCGGGCCGAGAACTGCGCCAAGGCGGATAAGGGCAGCAACAGCCCCAACAGCACAACGAGTGCAGATGCTTTGCGTTTCATATTTGCGTTGAATTAATTCGATTTATGCAGCAGGATGTCGACCAACATATTCAAGTCTGCCACATCCACTACCTTATCGTTGTTGAAGTCGGCAAGTTTGGGCATGTTGTTGGGGTGCTTCCTCAGAATGATGTTGATGAGCACATTGGCATCAGCCACATCGACCACATCGTCCTCGTTGAGGTCGCCACGATAATATGATGCGCCGAACAGGTCAACGACCACGGGCTGCTCCAGTCCACCGCCGCTGATGATGAGTTGAGCCTCGTGGTTGCCGAGCGTGAGTGCCAGATATTTCACACTCACCTTAACTCCGTGCAAAGCATTGGCCTGTGAGATGGTGGCCGGAGTTACGCCGAAGCGGTCGGCATCGCGCCCGATGATGGCCAGCGTGAGGCTGCCCTTGAGGTTCTCGCCTTGCACATTGAGCTGCTCCACATAGGTTTGGTTGGTGACGATGCTGCCGAAGTCGATGCGGGTCTCCCCCTCCGGGGTCACGATGGCGGGCACTGGGTCGGGCCAGTTGCCAATCACAAACGGCACTGGGTCGGTCCACATGCTCGCGTCTGTCAACGGGTCGATCAAAGCCATGTAGCACGTGTCGTCCTTGGCGGCCTCGACCTGAGTGGTGAAAGTGACCACCGCCTGCTCGCCCGTGTGGTTGAAAGCCACGGGGGTGCTGGCCAGCGCAAGCCGGTCGTAAGCTCCGAGGGCATTTTTGCGCATCACCACCATTTTGAGCGTGCCGCTATAGATGCCGCCGGCCGATTTCACCAATGCCTGGCCCTGTACATCGTCGGCCGGCATGGAGACCGCCACAGGCTCGAGCAGCGAGCACAGCTCGGCCACGCCCACGGGCACCACATGGTTGTCGAACACCGCCGTGCCGTCCGTCACAGTCATGAGCACATAGCCCGCACTGTCGGCCTTGCGCACAAACGGCTGCACGGTGGCCAGGCTGTCGAGGCTGTACATCGCCACGAGGCGGTAGGTGCCGTCGGAGAGCGAATCGGGGAGCGTGATGGAGATGGGCTCGGAGTCGCTGAAGTAGTAGGTGTAGCCCTTCCACACCTCGTCGGTGGTGATGTGCAGCAGGGCCTCCTGATTGGTGCCGGACTCATTCATCACCGCCACCTCGAAGTCGACCATGTCCATCTCGCCCTCGCCCAGGAAGGTGAAGTTGATCATCGACAGCGGCACCTCGTCGCCCAGCCGTGCGCTGGCCACCTTGGTGCCGAAGTCGGCCAGGTAGCCCTGCAGAGGTTGTGTCACCGCAGTGCCGCCTTGGTAGGGCTGAATGCCCATGATGGCCTCCTGACCGCTGTTGAAGCCCCCTCCGCCCACTGCCGACGGGTTGAGTGCACTCACGGCAAAATAGCCGTCGCTGCGGCCGCCCCAGCCCCAGTTGAGGTGGAAATAATTGTTCTTGTTGTAGCCGTCGATCAAAAAGGCGTGTCCGCCACTGGCGTCCGACTGCCCGGCATAGTAGATGGGCCGTCCGGCATCCAGCTCGCTGCGGATGAGCTGCTCCCACTCGTCGAGCGGCATGAAGTCGCGCAGGCGGAAGGTCATGCCCGTGTCGTAGCGGAAATAGTCGCGCAGGGCGTTGAACGCCTTGATGGAATGCGTGCCGCTCGACGCGCCATACATCATCTCGGTGGCGATGCCCACGGCGCTCATGAGCTGCGCCACAGCGTGTTTCTGACCCTCGCTGGAGCGGCCCATACTGTAGTTGTCGCGCATGGCACTCCAGTCGAAGTGGATCTGGCTGAAGTCGGCCGAGAGCGTGGTGGCCGGCTCGCCGTTCACGTTGCAGTCGTAGGTCACACTCCCCTCGCCCACCGGCGGCCAGGCGTGCACCTTCATGATTTGCGCCACGGCGGTGGCCACACAGCCCGTCACCGCCCGGTTGTTGCCGCCGTTGAACGTTGGGCACTCGTTGTTGTAGGGAGTGCCCTGGTCCCACACGGTTTTCACTATCGGGGCCACGCTGGTGCTGAGCATGGGCATCTGCCGTGGTGCTGTGCCCTGTTGGCGGGCATACTGCACCTCGCGCTGCAGCTCGCCGAGCCACCAGAGAGCGTTGGGGGGCAGGCTGTCGAGGCAGAACGTGCCGCCATCCACAAACCCCAGCACGGGGAGCGAAGCGTCGTCGCCGGCCACGAGGATGTAGCCACCATCGGTACCACGGTTAAACACATAGTAGTCGGGCAAACCCTCGGGCGATGTGGCCTCGTGGGCGAGCGAGAGCTGGTTGTCGGCGGCGCGACCCGGGGCCTGACGCATCATGCGCGATTGCACAAACTGCTCAGCCACGCCCTGTGCCTGCGCGGCGCTGAGCCTCTCGGCATGGGCTGCCACCGCACCCATTGCGGCCAGCAGCACAGACAAATAAATCCGTTTCATGCCGCAAAATTACTGCAAACCGAGCGAAAAACCAAAACTTGTTTTGAGTTTTTCGAGATTCGCGTAATTTCGCGCACAGCGCAACATGGTGCAACGATCACTCACAAATCCAGTCATCCACCGTGCGAATCTCTTTGCTGATGTTGATGGCCAGCAGTCGCACGGGGCAGCCGTCGTGCTTCCACTTGGCGGCGTAGTCCTTGGTACGTAGCTGCTCCATGGCCTCCTGTGCCGTGTGGCCGTATTTCAGCTTCATCACGTAGATTTCCTGCGGCATGAGCAGCACCAAGTCGGCGCGTCCGGCGGCGGTCACTCCTCCACGCGGATGTTGGCCCTAAACAAGGCCAGCACGGCATAGAGTGCGGCCAGCGCGTGCGCAGACCCTACAAGATTCGGCATCAACAGAAAGCCTCATTACGAGGGGTTTGGTGAGGCTATGAGCTTGGTTCTTGGTTCTCGTCTATCGTTTAAAAAATATTAAATTTCGAAATATTTTTATTGTTATTCGATAATTTCGATATACCTTTGCAGCGAATTTAGTAACCTGTAATTTTATTGTTATGGAAAAGACTTCGATTAAGGCACTGAGAATTGTGTGCTATGTGTCGCTGGTGTGCATGCCGCTGTGGGTGTTGTTCTACGGCATTCAGTCCTACTTCGTCCTCACCACAGGTAGTGGCGATGGTGTGATTAACTGGGACTCGCCTCGCATTGGGGTGAAGGTGGCGCTGTTTGTGATGAACCGCATCACCATCGTTGCGATGGCCGGTCTGTTTGGTGCGTTTGTAGTGAACATTCTCAGGTATCTGAAAAACGGTGTCATCTTCAACCGCGTCAATGTGGTGCTGCTGTGGGTGATGGTGGCGGTGCTGCCCGTCTACTCGTTTGTGAGCGACAACATGGGCATTGCCTGTTCTGCATCCGAGCACTTCGACATGGTGCTGACCGACAATCCGTTTGTCTATACGGTGGTGGCGCTGATTGTGGCTTTGCTCTACAAGATGGGCTACGATGCTGCTGAAGAACAGAAGTTAACCATCTAACCTCCTATGCGCTATGATTATCGTGAATCTTGATGTGATGATGGCCCGGCGGAAGATGTCGCTGAACGAGCTGAGTGAGCGTGTAGGCATCACGGTGGCGAATCTGTCGATTTTGAAGACGGGCAAAGCCAAGGCGGTGCGTTTCAGCACACTCGATGCCATTTGCCGAGTGCTCGAGTGCACACCGGGCGACATCCTGGAGTACAAGAGCGAGGGATAATGCATTATGATAATGCATAATTATTTTTCATGGTAAACGAACTTTTTCAACTGCGAGGTGTGGGGAGCGAGCGTGCGTCTCGCCATAGGCCGACAATGAGCAACCATCTTGCTTCTTGCATCTTGTTCCTTTCATCTTAAAATCATGATACAAAGAATTATTTTACTGGCCATGGCCGTGATGGCATGGCAGGGGCTTTGCTTCGCTGGCGAGGCACAGGATGCCGACACGGTGAAGGTGATCGACAAGCCCGAGCGTGTGGTTGTGACCCAAAAGGCCGACACGTTGACGCTGCGTGTGAATGGCAACGAGCGTGATTGGAACATGCACTATGAGTGGCGCGTGAGCGCGAATGGCGAAGGCGGCATTGTCGTGAGTCAACGTGAGGGCGTGGATGCGGAACATGGGCATCAGCATTGCTTCAATGGGTGCGACAGCTGCGGTCGGCATCAACGTTTCATTGTGTTTTCTAGCGACATCTACTTCGGCTTCGGCAGCAATCGCGTGGATGCCGCCAACCAAGGGGCTTTCAAGCGAACGGTGCCCGAGGTGGGTATCCTCAACCTGGTGGGACTGGGATACAGGTTCAACCGCGACCGCTCTCAGCTGTCGCTGGGCGTGGGCTGCTACTGGACGTGGTGCGACCTGCGTGAGCCGTATTTCTGGACCTACAGCGACCAGCGCGTGGTGGGACTGGAGAAAAGCGATGAATCGTTCAGCCATCACGAAGCCTCGCTGCTGATGTGGTCGATGCAGTTTCCGCTGATGCTGAACCAGCATTTGGGCAAGTCGTGGGATGTGGCAGTGGGTGCTGTTCTGAACTGGAACAAATATGCGCGCATCAACAACAGCTACCGCGTGGGCAAGACCGACCACAGTGCCACCACGCACGACCTGCGGCAGCACCAGGTGACGGTCGACTATGTGGCCATGGCCAGCTGGCATGGCTTTGGGATCTACTTCCGCTACGCACCACAGCGTGTGTTCAAGACAGGATTCGGCCCCCAGCTCGACCATCGCTGGGCGGTGGGACTCGTGTTCCGTGGATGGAGCTTGTGATGGCCCGCGAGACAACATCTGTGCCCTAACGATTTGGCAATCTCGCGAAAAATGCCTATCTTTGTCGTTGCAAAAAAACGTACTGCATGATGAAGAAATTATTGCTGTTGTTATCTTTGGTGGCGCTGAGTGCGTCACACAGTGATGGGTGCACGAGTATTCTTGTCGGGAAAAAGGCGAGCGTCGATGGTTCGGTGATGTGCACCTACAACATCGACTCGTGGGGCGCAATGCACAAAATGTATCGCTACGAGGGCGGCAGCCACCCTGCCGGCACGATGCGCAAGATTTATGACCGCGACACACGCACCTATCACGGTCAGATTCCCGAAGCCCCGGTCACCTATCTAGTCACCGGCAACATCAATGAGTGGCAAGTGGCTATCGGGGAGACCACCTTTGAAGGGCGCGATGAGCTGGTGGACCGCTCGGGCATCATCGACTATGGCTCGCTGATGGACCTGGGGCTGCAACGTGGGCGCACAGCACGCGAGGCCATCAAGGTGATGACGAGCCTGGCCGAGAAATACGGCTTTTGCAGCTCGGGCGAGTCGTTCACGGTGTGCGACCCCAACGAGGCGTGGGTGCTGGAGATGACGGGGTGCGGCCCGAAGAGCAAGAGCGTGGTGTGGATGGCGGTGCGTGTGCCCGACAATGCCGTGATGGCACATGCCAACCAGAGCCGGATACGCCGTGTGAACATCTCCGACACCGCCAACGTGATGATTTCCCCCAACTGCATCAGCTTTGCCCGCAAGCGCGGCTATTTCAAGGGAGCCGACAGTGAGTTCAGCTTCTGCGATGCCTACAACCCGCCCACTTTTGGCGGCCGGCGGCTGGGCGACTCGCGTGTGTGGGCGATTTATCGCCGCCTGACACAGGGCATGGACCGCTACCTGCCCTATGTGGAGGGCCGGCAACCCATGCGCGAGGTGGAGCCGCTGCCCATGTGGATCATCCCCGACAAGCCGCTGAGCGTGAACACCGTGATTGAGTGCCTGCGCGACCGCTTCGAGGGCACACCGCTCGACATGGATGCCAACGATGCCGGAGCGGGCCTCTACGACAGCCCGTTCCGTCCGCAGCCGCTGCGCTACGACGACGGCGGCACCACGATGTTCAACGAGCGCTCGGTGGCCACGACCCACACGGCCTTCACCTGGGTGTGCCAGCTGCGCAGCTTCATGCCGCGCGAGGTGGGAGGCGTGATGTGGTGGGGCAACGACGACAGCGGCATGGTGGCCTACACGCCCGTGTATTGCTGCGCCAGCCGCGTGCCCTCGTGCTACAACACGCCCGGAGCCGATGCGTTCCACTTCAGCGAGGAAAGTGCCTACTGGGTGTGCAACTGGGTGAGCAACATGGTATATCCACGATGGAGCCTGCTCTATCCCGAGCTGAAGCAAGTGCGCGACTCATTGCAGGCCAGCTATTTCGCCCATCAACACGAGCTTGAGCAGCGCGCCCTCGCCCTGCTGCAAACAGACCGCGACAGTGCCATCGCGCTGCTAAGCGACTATGGCGACCAAGTGGGCGAGCAGATGGTGGCACGCTGGCGCAAGATGGCCTGGCACATGATTGTGAAGTATAACGACGGCGTTGTCCGTCAGGAGGAAAACGGCAAGTATAAACGCAATTCCAGCGGATTCCGCCCCGTGCTCACCCGCCCTGGCATGACCCGCAACGCCCGGCGACGCATTCACCAAACAACCGGTACACGCTTCGAAGTGCCGCCAACCGACAAGCTGGATACATCCTACAGGTAAGTGACGGGTAATGGGTGCGCAATGCACAGCTGCCAATTATCGATAGCGACCAAATTGCTACTCTGTCTTTGTGCAATAGGGTTCAAGCAGGTTGTACATTGCGTGGTGGGCAGCAAGACCAATCAGATTGCACAGGCCATCACTTACGTCGGATTTTGAACCGCTACAATCGTTTTCTTCGAACAAGATTGGATATACATAAGTGCCTAGATACGACGCTTCCAAGCCGATTCTATCCTTGCAAGACCATTCTTCGTCAGCCCAAATTATAGCATCGGGTTTTGCCCCATTTTCAAGCAATTGCAGCACTTCGCCAAACTTAAACTTGCTGACAGCAATATACAATTGAATGTCGAGGTCGGTTGCTCCAAGTTTTTTTAGTGCCGAATAATCATCTACCAGAAATATATCTTCCCAGGTATCTTCTTCGCGGTCAGCGTAGAAAACCCCAGCATTGGCATAATCATTGAATGGAATTTCCTCAGAGAAATCTACGCCAAACCGCTCGGCGAGCATGGTTTTGATTTGCCTATTTCTCGCAAGAGTTTGTTGAGCCAGATTTTTCGACTCATCTTTACAAAATGTTTCTGGATCTCCTATTGCCAAATCAACAAACACTGAAATATAGGGTTATGGTTCAAATATACTCCTAAAATCGTTGTAATAAACTGAAATGCTTAACTTTGCAGCGGTTATAATATTATCAAGGATGAAAAATGGCAAAAAAAGTGCCCCAAATGTGGCAGTAACGAGGTAATCCGCAAAG
>JAFYCU010000112.1 GCA_017545095.1 Muribaculaceae bacterium | reverse complement strand
CTGGCCGGGCATGGGCTGCTGGCCGTAGGGCTGCTGCGGCTGGTTGGCCGGGGCGGGTTGCAGCGCGGGCTGCTTGTTGCGGCCGCGCACGGCCAGCCACACGATCAGACCCAACGCCACCACCAGCAGCGGGATGCCCACCAGCGGACGGTAGAACAGCCAAGCCACACCAATCACGATGAGCGACCAGGCGATGCCCAGCACGGTGCAGATGAGACCCACGCCAAAGTTCATGATGCTCGCCAGGAACGGAATCACCTTGAGCAGAATCACCAAGAAGTTGAAGATACCCTTCAGGCCGCCAATCACGAGCAACACACCCAGCAGGCGGAACACCCACTTGAAGAGGTCGTTCTCGCTCTCGGCATGGCCAAACATCTCGTCGCTGGACACGGTGCCCTGCTCCAGACGCGAGAACGTCTTGCCGTTCTTGGCCTTGTAGCGCGCAAAGGTGTTGCCCTGTACCTTGCCCAGGATGGAGACGGTGGCCACGGGAGCCACTTTCTCGAAGGTGATGCGCACATCGCCAACGCGTGGCGAGCTGGAGGTGCCATAGTAGATCTGGTTACCGTTCACCTCATAGCCCGGGTCCACCTTCTGCGTGTAGGCCTCGGGGTTGACCTGCGGAGCCTGCGCGGCCTGCTCCTCGAGCTGTGCGAGCAACGCCGAGTCGCCAGCCAGCGAGTCGGGAATCTCGATGCGCTGCTGCTCCATGGTGGTGATGGCTGTGCCGCCGTTGAGCACTGCCTGCAGCTGTTCGGGGGTGAGCACCTCGGCCGGCTCATAGCTGGTGATGCCGTTGATGAAGAACTCTGGGAACGCATAGGCCCCGAACGTGACGTTCTGTGCATCGAGCACGCCGTCCTCGACCTGGATGCGCACGGTGTTGTCGTGACCGCCCTCCTTGAACGAGCCCGAGTTCACCGGCTCGTCGGTCCACTCCTTGCTATAGGTGTAGACGGTGGTGATTTCCTCACCGCCACCCAGCTTGTCCTTGTGCTGCTCCTCCTTGTGCTCCACCCACTGGTAGTACTCCACATTGCGCTTGAGGTGCATGAAGTTGCCCGCCACGGGGAATTGCGGGTCCTGGAGGATGTCGTTGGTCTTCGCCTCGCCGGTGGCATAGACGAGCTGCCCCTCGAATTGCGGGTCCACCTTGGCGATGGTGTTCATCTCGACGGTGGCCTGCTGTGCCTCTTCGAGCATGTCGGCGGTTTTCTTGTAGTTGCCCTCGTTCCACCACAGCAGCACGGTGCCGGCGATAAACAGCAGGAAGCCGGTGCCGATTTGCTTGAACGAGTTGCCCACGCGGGTGCCGTAGCCCACGGTTCTTGTCTCGGTGTAAGCCATAGTTTAAGAGTTTTGATGTTAATATTTAGTTGTTAGAAAATAAATATCGTTTGTTTTACAAAGTTACGAGCCTAAATAATCACCTCGAAAATGCGTTTGCCGTTCCAGTCGATCCAGTGCGGCTCGGCTTCGTGGCGGTGTTTCGAGAAGTCGAAGGTGACCAGATAGCCCTCGTTGATGCCTCTCGCGGCCAGATAGCCCGACAGCTGGTCGCGACCGCTCTCCTCGTATTTGTCGCCCCGCCAAATCTTCAGCTCCACGACGAACTCTTGCCGGTCGTAGGTCACCACGAGGTCCATGCGCCGGTTGTCGCGGGTTTGCGGCTCCACATAGTAGAATCCAATGCCGTTGATGATGGGCTTGAGGAAGGTGAGGAACAGCAGGCGCCCCTCACGTTCGAGAAACGGCACGGTGCGCTCGCGGTACTCCTCGTGCATGAGGTCGCGGAAACGCGTCACCACATGCTCCATGTTGAGCCGCCCATCGCGCACATAGTTCAGCAGGAAAGGCGATATTCGGTCGCCCTGCTCGCGCATGGCTTGGTTGCTGAAATAAACAAACAGCACCTCCTCGAAGATGAGGTTGTGAATCATCGTCTTCCCGCGCTGGTTCTCACGGATGTAGGAGAACATGTTGGCCAAGCGCACGATGGGGTCGATCATCGAATAGCTGTATTCCTGTCCGTTGACGACGATGGAGTAGAGCAAGTTGCGCAACTCGGTGTTATGCTCGATGTTTTTCGACAAGTCGTCAATCAACGTGATGCCCTCGCCCTTGGCGATGATTTTCACCGCTTTCTGCACGCCGTTGGCCGTCCAATCCTGGTCCAGACGCTCATCGATGAGCTTGCAGATGCAACTCACCAGGAATGGGTAGCCCGTGGTGTACTTGTAAATCTCGTTGCTGATGGGCTGAATGTCCATGCCTGAGTGCACGTCGGTTTCGTAGTCACCGAGCATCTGCGCAATCTCGTCGGGGTGGAATGTCATGTCCACGTTGAAGTCGCTGGCGATGTTCCAGGGCGAGTTATACTTCCGTTCCTCGTTGGGGAGCAGCTTGAGCTTCAGGTTCTTCACATCGTACACGCCAGCGAGGACGACGCTGTGGAAAGTGGAGTCCATGCCATCACGGTCGCGCACCAAATATTTATTGCGAAGCAATCCCAAAAAGTCAAGGAATAACTGGTTGTCGGAGCTCTTGTCCACTTCATCGATGGTCAAGACAATGGGTTTCTCGCAAGCCTTGCAATATGCTGTGATCACAACCGACAGTTCCTCTAATGACGACGCATCACTGTCTTGCCAAAGGGCAATCGATGGGCTGCCGGGGTAAAGCGTGGCAAGGAGTCGGGCCATCTCGCGCCGGAATGTGGCGACAAATGCTGCCGGCGTGGCGAAAGCCTCGTTGTCCAACCCCTCAAAACTCAACGGAATAACCAGATATCTATCCGATAGGTTGCGCCAAATAGTATTCAGCATGGTCGTTTTCCCATACTGGCGCGCACGGTTGATGGTGAAATATTTACCCCGGTCGATCAGGCCTTCAACAGCCTTGAAGCGTTTCTCGGTCATCACCATGTAGTGCCACTGCGGATTGCAGCTTCCCGTGACATTGAACTCTTTCCTCATGTCTATTGTTCGTCCTCCCTGACGCATTACTACGAGCTTTTATCAATGCATCATTCCGCAATGCGATGTTGCTTGCGCTAGTCCGCTTGGTTCTTGGTTCTCGGTTCTTGTCTACAAGCTACAAAAGATGCGAGATGCAAGAACCGCATTGCGACGCTTGTTTACTCAAAAACTATGAACTGTGAACTAAAGTCAGTAGGCCATGATGTAGTGGTAGTCGCTTTGCACCATCACGAACTGGTCGGCCACTTCGCGCCAGATGTCGTAATGGCAGCCTTCGAAGGAGTGCCAGCTCACATACAGCTCCAGCCCCGCCGGTGTGGCCACCATGGCCATGATGCTGGGCTGCAGTCCCAGCAGGTCGTCGATGTCGGGGCCGAAGTCGATACAGGTGGGGTCGGACTCGGACTGGTCGAACCACATGTTGCGTGTCGACACCACATCGCCCTCGGCGATGCACACAAAGGAGAGGAGCACCTTGCCATCGCGCGGCTCGAACACCACCTCGTAGAACGAACGCTCGTTGAGTTCGCATCCCGCGAGCCACTGGCTTTGGCGGATGCGGTCACGCCCGCCAAAATAGGTCTCGATAATCCGGCGCTCATCGGCATTGCATTCCCTGACCGGCTCGCCGTAGAGCCAGCGCGAGAACTGCAACGGATTGTGGTCGTCGAGCCAAGCCTCGGGCACAATGATGGGCACTGCCTGGTCGTTGCTGTAGCCACGGAACATCTTCTTGGTGACGGCGGCATCGTCGAGCGCATAGGTGTAGCACATGCCCAGGTCGATGGGCTGCCCGTCCACATCATAGGAGCCTTGGGCGGCTTTCACAAAGTGGATGTTGCCCACATGGGGCTTGAACACCATGCGGTTGTAGCCCGCCGAGCGCATCACCGGCTCCTGCCAGGCCACATCGCCCGGCACGGTGAAGCGGTTGTGGGCAATGTCGATGTCGTAGGCAAACACCGGGTGGTGTCGCAGCGTGACATCCTCGCTGCGGTCAACGTTCACACAGGTGTAGAAATCCTCGACCAGGTTCCAATTGAGCAACCCGTCGTCGATGGCATGGGGCAGGCTGATGAGGTGCACCTCGCCATCCTCCACCTTGAACACACACTTGAGCTTATTGACATCGGCAATCACCATCTCGTCGGCTCCATCGTAGTCGACATCGGCAAGGGCATAGAAGTAGGCCTTTTCCACGCCATCGTTTAACTCGTTGAAGCACTCAAGCATATCGGGGAGATGCACATAGAAGTAATCCAGCACTGTAAGCCCATTGGCTGGGGTGAGCGCCATGGCAGGCATCACCGCCGCCAGCAGCATGGACAGGAAAGACATTCGTTTCATCATTGATGCGTTGAGGTTATTATTTTGCAAAGGTAGTGAAACTATTTTGATAATGTCAAAAAAAGCGTTGCATTTTTTGACATCTGGGGGAAATTTCGCAAAAACAGATGAAACAATATTAATAATTTACAAATATAAATCCAAAAAGATTGACAATTGCAAATTGTGTTCTATATTTGCAGCGTCAAATCATTATGCGAATCATGACCACTACTTGCTACAAACTTCTAAGCCTGCTCATGCTGCTGGTAATGCTTCCTGCCTCGGCCCAGGTGCGCCATGTGACCACCACGCGGTCGGCTCAGGGGCAGAGTGCCGCAGCCATTGAGGTGTATGAGTTTGACTATGTGGACGTTCAGCCCCAATTCCCTGGCGGTGAGCATGGGCTGATCAACTACATCAACCGCACGCGAGTGTATCCCTATGAAGCCTATCAGAAGCGCGTGCAGGGCCGCGTGCTGTGCAGCTTCATCGTGGGCACTGATGGCCGTGTGAGCCAGGTGCGCGTGATTCGCGGTGCGGGCGACGAGAGCCTGAACCGCGAGGCCATGCGCGTGATTAGCGAGATGCCCCGCTGGACGGTGGGCCGCATGGGCCGCACACCCGTAGCCGTGAGGTGCGTGCTGCCCATAGCCTTCAGGCTATAAACGACTTTGCAAATGGGTTTAATTGTTTGAAAATCATACCGAGTGAGGGGGACGTTTCTTTTCAGAAAACGTCCCCCTCTTTAGCTTGGGTACCGGCTCCCATCAGTCGATGATGGTGAAGCCAGTGTAGCGGTACAGGCATTCGGGCACGTGTATGCCCTCGGGTGTCTGGTTGTTCTCGAGCAGTGCTGCCATGATGCGCGGCAAGGCCAGGGTCGAGCCGTTGAGCGTGTGGCACAGGTGGGTCTTCTTGTCGTCGCCACGGTAGCGGCACTTGAGGCG
>JAFYCU010000111.1 GCA_017545095.1 Muribaculaceae bacterium | reverse complement strand
GTCTACGGCCTGTGCCCCAGCGACTACCCCATGCAGAAAAAAGGCCAAACCTTTGAGTGTATGCGCAAGCACGCGCACATGCGCCTGCGCACCAACACCTTCGGGGCCGTGATGCGCATCCGCCACCACATGGCCCTGGCCATTCACACCTCCTTCCACGAGCACGGTTTCTTCTATTTCCACACACCGCTCATCACCGCCAGCGACTGCGAGGGAGCCGGCAACATGTTCCAGGTCACCACCAAGAACCTCTACGACCTCAAGAAGGACGACCAGGGACATATCACCTACGACGACGACTTCTTCGGGCAGCAGACCTCCCTCACCGTGAGCGGACAGCTCGAGGGTGAGCTGGGCGCAACAGCTCTGGGAGCCATCTACACCTTCGGACCCACTTTCCGTGCCGAGAACTCCAACACGCCACGGCACCTGGCCGAATTCTGGATGGTGGAACCCGAAGTGGCTTTCCTCCAGCAAGAAGGACTCATGGACCTTGAAGAGGACTTCATCAAGTATTGTGTGCGTTGGGCACTCGACCACTGCAAGGATGACCTGGAATTCCTCAACAAGATGATTGACAACACCTTGCTTGAACGCCTCAACGGTGTGCTCAAAGACGCTTTCGTGCGCCTCACCTACACCAAGGGCATCGAGATTCTGCAACAAGCCATCGCCAGCGGCGTGAAATTTGAGTTCCCCTGCAACTGGGGCGACGACCTGGCTTCGGAACACGAGCGCTATCTGGTCGAGGAACACTTCAAGAAACCGGTGATCATGACCGACTATCCGAGCAAGATCAAAGCCTTCTACATGAAGCAGAACCAAGGTACGCCACAGGGCGGCTCCATAGGCTATCAGGGCGTGGAGGCTCCTGAACCCACCATGCAGGGCACCGATGTGCTGTTCCCGCAAATCGGCGAAATCATCGGTGGCTCGGTGCGCGAGGAAAGCTACGACAAGCTGCTGAGCGAAATCGAACGCCGCAACATACCCATGAAGGACATGTGGTGGTACCTCGACACACGCAAATACGGCACCTGCCCGCACGCAGGCTTCGGTCTGGGATTCGAACGACTCATCCTCTTCGTAACCGGCATGGCCAACATCCGCGATGTCATCCCCTTCCCCCGCACGCCCAACAACTGCGAGTTCTAAGCAATTTTTCGCATAAGACAAAATCACTGATAATTATCGCAATGCGCTGCCTCATGTGCAGCGCATTGCGGTAATTGTGTATTAATGAAAAGTCCCCCCTTAGGGGGATTTAGGGGGTCACGAGCTTGGCTCTCAAAACAAACTCGCCACGCCCAAAGTGCCCCAGATGAGCACGGCATAGCGCAGCAGCTTGCCTATGGTCATCGACAGCAACACCGTGGGCCAGTGAGCACGCATGTAGCCCAACGCCACCGTGATGGCGGTGCCCAACAGCGGGATGAAAGCGAAGAAACCCATCCATGCGCCTCGTCCCTGAATAAAACGTTCGGCACTGTCGAGTTTTTCCTTCTTCACATGGGCATAACGTTCAATCCACTCCAGGTTGCCCAGCGTGCCCAACCAATAGCAGGTGCTGCCGCCCGACACATTTCCCAGCGTCGAGGCCAGCAGACACCACCACGGATTGAGCTGCAACGGCGGCACCAAGCAGGCCACCACCAGTGCCTCGCTGCTCAACGGCACCACACTGCCCGCTATGAACGAACCAATAAACAGCCCCACATAGCCCCATTGTGCGAAAAATTCATTCATCGATTCCATAATTCGGCCACAAATTTACACACTCATCGCCAAAGAGCCGCCCCACTTTAGCTTTTTTTAGCGGAAAAAGAGCCCGCCATGGCAAAAAACAGCAGCAAGCCGCCCGCAACCAGGCATCCGCAATGGTGGCGTATGCAGCGGCTCTGCCGCAGCCCGAACAATTACCAGATGTTAAATCGCAGCGACTTTTACTTAAAAATTGCCGTGATGCTTGGCTTTCCCAAGGCCGTTTGCTAATTTTTTTGTACCTTTGCATGATAGTATCAAGAGCAAGATTTCGAAATGGAACTCAAAAAAGTCTTATTTATCTCGCAGGAGATTTACCCCTACGTTCCCGAAACTCCCATGTCGCTGTTGTGCAGCAAGCTGCCGCAGGCCATCAAAGACCGTGGAGCCGAAGTGCGCACGTTTATGCCGCTCTATGGCATGATCAACGAACGCAGGAACCAAATCCACGAAACCATACGCCTGTCGGGAATGAACATCGTCATCAACGACAGCGACCACCCGCTCATCATCAAGGCCGCTACGCTGCAGCCAGCACGCATGCCCGTTTATTTCATCTATAACGATGATTTCTTCACGCACACGCTCACCAAGGAGTTGGAAATCGACACCCATGCCGAAGACAACGACGAACGAAGCATCTTCTATGTGCGAGGAGCCATCGAAGCCGTGCGCAAGCTGCGGTGGGACCCCGACATCATTCAGTGCAGCGGATGGGTCACCGCACTCGCTCCGCTCTACATGAGGGAGATGTATGCCGAGGACCCCTCGTTCCGCGATGCCAAAATCGTTTATGCGCTCTTCAACGATGATTTCGAGCAGCCGCTCGACAGCTTGATGGCCGACAAAATCTGCCAAGACGGCATTCCACCTGCCTGCGTCGAAGCCATCAACAACCGTCCTGTCGACCACCTCGCGCTCACTCAGCTCGCGCTCAACCACAGCGATGCCGTGATTCAGTGCTCGCCGAATGTAAAGCCCGAAGTGCTGCAACTCGTGCAAAATGCCGGATTGCCTTTCCTGCCCTACGACGAAAACGACACCAACATCAACCGATATGGCGACTTCTATGAGTCGCTCGGATAAGTCAACACACGCCACTTTTTCGCAATCTCGCTTTCATCACCCAACCGCAATGAGAAAGATTGTTTACCTGTTCCTGTTAGTGGTAGCGATAACCGGCCTGCAAGCCTGCACCGACGACACCATCGGCGGCTCGCTCATCGACACACGCACCACCATCATCCAGGACTCTTCGTTCATCATCAAAGGCTCCTCGATTCGTAATCAGCGCATCCAGGCCCGCACGGCAACACAGCTGCTCGGTGTGCTGCACAGCAAGGGCTATGGCACGCTGTCGTCGGAGGTGGTCACGCAGTTCATGCCCTCGACCATGATCGACACCTTGGGCGTAACCGCCGACATGATCGACTCCTGCAAGCTGGTGCTGCGCATACCATCCAATGGTTTCACCGGCGATGCCGAGACTCCTATGCGACTCAGCGTCTATAAGCTCAACAAGCAGCTCACCTCGCCGCTGTTCAGCGACTTCGACCCCACTGGCTATTACTCCACCAGCGACCTGCTCGGCACAGCACCCTACTCGCCACAATCGGCCACAACAGCCTACGACACACAGAACTCGCAGAACAGCACCGAATATCTCGAAACCTACGTGCCCATGCCCGTTGCACTGGCCAAGGATATCTTCAACGAGTTCAAGCGCAACCCCGAAACGTTCAGCACGCCCACTGCTTTCGCCAAGTTCTTTCCCGGCATCATCATCACCAACACCTTTGGCAGCGGACGCGTGATGAACTTCGCCAACACCGAGTTCAAGGTGTTCTACCGCAAGCACACCACCACCCTCGAGGGTGCCGACTCCATTGCCGAGGGGCAAGAACGCGTCTATATGGCCGCAAGCCCCGAGGTGCTCAGCAACAACATCATCAACCTGAACATCGACACCGAGCTGCAAAGCCGCATTGCAGCTGGCGAAGCCATCGTCATGGCCCCGGCGGGATATGAGGTCAGAATGAATTTCCCCATACAAGACATTATCGACCACTACAAGCAGGGTGCCGAAGGTGGACTCACATCCATCAACAACGTCACACTCACACTGCCCGTGGAGCAGGTGACCAACGCCAACAAAATAGCACCACCCAAATATCTGCTCATGGTCAAAACGTCCAAAAAGGACCAGTTCATCGCCGGCGACAGCCTCACCAACAACAAGGACTCGTTCTATGCCACCTACGACAGCAGCAACAAGTGCTACACTTTCACGGGGCTGCGAGCCTATGTGCTCAACATCATCAACAACCAGGATGCCGTAGCCACCGACGACGACTCCGACATCACCATCACACCCGTTGATGTGAACACCTACACCACATCGAGTTCCTACTACACCACCAGCACCACCACGGTGACCAAAATCTCGCCCATGGTATCGGCTCCAGCCATCGCACGGCTGCGGCTCGACAAGGCTAAGGTGAAAATCAACTACAGCAAGCAGGTGGTGATGTAGCGCATCGCCACCACTAATCCCCCTTCAAGCATGAGTAACAACAACGCTTTCGACAGTTTCAAGGACAAGCATCCATTCCTGCTCAACGGCATCCTCATGGTGCTCGCCTTTTTCCTCGTCGGCTACATCGCACTGCTGTTCATCGACGTCTTCACCTCGCACGGGCAGGAACGCCGCGTGCCCGATGTGCGCAACCTGCCGCTCGAGCAGGCCATCGACTCGCTCGAAAATGCTGGTTTCAAATGGGACATCAGCGACTCCACCACCTTCTACGAGCAGTACAAACCCGGTGTGGTCATCGACCAAGACCCGCAGCCACTCAGCTACATCAAGGCCATTCGCACCATCTACCTCAAGGTCAACGCCATGCACGCACGCTCGGTGAAGCTGCCCAAACTCACCGAGATTTCGGTGCGGCAAGGTTTGGCCGCACTACGCGCACACGGCTTCAAGCATGTGCAGGTCGACAGCATCGCGTCGCCCTATCAGGGACTCATCCTCCAAGTCACGGCCAACGGACGCGCCGTGGCCGAAGGTGCCACAGTGAGTGTCAACGCCATCATCCGCCTCACCGTGGGCGACGGCTCCATCAAGGACCTTGACCCAACGGCGGTGCTTGACGACTCCACCATCAATGCCATCGAAGACGAGAACTACAAGAAAGAGCTCGAGCAATACAACCAAAGCATTGCCGACGAGAACAACAACGACAACAACCGATGACCGTCAACGAGTTCTTCGACGGCATCGAGGAGCTACCCGCCACCGGCGGCTCACCCATACAGCTCGACTTTGCCGATCCCGACTTCACCGAGAACGGGCGTGACCTGTGGGAGCATTACCGATATGAGGTGGAACGCGGACAGGTGTTGCTTCGCATCGACAAATACCTCGTTGAGCGCATCAAGGGCACTTCGCGCAACCGCATCCAACACGCCGCCGAGGCCGATTGCATTCGCGTGAACGGAAAGCCCGTCAAGAGCAACTACCGTGTGCATCCGGGCGACATCATCAGCGTGGTGATGGACAGGCCACGCTACGAGAACGAAATCGTGGCGCAAGACATTCCCCTCGACATCGTTTATGAAGACAACGACCTCATGGTGGTGAACAAGCCCGCCGGCATGTGCGTGCATCCCGGGCACGGCAATTTCGACGGCACACTGGTCAACGCACTCGCTTGGCATTTCAAGGACAACCCCGACTACGACGTCACCGACCCGCGCATGGGGCTCGTGCACCGCATCGACAAAGACACGTCGGGGCTGCTCGTGGTGGCCAAAACACCCCGCGCCAAGACTTCGCTTGGCACGCAGTTCTTCAACAAAACCACCACACGCCAATACATGGCCGTGGTGTGGGGCGAGATGAAAACACTCGATGGCACCATCACCGGCAACATTGGCCGCGACCCCCGCGACCGCGTCAAGATGTGCATCACCACCGACGAGCAGGGAAAGCACGCCGTTACCCACTACCACACGCTCGAAAACCTCGCCCATGTGGCCCTGGTGCAGTGCCAGCTCGAAACTGGACGCACACACCAAATCCGCGTGCACATGCAGCACATTGGCCATCCACTATTCAACGATGAACGCTACGGCGGCGACCAAGTGTTGCGAGGATTCAAAACGGCCAGCTACAACCAGTTTATCCACAACTGCTTCAAGCTGTGCCCGCGCCAGGCACTACATGCCAAGACGCTGGGATTTGTGCACCCCGTCACGGGCAAAGCCATGCATTTCGACAGCCCACTGCCTGCCGACATGAGTGCGCTCATCGACAAATGGCGCGACTACGCCGCCAACCTGAAACAGCTACCCAACAACAACTGAATATCACAATATGGAAACCCATCAACACGAAGCTGTGGAGAAAAAACTCAGCGGACGTTATAATTGTGCGCAGGCCATCGTATGTTCCTATCCCGAGCTCACCGGCCTCGACAGCGAGCAGAGCCGGGCCGTGGCTGCCGCCTTCGCTGCCGGCATGGGCAATATGCAAGGCACCTGCGGTGCCCTGGTGGGAGCAGGCATCGTGCTCGGATTGCACTACCACCACATGCCGCAGGCACTGGCCGCCATGCGGCAGGTAATCACACGATTTGAGCAGCGCAACGGCACCACACAATGCCATCAGCTCAAGGGAATAGCCACAGGAAAAGTGCTGCGAGAGTGCCACCTGTGCGTGGCCGATGCAGCCCAACTGCTCGAAGAAGCCCTGCAAAAACAAGAACAGTAGAGCTGCACCCCCGGTGCGGCTGATGACCGAAACAAGAACCAAAACCCAAGACAACCAAAGCACAATCAGTCAGCAGGTCGCAAGGCACCGCTTTGCGAAACTCACCTGTATGCGGAATTTTCACGCTTGCTCAAAACCTTTTTGCGAAATTTCTTTCCCATATCAATTTTATTTGGTAACTTTGCGCTTGTGATTAGCGACCCTGTGAAGCAATGAAGAGAACCGTGATGATATTGCTGACGATGATTGCACTGGCTGTGAGCAACATGGCCAGCGCGCAGCTGTCATGGCGCGAGACCAACCGCGAGGTCACCGGCCGCAGCCTCACCGACCCAAAGCTCACCGACGGCATCGAAATCTACGGCAATGCTGGCGTCATCACCATCAAAACGCCACGACGCATCACCGTGCGCGTGTTCACCATTCTTGGGCAAAGCGTGTCGCAAGCCGTGCTCAACCCGGGCACTTCGGAACTACGAATTGGCACCCGCGGCATCTACATCGTTAAAATCGGTAACCTCACACAGAAAGTTGCCCTCTAACACAACCCGACATCAACTAATTAACTAACCTATAAAAAACCTGATTTGCAACACTATGGCAATGAATGAGAAAATTGACTGGAGCAACCTTTCGTTCTCCTACATGAAAACTGATTACAACGTCCGCTGTACCTACCGCGACGGCAAGTGGGGCGAGATTGAGGTATGCAGCGATGAGCACATCACACTGCACATGGCCGCCAGCTGCCTCCACTACGGACAGGAGATTTTCGAGGGACAGAAAGCCTTCAGGGGCAAAGACGGCAAGGTGCGACTGTTCCGCATCGACGAGAACGCCAAGCGCATGCAGGCCAGCGCACTCGGTATCAAGATGCAACCCATACCCACCGAGCTTTTCATCGAGATGGCCAAGAAGGTCGTCCAGCTCAACGCACGGTTCATCCCGCCCTACGGCAGCGGCAGCTCGTTATACCTGCGCCCACTCGAAATCGGCATCACGCCACGCGTGGGTGTGAACCCCGCCGATGAGTACACCTTCATCATCTTCGCCACGCCAGTGGGTCCCTACTTCAAAGACGGCTTCAAACCCACCAAGGTGGCCATCTACCGCGAGTTCGACCGTGCTGCTCCGCTGGGCACCGGCAAGTGGAAAGTGGGCGGAAACTATGCATGCGGCATGGGAGCCACAGCCAAGGCCAAGGCCAACGGCTTCAGCGCAGCGCTGTTCCTCGACCCCAAAGAGAAAAAATACCTCGATGAGTGCGGTCCCGCCAACTTCTTCGCCATCAAAGACGGCAAATACATCACCCCCAAAAGCGACTCCATCCTGCCCTCTATCACCAACATGAGTCTGCAGCAGATTGCCGCCGACATGGGGCTGGAGGTGGAACGCCGACCCATCCCCGTTGAGGAGCTGGCCGAGGTGCAGGAGGCTGCCGAGTGCGGCACCGCAGCTGTGGCAACGCCCATCGGCGAAATCTTCGACGAGGCCATGAACAAGACCTACGTTATCTCCAAGGACGGCAACCCTGGCCCCGTCACCACCGAGCTTTACAACAGGCTACGAGGCATCCAGCTTGGCGAAATCGAAGACACGCACAACTGGACCACCATCATCGACCTCTAATCAACAAGGCACGAGACACAACAAACCAAACCACGCAGATTGCGCACCCACCCCACTGCGAGCAGCGCAATCTGCGTGGTTTTTCAAATTTACACGCTGTGATCAACTACAACGACATCATCACGCAGTACTACACACCGGGCTACCTCGACCACACCATCCTGGTGACGCACAGCTCGCAAGTGGCACAGCAAGCCATCAAGCTCGCACGGCGATATATGAGCACACATCCCGGCGAAGTCATCGACCTCGAGTTTGTCGAGGAAGCCGCCATGCTCCACGACATCGCCGTCTTTCGCACCAATGCGCCAGGCATTGGCTGCTACGGCAACCAGCCCTACATCCGCCACGGCATTCTGGGACGCGAGCTGCTCGACAGCCTCGGCCTGCCGCGACATGCACTGGTGTGTGAGCGACACACCGGGTCGGGCATCTCCTTGAACGATATCATCCGCCAGCAGCTCGACCTGCCACAGCGCGACATGCTCCCCCTTTCGCTCGAAGAAAAAGTGATCTGCTTTGCCGACAAATTCTACAGCAAGTCGCACACCCACCGCATGAAATCGCTCGCCAAAGCACGCCAGTCGCTCGCCAAATTCGGCCCCGACACATCCCAGCGCTTCGAGCAACTACTAAACCTCTTCGGCCCACCCTTCTCTGAATAACCCCCACAAGGGCACATCAATTCCTGTAGAAGCCGCTGCACGCAGCGGCTTGTAACTTCGTTCTGCATCGCGGCAAACAAAACACACTACTTGTCATCATTATGGAAACAATCATTTATCCATGTGGCAGGATTATTGTCGATGTAATTTGAAATGCGCGTCAGCTCATCATGATTACGCACAAACCGATCATGAAATCGAGACTGCCACCCAAAAACAAGCCCTTCGGCATGCGCATATCGTGTAATGGCTCCTTTCATCTGACTTACGATAAGTGAACAACGCCCACGCTGCAACGAAACACCCTGCATGAATTCATCAATTCCACTTCTCACGGACGACTGCTGTTCAACTCCATCCAACTTCAATAGTATATGCACATGATTAGGCATCACAACGAAATTTATCACCTTGCATTCTGGGAAGTGCGATGGGATGTCACGTATACAACCTACAGCATATGTGCCGATAGATGAATGATGCATCGCCCCATCTGCAATATGGCCAAAAAAGTGCGCCATGCCTTTGCAACAAATCGTGATGAAATATGTGCCATTATTATAGTCAATCCAGTTAGCACGCTCAGTATCAATCCTATACAAATCATTATACAGAACTTCACTCATAGCAATTCGTTTTTACCAACAAAAATACATAATAATTATCACCCTGCAAAACCATCATACATTTAAACACATAAAATCATGCACAATACCGGCAACCTGTAGAGCCGCTGCATGCAGCGGCTTGTAACTTCGTTCTGCATCGCGGCAACCATCGAAAACGGCATCCCGGCAATCTGTAGAGCCGCTGCATGCAGCGGCTTCTAACTTCGTTCTGCATCGCGGCCTATGCCGACGTGAAAGACACCGACATTTGATAACGCAAAAGTTACAAGCCGCATCATGATGCGGCTCTACAGGACACGGCAATCCAATGACTTGTACTGTAACCTCGTGCTGCATCGCGGCAACCATCGGGCAATCCAGCAACCTGTAGAGCCGCTGCACGCAGCGGCTTGTAACTTTGTTCTGCATCGCGGCAACCATCGCAAACGGCATCCCGGCAATCTGTAGAGCCGCTGCACGCAGCGGCTTGTAACTACGTGCTGCATCGCGGCAACCTTGCGGACGCAAAAGTTACAAGCCGCACCATGGTGCGGTTCTACAGGACTCGGCAATCCGATGACCTGTACTGTACCCCCACGGGGTTTAGGGAGACCCAGCGCACATATATATAACAACCTCCCCACCATATGGTAGGGAGGCCTTGTCTTAGTTAGATAAATCTAACCAGCGTGTGTCGAAGCCGTGATTACTTCACAACCTTCACAACGCTCTGGCTGCCATCGGCGTACTTGGTCACGACGATGTTCACGCCCTCGAAGGCGCTGTCGGCAGCAACACCAGCGGCGTTGTAGTACTTC
>JAFYCU010000110.1 GCA_017545095.1 Muribaculaceae bacterium | reverse complement strand
ACCACCTGGGGCTGCTGCTCGACAGCGAGAGTGCACGCCACCTGTTCCACGGCGGCAAAGCCCAACAGGCCGACAACCTCTCGCTCACTGATGGCTTCACCATCACCAGCACCGAGCACGCTACATTCGACGAGACGTGGCAACCCGTGTGGGGCGAGGAAAGCCATATCCGCAACCACTACAACGAAATGGCCGTCACGCTCTCCCAATCGGCCCTCGACCGATACATCGTGGTGCGCTTCCGTGTCTACGACGACGGTGTGGGATTCCGATATGAGTTCCCCGCGCAGCCACACCTCAACTATTTCGTCATTAAGGAGGAATGTACCGAGTTTGCCATGACGGGCAACCACACGGCCTGGTGGATAGCCGGCGACTACGACACCCAGGAATATGAGTACACGCGGTCGCGGCTGAGCGAAATCCGACAGCTGTTTCATGGTGCCATTTCCCACAACTCATCGCAAACCCAGTTCAGCGAAACGGGCGTGCAAACCTCGCTGCTGCTGCGCACCGACGACGGCATCTACCTCAACCTGCACGAGGCGGCCCTGGTCGATTACCCCTGCATGAGCCTGAACCTGGACGACCGCCGCATGGTGTTCACCTCGTGGCTCACCCCCGACTACGCCGGCAAGAAAGGCTACATGCAGTCGCCCTGCCACACACCCTGGCGCACCATCATGGTCACCGATGATGCTCGTAAGGTACTGGCATCAAGGCTGATTCTGAACTTGAACGAACCATGCAAGATTGAGGACACCTCGTGGATCAAGCCCGTGAAATATGTGGGCGTGTGGTGGGAGATGATCAGCGGCGCCGGCTCGTGGGCCTACACCGACGATGTCTACAGCGTGAAGTTGGGCGAGACCGACTACACCCACACCCGACCCAACGGCAAGCACTGCGCCAACAACGCCAACGTGCGCCGCTACATCGACTTCGCCGCCGAGCACGGCTTCGACCAGGTGCTTGTCGAAGGCTGGAACGAGGGCTGGGAGGACTGGTTCGGCAACACCAAAGACTATGTGTTCGACTTCTTGACCCCCTACCCCGACTTCGACATCCAGGCACTGAACGACTACGCCCACAGCCGTGGCGTGCGACTGATGATGCATCACGAGACCTCGTCGAGCGTGCGCAACTATGAACGACACCTCGAGGCCGCCTACAACTTGATGAACCAATATGGCTACAACTCGGTGAAGAGCGGCTATGTGGGCAACATCATCCCGCGTGGCGAGCATCACTACGGCCAGTGGATGATCAACCACTACCAATATGCCATCCAGCAGGCCGCCAAACACCACATCATGGTCAACGCTCACGAAGCCGTGCGCCCCACCGGTCTGTGCCGCACATGGCCCAACATGATTGGCAACGAAAGCGCACGTGGCACCGAATACCAAGCTTTCGCCGGCATACAGCCTGGCCACACAGCCATCCTGCCGTTCACCCGCCTGCAAGGTGGTCCCATGGACTACACCCCAGGCATTTTCGAGATGGACATGAGCACGTTCTCGCCCGACAACCATTCCCACGTGCTCTCCACGCTGTGCGGACAGCTCGCACTCTATGTCACCCTCTACAGCCCGCTGCAAATGGCTGCCGACCTACCACAGCACTACGAGAAGCACCTAGATGCTCTCCAGTTCATCAAGGATGTAGCTGTAGACTGGGACCGCTCGGTGTATCTCGAGGCCGAACCGATGGAATATCTGACCATCGCCCGCAAGGCGAAGGGCAGCGACACTTGGTTTGTGGGCAACGTGACTGGCAAGCAGGCCTTCAACTCGGTCATCGAGCTGGACTTCCTCGACAAGGGAAGGAAATACGAGGCCACTATCTATGCCGATGCACCCGACACCGACTACCGCACCAACCCCTCGACCTACACCATCACCAAGAAGAAAGTGGATGCCAAAACCACGCTGCGCTTGCACAGTGCCGCCGGCGGTGGCTATGCCATCACGCTGCGTCCGCTATGAGAGCGGGGTTAGCTCCACACCGTTTTGTAGGCTATCCAAAGCCCTAAGCCAACCACAGCGGCAAACACCATTCCCGAAATGAGGATGGTCAGTATGATATAGCCTAATAAGCGGACTTTGGAATATCCCGAAAACTGCCTGAGTGTCACGAACACCATGATGAACGCGATTAGTTTGATGATGCTGGAATTCAGCAGGTTTCCGGCAATGGAGATGATACTGAAGCAGTTGGACGTGTAGACCAGCGCCACAACAAACTCCGAATAGCGCAGGTCGGGAATCGTGGGCGACTTGCGCAGGAAGAAGAACAACGGCCAGGAAAACAGCAACAGCGTGAGGAGCGCAACGATGGCTGGGTTCTTGTCCTTGAGCCTTTGCATCATCTTGGCGGTCTTCACCCCGTCGAGATAGATTTCTTTGTTGGGTTCATCCTTCTCTTCGTCCTCAGTTTCCTGCTGTGGCGACTCGTCCTGCACCATCTCCACTTGCACCTCTTGCGACTGAGCAACCTTTTCGCTGACGCCCAAATCAAACCCGTGTTCAACAATCAAGGCTATGGCAGCCAACACGAAGAACATCTTGAATGGTGGGAAATAGGCCGACTGCCTGCCGCTGATGTAGTCGCGGATCATATATCCCGGACGCAGCAACAAGTCACGCATGCTGCGGAACATGCTGCGGTTGCCCATTCCCCACACATCAATGAAAAGCAGAAACGCCTTCTTGAAGGAGAACCGCCCCACCCCAGCGGCCTGCCCGCAACGTGGACAATAGTTGCCACAAAATGCTGTGCCACACGATGCACACTCCTGCTTGGCGATGGAGATAGGTGCCAGTTCGGGCGAACGGTGCTGCCACATGCGAAAGGCGCGCCACCACGCGGCACGCTTCTTCTTATTGGTGATGTATTCCCACTTGAATTTCTTCATGCTTCTGTCATTTTCTATACCTCTTGCTCACAGTTCCAGCCTCAGCACACGAATGGGGCGGTTGGCTCCCTGATACTGGCTGTCGTCAACAACCGTCTCACCGGTGGCAACAAAGCCACATTTCTCCATCACGCGCCCCGAAGCGGGATTGTCGATGAAGTGGCCGCTGATGAGCGATGGAATGTGGGTGACCTGACGGATGTGTTCAACCATCAGGGCTAATGCCTCGGTGCAGATACCTTGATTCCAATAGGGTTTGGCCACCCAGTAGCCCACAATGGGTTCATTTTCACGCGCCGGCAGGCGGCATTCGCACGAGGAACCATAGCCGATGGCTCCGATAGGCTCGCCTGTTGCTTTGAGTTCTATGGCCCACGTGGTGTCGTTGAGGAACAAGGTGCGGATGATTCCGAGGCTCTCCTCCACGCTTTGGTGGGGCGGCCATCCTGCTCGCGTTCCCACATCAGGGTCGGAGGCATATTTGAAGAGTGCCTCGGCATCACTGTCGCGCCATGGGCGCAAGATGATTCGCAAGGTCTCCATCATCGGCGTTTCAGCATCAAAATTGCGGCATCGGCACCATCCTTGCCATATTCGCTCACAAGGATGTAATGCTCGTCGCAGGCAATGCCAAAGCAGCGGCCAGCATCGTCGGGCCGTTCCACCTGATTCCCCCAGTAGGTGGCCTTGTCGTTGAGCAGTTTCACACTGTTGCCGTTGATGTGGTACGTTTCGTTGATGAATGAGCCTTGCAGCACAAACAGGTTGCCGATTTTGGGCATACCGCTAATGTTGAGCGCATTCACTTCCTCGATGAGCTGTTGCTTGATACGCGATTCGGCTTCGGACAGCGGCTGCGCCGGTTGCTGCCAACGCTTGAGCGTGGGGTAATACTGGCGGAGCACCGCTTTGTATTCTTCGCGGCTGAGGTTCTGCCCTGTGTTTTTGTTGTACTCATCCACAAACTGCGCACAGAACTCCACCATTTCGTCCATCGTGAAGTCGCCTGTGAACGTGCCGTCTTTATAGCAATAGACGCAGTAGTCCTCGCTCTTGCTTCCATCGGCATTGGTGCCGAGCGCATCGTTGCTCAACGGCATACCGCAGCTTTGGCAAAACTTTTGATTCATAGGTTACTATTTTTACTGATCAATGCCTACTGTTCCTGGATTTGTTCCAACACGCTCTGCGCGGCATTCACGGCCTTGCGATGGTAACGGTAGCCGATGAGTCCACCCAGACAAGCACCCACTATCAGTGCCACGACAAGCACCCAGGGATTGCTCCCCTCGGGAGCGTGTTTCCAAGCCACTTCGTAACAAGCCCAGGCAAGCCAGGGGATGATGAGCGCGGGGGTGACATAATGCAGCCAGTTGTCGTACTGCTTTTTGAATCGTGCCATCACCTGTGCCACGGTAGCCAGGTCGGCCGTCATCAAGTTCAGCTTCTCCACCGGCTTGTGTATATAATAGGTTGCCAACACGCAAAACATCATCATGGCACAAGTGCCCAATGCAAAGGGCCAACTCCACATATTGGAAAATGTGGACAGCGGGTAGATGATCATGCAAAAGACAGCGGCTCCAAACACCATGTTCTTCGTATATTTGATGTCTTTGGTCTTCATCTTCATGGTTTCGCGCAGCAGCCGGTCGCTCACGATTTCCTGTTGGTCGAGATGCTCCCTGAGCAAAGCCATCTGGTCGCGCATCTCCTGCATCTCCGGATAATTCATGTCTTCCATAACTTACATCTTTTTCAATTGTTCTTTGATTCTGAAAAGCTTCACGGCCACGTTCTGTGTGGTGATACCCATGATTGATCCAATCTCGTCGTAGCTCATACCTTCGAGCCACAGCATCACCAGTGCTCGGTCGACGAGTCCCAGTCGCCCGATGCGCTCATGGAGCTGGCGTACCTGCTTGATTTTCGCGTCATCGCTGTCCTCAAACAGGTTGACACTCATCGAAAGGGGCACTTTCTCGCCCTCGCGCTTCTTTTTGCGTTCCTGCATCAAGCAGGTGTTCAGCGCCACGCGATAGACCCAAGTGCTGAACTTGCTCTCCTCGCGAAAGCCATCCATGCCTTTCCACACGTTGATGAGCGTTTCTTGAAAGAGGTCGTTCACCTCGTCTTCATCGTTCGAGAACATGTAGCACACCGTGTAGATGGTGCTTTTGTGCTCCCGAACCAAACGGGCGAAAAGTTCTTCTTGTTGATTTTTCATTTCTCGCTTTTTTGTACCTTAGATGTAAGTTGAGGTCTATTTATTACAAGCATTTTCATTTTTTTGTCGTTCATCAGCCAGTTCGCCGGTTGCGCGGGTGATGGTCGAGGATTTCCTGCCGCAGATGCGAGCGGTCGATGTGGACATAGATTTCGGTGGTGGCAATGCTTTCGTGTCCAAGCATTTGCTGGATGGCACGCAAGTTGGCTCCGCCTTCGAGCAGGTGGGTGGCAAACGAGTGGCGCAGGGTGTGCGGACTCACCGTCTTGCGCACACCAGCCAATGCCGCCAGCTCCTTGATGATGTAAAACACCATTACACGGGTGAGCATCGCACCACGACGGTTGAGAAACAGAATGTCTTCGCTGCCGCGCTTCACCACCTGATGGCTGCGCGTTTGCTCCACATAGAGGGCGATTTGCTCCAGCGCCACGGGCGAGATGGGCACGGCACGCTGCTTGCTGCCCTTGCCCTCGACGATCACAAACTCATCGTCGGCAAAAACCTGCGACATCTTCAGTCCCACCAACTTGCTCACGCGCAGTCCGCAGCCATAGAGCGTCTCGATAATGGCTCGATTGCGCTGACCCTCGGGCTTGCTCATGTCGATGCAGGCAATCATCGTGTCAATCTCCTCCACCGTGAGCACTTCGGGCAAATGCCGGCCCAACCGCGGTGCCTGCAACAATCGCGAGGGATTGACTTCGATATACCCCTCCAGTTTCAGGAATCGATAGAAACTCTTCACGCCGCTGATGATGCGCGCCTGCGAACGCGGCTGGATGCCCACATCGTGCAGTGTGCACACAAACTGCTCCAAATCGTTGTGCGTGGCTTGCTCGACCCCCACGCCGGCAGCGGCCAAGTAACGCGTGAGCTTGTCCACATCGTCGGCATAGGCTGTGGCGGTGTTGGGCGAAAGCACTCGCTCCACCTTCAAATAAGCCAAATAGCGGCGCTTGACCTGCGCCAAATCCAATAGCTGAGGCATGGGCAGATTTTCAAGCCATTAATCGAAACGAAATGCCACCGTCTGCGGGTGCGCACGGTCGCAGTTGTCGGTGATGGTGACGGTGCTGGCAACGGTGTCGAAGGCGAGCGTGATGCCGTTGATCCAGTCCACATATTGCAAACTCACAGTCCACACTTTGCCCGACGACCATCCGCAGCGCGTGGCCACATGGAACGGCTTGTCGAGACCACCGAAACGATTCAGGGCTTTGATTGAATATGGCGGATAACCTTGCAGCTGCGTGTAGTGCCAACTGTCGCGCCCCAAAGCCATCGGCTCGACATGGCCATCGGCATAGGCGATGGTAATTGTATCGCCTTCCAGGCGAACAGACTTGATGCCCAAGTTGTTGTCTTCGACAACTACCGAACCAGCAAAGGGCAGTTTCTTGCTGCGCTTCACCGCCATTGGCAGCTTGGCAGTAGCACACAATCGTTCCAACTGCCGCTGTTGCTTGGGCTGTGGTGCAACGATGGCATCGGTCACCCCTGGCATGAGGTGATTCCAAATGCAACCCAGCACATCATGTCCACGCCCGCTGGCCTGATTGATCACCACCACCAGATCGGCTTCGGGCACACACACGATATACTGCCCCATGGCTCCATCGGCACGAAAACTCCCTGGCCACTTGCTGCGCCAAATCTGGTAGCCATAGCCCTGATTGCCCTCGGTGGGCGCATCACCGGGATGAAGGTCGGCACGTGGCGTGACGGCTTCGGCCACCCACTCGGCAGGCACGAGCTGCCGGCCCTGCCACTCACCGCCATTCAATAGCAGAATGCCCAGCTTGAGCTGCGACTCGGCTTGCAGATGCAGCCCCCAGCCGCCAGTGTTGATGCCATCGGGACTCTGCTCCCACCCCACTTCGGTCACATGCATGGGCGCAAAAAGTTGCTCCTTCAAATAATCGAGCATCGTGCGCCCGGTCACCCGCTGCACGATGGCCGATAGCATGAAGGTGCACATCGAGTCGTATTGGAAACGGGTGCCTGGCTCATCACCCACACGCTTGGCCAGCCACGACCGCACCCAGTCGGCCTCGCTGTTTCGCATAACCCAGTCGGGAGTGATGCCGCTACGCATGGTGAGCAGGTCGGCCACCGTCATCTGCGCCAGCCACGACGAGATGGTGTCGGGCAGCCGTTCGGGAAAGAAAGCGGCCACGCGGTCGGTGAGCCGCAGGCGGTTCTCCCCCACAGCAATACCCACAGCCATCGAGGCAAACGTCTTGCTGGCCGAGTAGAGCGTGTGACCATCGCTCGCACGGAAAGGGGCGGGATGCAGTTCTGCCACCACATGGCCATGACGCGCAATCATCACATGATGGATGTCGGTGACCGGGACAGCCATCAACGCCTCGAAAAACCGGGTCACCGCCTGCGGCTCAATGCCTTGCTCGGCAGGGGTGGAACGCGGCAAGTCGCCCACCTGAGCCTCGGCAGCCAACACCGTGAGCCACAGGCTCAATAAAGTGAACAATAACCTTTTCATCACTACCATGATTTTCCTATAATTTCTAGACCATCTAGAATTCTATTATTTCTCTTTTCTCCTGTTCAGAACCCCCAGTGCAGTTTCTGGCGCAGGGTGGCAGCGAAATTGCGTCCACGCGGCTGCACCACCTGCGCACTGAACGGGGCCTTGCGAATGGTGAACTGGCTGGTGGTGGGACACACAAACACCTCACCATCCACGCTCACCTGGTAATGCCCTGCGCGTGAACGCGTGGTGACGGTCACCACGGCCTCGTCGGGCACCACGAGCGGGCGCATGGTGAGCGAGTGCGGCGACAGCGGCGAGAGCACCAGGCATTGCGCATGCGGCGCGATAATCGGCCCTCCAGCACTCAGGTTATAGGCCGTTGACCCTGTCGGGGTGCTCACAATCAAGCCATCGCCTTTGTAGGTGGTGAGCGGCACACCGCTCAGCAGCGTTTCCATCTCGAGCATTGCCGATGTGTCGTGGCGCAAGATGGCCACATCGTTCAAGGCATACGGATGCTCGATGTGCACCTCGTGGCTTCGCACCTCAAGCATCGTGCGCGTTTCCACATCGTAGTCGCCGGCAAGCAGCCCCGGTACCGCTGCCGAGGCCTCGTCGAGACGATAGGCCGTGAGATAGCCCAAATGGCCGGTGTTGATGCCCACTATGGGCAGCTCACGCTCGGCAACCCACATCACCGTGGACAGGAACGTGCCATCGCCACCCATGCTCAGCACCAAATCCACCCCTTCGGGCACCTCCATGCGGGCAAACGCCACCATGCGCACCGACTGCGGAATGCCGACACGACGCAGAAAGTCGACAAACACATTCTCCACACACAATTCCACTCCATGGTCAACAAGCATCTGCAACAAAACGGCGATGTTGCCAACGTGCTCGGGCTGATATTCATTGCCAAAAACGGCTACTTTCATAGTCTCGACTCTTTTTTAGACGCTAAAATGGCCGAAAACGACCTTTTTTGCAATTATTTGTTTTTCTATCTCAGGAAATCACACTAACTTTGCTCGCTATGTGAGATTGCCCACAAGATTTCCACTTGCAAAAGTACAATAAAAAGCGCAATCCACGTTAGTATAACGACGATAAATTATTTGAATTGATGACCAACCTGAGTGTAAATGTCAATAAAATTGCCACGTTGCGCAATGCGCGTGGCGGCAATGTGCCATGCGTGGAGACCGTGGCCACCGACTGCGAGCGCTTCGGAGCCGACGGCATCACCGTGCATCCGCGTCCCGACGAGCGCCACATCCGTCGCAGCGATGTGTTTAACCTGCGTCCGCTCGTTCGCACCGAGTTCAACATCGAGGGCTACCCCAGCGACGATTTCATGGAGCTGGTGCTCTTGGCCAAGCCCACTCAGGTCACCCTCGTCCCCGATGCCCCCGACGCCCTCACCTCATCGGCAGGATGGGATGTGGAGCCTCATCTTGAGTTCCTCACATCGGTGGTCGACCGCCTGCACGAAGCCGGCATCAGAGTGAGCATCTTTGTGGACACCGACCTCGACAACATCCGCCAGGCCGCACGCACCGGCACCGACCGCGTGGAGCTGTACACCGGTCCCTATGCCCACGACTTTCCCAACAACCCCGAACGCGCCATCGCCCCTTACGTAGCCGCTGCTCAGGTGGCACACCAAGTGGGACTGGGACTGAATGCAGGACACGACCTGAGTCTGGACAACCTGCCCTACTTCCATCGACACATCCCACAGCTCAACGAAGTGTCGATAGGTCACCAGCTCATTGCCGACGCCCTCTACATGGGTCTCGAGGCCACCATCAAGGCCTACAAGCAAGCCTTACAGTAGGCATTGGGCCACTGGCGGTGACAAGCGCCATAGCTTCAAAACATCATCACACTCGAAAAAATTGAAACTTAACACGTAAATACAATATGACACCTCTCAATCTCATTCTTGCCCAAGTGGGCAGTGTGGCCGACAGTGCCACACAACAAATTGCCGACACGGCAGCGCAAGTTGCCGCCGCAGCCACCACACCTGCAGCCGCAGCAGCCACCCCTGCAGCAACGGCTGCCGAACCCATTGTGAAAGACCTCTCGGTGTGGGATCTCACCATGGCTGGTGGATGGCTCATGATTCCCCTGGCTCTGTTGGCCCTGGTCAGCATCTACATCTTCTTCGAGCGACTGATGGCCATCAGCAGTGCCTCGCGCACCGATGCTGCCTTTATGGAAAAAATCAAAAACTTCATCCACAATGGAGAAATCGACAACGCCATGGCCCTGTGCCATGAGACCAAAGCCCCCTACGCCCGCATGATTGAGAAGGGTGTGAGCCGCATCGGACGACCCATGAACGATGTGCTTGTCACCGTGGAAAATGTGGGCAACATGGAGATTGCCAAACTCGAGAAAGGCTTCACCTGGCTGGCCACCACGGCTGCCGGCGCTCCCATGATAGGTTTCTTGGGCACGGTCACCGGTATGGTGCAGGCATTCTTCCAACTCGCCAGCGCAGGCAGCCAGAGCAACGTCACCATTCTGGCCAGCGGCATCTACCAAGCCCTGGTAACCACCGTGGCCGGTCTGATTGTAGGTATCATCGCCCTGTTTGCCTACAACTACCTCACCTCGCGTGTCAACAAAGTCATGAACAAGCTCGAGGGCAAGACCATGGAATTCATGGACCTGCTCAACGAACCCGCAAAATAAAACAGCGACCACTATGGCACTCAAGAGACAACATCAAACGTTGTCGATGTTCAGCATGGCCTCGATGACCGACGTCATCTTTCTGCTGCTCATCTTCTTCATGGTCACCTCTACGTTCGTCTTCCCGTCGGCCCTCGAAGTGAACCTGCCCCAAAGCAGCCAGCAAACGGCCCTCAAGCCCACCACACGCATCTACATCGACAAAGATATGAACATGTTCACCACCCAGGACGACGGCAACTCGCAGGGCGAGCTCACCCCGCTGCCCGTTGAACAGCTCGAGGGGTTCATGGCCGCCCTCAAAGCCGCCAATCCCGACGAGTTTGTGGCACTCTATGCCGACGAGGTGGTGCCCTATGGCACTATTGTGGAAATCCTCAGCAAGGGGTCGCAGGCTGGTGTGAAAATCGTGCTTGCCACCAAACCCGCTTCACAGCCCCTTACCACGGCAACCGAGCAACCGGCCGAGCCTGCAACATCGAATCCTGTCACACCCTAAGCATCATAGCACTCAACCTCAGCACTATGGACAGCGAACGCAAAAATCAAATAGCGGCATCGGTGATCACCTTGATCATTCTTCTGCTCACGCTCGGCCTGATGGTGTCGTGCGGACTGCACTACGAGTGGCCGCCCGACGAGCCCACACAAGTCGAGCTCAAGCAGGACAGCATCCTTTTCGGCGGTGAATATGTGATGCTGGGCAACACACCCGAACCCGCCGAGAGCGAGCAGATGGATGAACCGCAGCCCGACACGGCCGAGAAGATGGAGCCAGAGCCCAATGTGGCCGGCGACGACCTTGAGGATGCCGGCGAACCCGCTAAGCAGGCCCCGGAACCGGTGACGGCCAAGGAACCCTCGCCCATGAAGGTGAAGGAAAAACCCAAAGAGGAAAAGCCCAAGAAAACCGGTCCCGCCGTCGAGACCCCCAAACCAACCGAGAAGCAGCCCAAGGTGAAGCGCGCCGAGGAGAGCACGCCCAAGCCCACCGAAAAGCAGCCCAACACGAAACGCAGTGATAATGCCACCCCCAAGACCGACCGCGTGAAAGACGCCTTCGGCAAGTCATCGGGCAAGGGCTCCGGCAAGCAAGGCAGCCCCGATGGCAACAGCGACAAGGGAGCCGTGAGCGGAAAACCCAGCATTGGCGGACTGGAAGGATACACCCTCGCGCACTGGGAAACAACGCACAGCCAGCACTACGGCTCGGTAGTTGTAAAGGTGAATGTGGCTCCGAACGGTCAAGTCAAAGCCGCTCATGCCGTGAGTGGCAGCGGAGCCGCGTGGAGCGACGTGGCCCTGCGCCGCCGATGCGAAGCCGCAGCACTAAGATGCCGTTTCTCGGTGCCTAAAGGCCGCACCACCGAAGGCATCGGCACCATCACCTATAGCCTAAAGCCCTGATACTGATGAAGCTCCTGCGGAGGATTCGCATAGCATTGAGCGTGGCGGTGTTGACACTCACCACCGCGCTCATTTGGTTAGGGAGCGACATGCACCACTCCTACCTGCTCACTATCCACTTGGCGCAGATAGCGCTGGGTACCCTGTCGGTGTGGCTGGCGGTGACGCTGCTGCTCGGCCGCGTGTATTGCTCTACAGCCTGCCCGATTGGCACCTTGCAAGACGCGGTGGCCTGGCTTTCAAAGCGTGTGCTGCATCGCGGACACGGATTCTACCGCTATGAATATGGCAACTGGCGGCTGCGCGTCATCACCATGCTGATCCTGGTGGTGAGCATCACGGGCGACAACGGCACAAGCGCCTATCCCCGCATTGGCCTGCTGTGCGACCCCTACACCTTATATAATAATGTGAATCTTGCCCTGCGCGGTTGCACCACCGAAACGCCCTGGTGGCCGTTCCTGCTCACGGGCGCTTTCATCGGAGGCGTGATTGTGACCGCAGGCGTGATGTGGATGGCTTGGCGCAGCGGACGCACATTCTGCAACACCATCTGCCCCGTGGGCACAGCACTGGGGGCCGTGAGCCAATACTCGCTCATGCAGCTTGACATCAACCCCGACCTGTGCGTGGCTTGCGGTGCCTGCGAGCGCGAGTGCAAAGCCAGCTGCGTGAGTGCCGTGCACCACACCATCGACCACAACCGATGCGTGATGTGCCTCAACTGCGCAGCGGCCTGCCCCAACCAAGCCATCACCTATCGCCCGGGAAAACACCGACTCACCACCCCCCTCCTACGCCGCACCACTTCGCTATCAACAGGCATGACAGGGAAATAAAAAATATTTGGCCTCTTGCCAATCAGGGATTGAAGCAAGAGGCCAAGTGTGAAATCAAAAAACCACACAACCGCGCATTGTGTCGCGTGTGTAAATCAACATTTAATCAACATCGAGCGGTAGCAGATGCATACGGAATGCGTTGCCTATCAGCTCGGCCGCATTTCGAGAGTTGGTCTTGCGCAACAATTGCTTTCGATGATACTCAACCGTATTCGTCGATATGTATAATCTTTCGGCAACTTCCTTGCTGCTAAAGCCCAAGGAGAGCATATTCAATACCTCAAGTTCTCTCGGCGTGAGTTCAATTTTGGGGTTGCTCATATGGTAAAATTTGGGTGCAGATATAGTTTCTTGAATTTTCGGATTGCAAATGTAGTTCATTCAACGAAATAATTCCAAATATTTCAAGCACAAAAATGCGCTATGTAGCTCAAAACTACCTATTTCAGTATATGGCGAGCCCATTTTTCGCCCCTTGATAGTAATATGCCTAGCATCTCACCCCATTTCTACATCTCAATCACAGCATTCATGCAAAATGCACATCTCCCTTTTCATGCTTTTGATAACACCCACAGCACCTCGCCATGCCAATCTGAAAGTTTTTGCCGAAAAACTTAAAAAAACTATCGAAAAATTTTGCTGTTTTGCAGAAAAGTATTACCTTTGCATCGTCAAATAGAAGATAGGCAAAATAAAGTAAATTTTCTCATACTCTAAATTGGGCTGGTGCGAATTTGTGAAAATTCTCGCCAGCGTTTTTTTGTGGGCCTCACCAGGCCGCTCTTGTAGCACCTCGAAATCGGTTACGTGTATCCTTTTTCACGGCTATGGGCGACTGTAGCCCGGCCTTGGAGAGAAAAGCCGTGGAGGGTGGCGGCAGGATGGCCACTCCCCCCTCCACAGCTAATAGGTTGGATGGTTGAATCTTACCAAGCAAACATCGGGTAATCCTTCATGATGTCGTTCACCTTGGCGCGCACGGTGGCAATCACCTGCTCGTCTTCGGGAGCGTGCAGCACGGTGTCGATGAGTTCGGCAATCTCGCCCATGAGCGGCTCCTTGGCACCACGCGTGGTGATGGCCGGTGTGCCCAGACGCAGACCGCTGGTCTGGAAGGCCGACCGATCGTCGAAGGGCACCATGTTCTTGTTGGCGGTGATGTCGGCAGCCACCAGAGCAGCCTCGGCCACCTTGCCGGTGAGCTCGGGGAACTTGGTGCGCAGATCCACCAGCATGCTGTGGTTGTCGGTGCCGCCGGTGCAAATCTTGTAACCCTTGTCGACCAGAGCCTGAGCCAGAGCCTGGGCATTCTTCTTCACCTGCACCTGATAGTCCTTGAATCCCGGGGTGAGCGCCTCGCCAAAGGCCACTGCCTTGGCGGCAATCACGTGCTCGAGCGGGCCACCCTGCACACCGGGGAACACGGCCGAGTCGAGCAGCGACGACATCTTGCGAATCACGCCCTTCTTGGTGGCCTTGCCCCAGGGGTTGTCGAAGTCCTTGCCCAGCAGGATGATGCCGCCACGCGGGCCACGCAGCGTTTTGTGGGTGGTGCTGGTGACGATGTGGGCATACTGCAGCGGGTTGTTGAGCAGTCCGGCAGCGATGAGTCCGGCGGGATGAGCCATGTCGATCATCAGCAGAGCGCCCACCTTGTCGGCGATGGCACGCATGCGGGCATAGTCCCACTCGCGGCTGTAGGCGCTGGCGCCACCCACGATGAGCTTCGGATGCTCACGCAGGGCCACTTCCTCCATCATGTCGTAGTCCACCTCGTTGGTGTCGGGACGCACGTTATATTCGCACTGCTGGAACACCAGTCCCGAGAAGTTCACCGGGCTGCCGTGGCTCAGGTGACCGCCGTGGGCCAGGTTCAGACCCATGAACTTGTCGCCAGGCTTGAGGCAGGCCATAAACACGGCCATGTTGGCCTGAGCACCCGAGTGGGGCTGCACATTGGCATACTCGGCACCAAAGAGCTGCTTGATGCGGTCGATGGCCAGATTCTCGGCCTCGTCCACGCACTGGCAACCGCCATAATAGCGGTGGCCGGGGTAACCCTCAGCATATTTGTTGGTCAGGCAGCTGCCCATGGCTTGCATCACCTGCTCACTCACAAAGTTCTCGCTCGCAATAAGCTCAATACCATGCAATTGGCGCTGATGCTCCTTCTCAATGATGTTGAATAAGACTTGGTCTCTTTCCATAAATAATGAGTTATAATGTTATTAAAAGGTATTTCACGCTGCAAAATTAGTGCAAGTTGAGCGCAATGGCAAGAAAACTGCAAACAAAATTCATTTTGATTTGCCGTTGGCTTGCCATTGCCGAGGCGAAGCCTGATTTCGCGCGCAACGCAACATTAGTGCAAGCCGAGCGAAAATGCAAATTATTTGCGGTTTTCCGAGGCGAAGCCTGATTTCGCGAGCAGCGCAACATTAGTGCAAGCCTCTTAAAAGGTGTCTCAGTTTGGCATAATAAAAAAATCTCAGTAATTTTGCAAGGTCTTTCACACGCTGCTTCGATGGCCAAACCGTGGTGAAGCGAAGCGGAACGAAGAAACTTAGCAACCATAACAACTAAACCTAAAAGACATGAAATACCCGACCTTATCGTTGCTGATTGCAACGTTTTGCTCGCTCACGATGAGCGCAACCAGCATCACCGCCGACGATGCGCGTGCTGTGGCTCAGCAATTCATCACCCGCAGCGCGATACAGAAAGCGCCCGGCCGGCCAGGCGCGTTGCAGCTGGCCCACACGGCCACCTCGGCCCGTGGCGAGAGTGATTACTATGTGTTCAACCTCGGGACCGACGGCGGCTTCGTGATTGTGGGCGGTGACGACCAGGCACCCGCCGTGTGGGGCTACAGCGACCACGGCTCATTCAACCCCGCGCAGCTGCCCGATAACGCACGCTGGTGGCTCGGCGAATACCAGCACCAGCTGCAATGGCTGCGCGACCACCCCGAAACCAAGCCTCGCAAAGCAACCAACCTGGACAAGAATGTGGAGCCGCTGCTCACCACCACATGGAACCAAGATGTTCCATACAACAATATGTGTCCCGCGATTCCTGAAGAATTCAGCAATTTCTTTTACGGCAACCATGCTTGCACCGGCTGTGTGCCCACAGCCACGGCGCAAATCATGAAATACTACAATTGGCCACACAAGGGTGATTGCTTCAACAGCTACACCTACCCTGTGTATTATGACAGCCAGACAAAATCAGATCCCATCACATTAAGAGCCGACTTTGGCTCAACCATCTATGACTGGGAGCAGATGATGGACGACTATGATTATCGCAGTGATGGAAATGTGTACTGCCGAAACAGCGGCACCGGCCGTGTGCTGGCCACCCAGGCGCAGCAAGATGCTGTGGCGCAGCTGATGAGCCATGTGGGCATAGCCATTAACGTGGTTTATGGGTCAAGCCAGGTCGGCAGCAGCGGAAGTGTTGGCACGGCAATGCGAGCGATGACTCATTTCTTCCGCTACGACAAGTCGATGCGCTATGAGGATGCCTACGATTACTCCGATGATGAGTGGAAAGCATTGCTCGTGAATGAGCTTGCCGAGAACCGACCCATCCTGTATTCTGGCCGTTCGTCATCGGCCGGTCATGCCTTTATCATCGACGGATGCAACAACGAAGGTTATTTCCACATCAATTGGGGATGGGGAGGATATTGCGACGGGAATTTTCTGTTGGGACTTTTCAATCCCTATGGCACCGCCGATGAAGGCTACAACGGAAGCCAGTCGGCATTGATAGGCATTAAACCCGACTACAGCAACACCGGCACCACCCCCTACCCGGTGATGCTGGCCGACGTGAACTGCGACGGCACCTACGACATCGACGATGTGAACCTGGTCATCAACCACATGGTGAAGAAAGGCCAGCTCAGCGAGCGCCAATTGGCCAACGCCGACAGCAACCACGACGGCGACATCGACATCGACGACCTGAACACCATCATCAACATCATGGTGGGCAAGAGCAGCGCACACAAAACCGAGTTCAAGACCCATACCGTAGGCGGCATTTCGTTTAAAATGGCCAAAGTGAAGGGAGGCACGTTCCTGATGGGTTCAACAGCCGAGCAAGGGTTTTATTTTGCCGAAGATGAGACACCGGTGCACGAGGTGACGTTGAGCGACTACTACATTGGCGAGACCGAGGTGACGCAGGAACTGTGGGAAGCCGTGATGGGCAGCAATCCCAGCTATTTCAGTCCACGCGAAGACTACGCCGCCAATCCCAAGCACCCGGTGGAGTGCGTGGGATGGGACGACTGCCAATCGTTTATCGCCAAGCTCAATGCCCTCACGGGCGAAAACTTCCGTCTGCCCACCGAGGCCGAGTGGGAATATGCCGCACGTGGCGGTGTGAAAAGCAAGGGATATAAATATGCCGGCGGAAACAGCATCTACGATGTGGCTTGGTATTGGGGCAATGCCTATATGAGCGGTAGCGACTCCAACAACGGCACGCACACGGTGGCCACCACCGCGCCCAACGAGCTTGGCCTCTACGACATGAGCGGCAACGTGTGGGAGTGGTGCGGCGACTGGTATGGCGATTACGACACCGACCCGCAAATCAATCCCACCGGCCCCGCAACCGGCACACATCGCGTGCATCGCGGCGGCAGCTGGTACGACCGCGAGCAATACTGCCGCACGTCGAGCCGCGACCTCTGCTTTGACTCCTACTTTTATTGGCACGACTATATCCTGGGCATGCGCCTCGCCGCATCGGTGATGAAATTGTCGACCACGCACGTGAACCTCAACACCGGCGAAAGTGCCAACGTAACCATTGAGCGCGGCAGCGGAAACTATCAAGTGCACTCAAGCAACAACAACGTGGCGACGGCCAAAATCAAAAACGGTTCCAATCACCAGGTCGTGATCAACGCCGTCGGGGCCGGTTATGCCACCATCACCGTCACCGATGCTACGACGGGCGAGCGAACCGACATCGGTGTGGCTGTTGCCAGCAAATATGTGGTGAACGGCGTGGCATTTGTGATGGTGTCGGTCGAAGGCGGAACGTTCACCATGGGGGCTACTGATGAACAAAGGAGATATTACACCGATGAACTCCCCATCCACCAAGTGACCTTGTCGGATTACCGCATTGGGCAAACCGAGGTGACGCAAGCACTGTGGCAGGCTGTGATGGGAAGCAACCCTAGTTTCATCAAAGGCGACCCGCAGCTTCCTGTGGAATGCATCACCTGGGACGATGCCCAGGAGTTCATCACCAAACTCAACGCCATCACCGGGGAGCATTTCCGCCTGCCCACCGAGGCCGAATGGGAGTTTGCCGCACGTGGCGGCAATAAATCCCATCATTTCCAGTATGCCGGAAGCAACGACCTCGACGAAGTGGCCTGGTATAGCGCCAATGCCGGCGATGGCACGCATGTGGTGGGCACCAAAGCCCCCAACGAACTGAACCTTTACGACATGAGCGGCAACGTGATGGAATGGTGCCAGGACTGGTATGAAGCCTACAACAGCAGCGCCGCCACCAATCCCACCGGCCCCGACACCGGCTCCTACAAAACACGCCGAGGCGGCAGCTGGCGCTTCGAGCCGGTGCAATGCCGCGTCTCGTGCCGCATCCTTTATGGCTCCCCATCGTCGAGAGGCGACAGCCTGGGCTTCCGCCTCGCCCTGTGAGAAAAGGACGGCTTGGCTGTGGAGAGTTTATGGCGAACCGTATAGGTAGTTGATTAGACTAAAAAAACATGATGAGCAAAACTCAGTTCACAGTGAATTATTGCTGTCCGATAAACCATCTCGCTCTATTCGCAATCACCTGATAATAAATAGCTAAGTGTTGTTATGGGATAATCGGGGCTTATGTTTGCAGAAGGTTTTTCAGCCAGAGGCTGGCATTTGAGTAACCCCGTATGGCTCATTAGAACGAGTGCAGCGAGTGGATAATGAGCCATGCGGGGTAAGGAACGTGCCAGATAATCGTCGCTGAAGGCGACCACCTTGTTTCCCCGGACAGCAATAGTAATTATTGATTATCCATTATCAATTGTCCATCATCCATTATCTGGTCTTCGCCGTTGATTACATATAGGAGCTTGCGCAGCTCACCGTCGCACCATGTGGCGCTCACGCGGGTGGGGCCGTAATCGATGACCTCGTCCACAAACTCGTACTCCTGCACCAGGGTGTGCTTGCCCTTGGCCTTGACAAAGGGACTGTCGGGAGCTTTATCGAGCAGCACAAAGCAGTGGCCGCCACGCACCACGACGCCCCACGCGCGCTTGGTCATCACATCGCCACTCAGCTCTTGCAATGCTGTGATGTCGATGGCGGGATGGCCGGCACTGTCGGCGGCTGTTTTCAGCACGAAGGCCACGTGACCCAGGTCCTCGTAGCGCACCTCGTCGATAAGCTTTCCCAGCGCGGCAGCCAGCGGACTGCTGCCCAGAGTGTAGCATTGCAGCTTGAGCTGGAGTGTCTTTTCGGGCAGCTGGTCGCGCTGCGCCTCGGTGAGCTGCTTGACTACGATGGTGGTGCCGGCCTCGCCGCACAACGCTGCCACGTTCACAAAAATCATGAGCAATAGGGCGGTCAATGTCCTCATAATCGTTAAATATATGTATATGTTGTCGCAAAGGTAATAAAAAAAATTTACACAATTGCACACTCAAATAATTATTACTATTTTTGCAAAAAATTTTCGCAATACACACTCTTTAAAACTAAAGTACTATATGGAATTACCCTTTGCCGAAGCGTGGAAAATCAAGATGATTGAGCCGCTGCGCAAGAGCACCCGTGCCGAGCGCGAGCAATGGCTCAAAGAGGCTCACTACAACGTGTTTATGCTCAAGGCCGAGCAGGTGTATATCGACTGCCTCACCGACTCGGGCACCGGCGCGATGAGCGACCGCCAGTGGGCCGAGCTCATGCTGGGCGACGAGAGCTACGCCGGAGCCACCTCGTTCTACAAGTTCGAGGCTATGGTGCAGAAGATTTTCGGCTTCAAATATGTGATCCCCACCCATCAGGGCCGTGCCGCCGAGAACGTGCTCTTCTCCTATCTGGTGAAGGAGGGCAACGTGATTCCCGGCAACGCCCACTTCGACACCACCAAGGGCCACATCGAGAGCCGCAAGGCTCATGCCATCGACGTGACCTGCGACGAGGCCCGCGACACCCAGCTCGAGGTGCCATTCAAGGGCAATGTGTCGCTCGAGAAGCTGGAGAAGGTGCTCGAGGAGAACAAGGGCAACGTGCCCTTTATGGTGCTCACCATCACCAACAACACTGTGGGCGGACAGCCTGTGTCGATGCAGAACATCCGCGAGACCGCCGAGCTGTGCCACAAGTATGGCGTGCCCGTGGTGATGGACTCGGCGCGCTTTGCCGAGAACGCCTACTTTATCAAGACCCGCGAGGCCGGCTATGCCGACAAGACCATCAAGGAGATTGCCCGCGAGATGTATTCGCACGTCGATGCCATGACCATGAGTGCCAAGAAGGACGGCGTGGTGAATATGGGCGGCTTTATCGCCACCGACAACAAGGACTGGTATGAGGGCGCCAAGCTCTACTGCATCCCCTTCGAGGGCTTCATCACCTATGGCGGCATGAACGGCCGCGACCTCAACGCCCTGGCACAGGGTCTGGACGAGAACACCGAGTTCGACATGCTGGAGACGCGCATCCATCAGGTGCAGTATCTTGCCAGCCTGCTTGACGAGTACGGCATTCCCTATCAGCGTCCCGTGGGCGGCCACGCGTTGTTCATCGACGCCGACAAGGTGCTGTGCAACGTGCCCAAGGAGGAGTTCCCGGCTCAGACGCTCACCTGCGAGCTCTATCTGGAGGCCGGCATCCGTGGCTGCGAGATTGGCTACATTCTGGCCGACCGCGACCCCGAGACGCGCGAGAACCGCTTTGGCGGTCTGGACCTGTTGCGCCTGTGCATCGCGCGCCGCGTCTACACCGACAACCACATGCGTGTGATTGCCGCCGCACTCAAGAACGTGTATGACCGCCGCAACGAAATCACGCGCGGTGTGGCCATCGAGTGGGAAGCCCCGCTCATGCGCCACTTCACCGTGCAACTCAAGCGCCTGTAATCGAGATTCACTATACAGGGTTCTAGGTTTTCAACTCTTAGAACCCACCATTACAGGAAAAGCAAACGCTTCTATGTCAACGGAGCCGCTGCGACGAGATGTCGCGGCGGCTTTTTTCGAGGCAACTATCGCGAAGTTGTCCCCAATGAGAAGGTGTATCAAAACTGTGGAACAATGGCTGTGCTCTACATGACTCTGTCATCAGCCACATCAAGCTACTGCGATGATTCCTTAATTCCTAAATTCTTGACCATTTTGTTTCTTGACTCTGCCATCAGCCGCATAATGCGGCTCTACATGCCCGGAAGGGCAAAATTTGGATAACTTTATCTTTGCAGCGTCAAACCTTGACTGTTCCAAAAGTCAAGTCATGATGCAGTGAAAAAACGAGGTTTTTCGTACCTTTGT
>JAFYCU010000109.1 GCA_017545095.1 Muribaculaceae bacterium | reverse complement strand
CCGGCACGCTGGCCGCCCACCGCTGCTACCTGCCCGTGTCCGAGCCCAGCGGAGCCCCGATGCGCCTGCGCATCGTCGACCGTGGCGAGATTGTGACCGCCATCAGCGACGTGCGTGCCACCGACGGCACCGTCCGCTACATCGACATCAACGGCCGCGTGAGCGACAAGCCGTTCCAGGGCATCAATATCGTGGTGAACGCCGACGGCACCGTGACCAAGGTTGTGAAGTGAGATACGAGAAGCAAGATGCGAGACTCAAGCCTCTTGGCCTCCCCAAACCCCTCCTGAAGGAGTGGCTCGCCGAGGCTTTTAGGAAATCTAGTTAATCTAGAAACTCTAGAGAATCTAGGATTGAGGCTTAAGATAGCAAGGGACAGTCGTTACGATTGTCCCTTGCCGTCTTTTTTGCCGCCTGTAGAGCCGCACCCTGGTGCGGCTCCCCCGATGCCGCTTCCCCATGCCGCTTCCCCATGCCGTGAAACACCGCCCAACAATCGGCCACCAGCCGCACCGTGGGGGGCCACGGGGTTTGGGGGGGGTGATACAAAGTCGCGCGGTCGTTACACATTCGACCGCGCGACTTGTGCGTTGATAGGATTCCCTACTTATTATTGCTTCAGGATGGTGTTGATCATGATGTTGATATCATCAATGTCAACGACTCCGTTGCTGTCGGCATCGGCATGCAGGATGTGCTCCTCGTCAAGGTCCTTGCCCAGAATGATGTTGATGGCGATGTTCACATCTTCCACATCAATCACTCCGTTGTCATCGGCATCGCCGGGAGTAACTGCCGGTGGGTAGGTCATATAGGTGAACGCGATAACCGGGCTGTAGTCGGTGTAAGTGCTCACATTGTTCTCGTTCAGATAGGTGATGCGCGTGCGGGCATAGTAGGTGACTCCATTCTCCAAGTATTTGCTGCCCAACTTGATTTCATCGGCACGCTTGCTCATGTTGTAACCACCGGTGATGGTCTCCACATAGCGTGTGCGTCCCCATGTGGTGGCTGAACTTGACACTTCGATTGTGTAGGATGTCGCTTCACTCTGCATGTGCACTGCCAGGCGCTCATTGCTGTAGAGGATGCCTCCATCGTCGGGATGGTCAAACGAGGGCGTGGCAAATTGAGTGGTAAACCAGGTCACTGGCGCACCGATGGTCTGACCATTAAGGGTGAGAGCCAGGTGGAGGTAATGGCGAGAACCGGGCTCAAGCACACTGTCGGGTATCACGGCCTGGCCGGTGTTGCTTGTGGTGAAATAGACTTCGTTCCAGCCATCCTCATCCAGACTCACCGACAGGCAACCCAGAACACTCTCGTCGGGGTGGTTCCACGTCACGGTCACATCGCCTTCGAGCAGCTTGGTGCCATTGGCAGGCGAGGTGATGAGCAGCAGGGTGGGGGTGAAGGTCTGTGCGGTGCTGATGCCGTTGGTGTGTCCGGGGCCGCTGGCTTGCACGCGCCAGTAGTGCATCACACCGCTTTCGAGGTTCATTTCCTGGCTCGAGAGTTCCGTCTCGGTGGTGGTGACACGGGCGAGCACTTGTGCAAAGGTGGGTTCAGTAGCCACTTCCACAATATAGCTCGAGGCTCCCTCCACGGGCGACCAGCTGAAGGTGAGCGGGGCAAAAACCTCGGCGCCTTCGGCCGGACTCAGCAGCTCGGGTGCGGGCAGCGGGTCAAGCACTTCGCCGTAGATGGCGGCCTCGTACTCGTAGCCATAACGGTCGAACACGCACACGGCATAGTGGTAACCCTCGCGAAGGTTCTCGGGAATGGTGTATTCGGGGCTGTAGGTCATGCCCAGCAGGTACTCGCCATTGCGGATGAACTGGTCGTGAGCCATCGTCTCGGGGAAGGCATATACGGTGTAGCGGCCATAGGTGCCTCCGTAGTCTTCCCAAGTGAGCACGCCGTCGTTATAGTCCAGATTTTGCACGGGGCCAAGGTCGGCCTCAGGTTTCCACGTCATGGCCGGCGGAAGCGACGGACGGGTGTAAACCGTGCGTTTCAGGTAGTTGGCCAAGCATTCAGGGGCTCCCATGCGGTAGAGGTACTTGCACGAGTAGTAAATCGAACCCATGGCACCGTCCTCGTTGGTGGTGCGCATCAGTTCCACCTCGTTGGCAAACTCATCGTAGATAAAGTCGCTCAGGTAGGTCATCCCCGGTTCGGGGTTCTCGCTGCCCTTGCTGTTGCTGCTGAGTTCCGAGATGGAGTGCGACACAAACATGTGGCGGCCGAATTTCTTGGCCACCTTGTTCCACCACGGGGTAATCAGGCCATAGTCGGCACCGGCACGGCCAATGTGCCAATAGACCTGAGGCGACATGTAGTCGATGCTTTGGTCGGCATACCAGGCCAAGGGGTCGCTAAAGATGCCGTTGTACTGCCAGTCGCTGCCGGGGCACGGCTCAACGCCATACTGGGCAGCCACCGATGCCGACGAAGCCGCCACACCGGCGGGCGAGATGCCGAAGCGAACGTCGGGACGGGTTTCCTGAATCATGTCGTAGACGGCGCGAACCATGCGGTTCACGTTGTCGCGACGCCAGTCGCCAAATGACAGCGTGGTGCCCGAATCCACCCATTCCTGGTAGTCGTCGGCGCTGCTGTCGCTGGTGATGCCGCTGGGATAGAAGTAGTCGTCATACAGCACACCGTCCACATCGTAATTCTCGATGATTTCTCGGCATACGTTCACAATGCGGTCGATGGTGCGTTGCTGACCGGGGTCAAGAATCTTGGTGTCGCCCGAATGGATGAGCCAGCCGTTGTTCTTTAGCTCGCGGTCTTGCTCGGTGTCCCAGTTGGTGCTGGTGGTGAAGCGGTAGGGGTTCACCCAGGCGTGGCACTCCATGCCGCGCTTGTGGCACTCGGCCACGACAAACTCCAGCGGGTCGTAGGCCGGGGCCTTGCCACGCGTGCCGGTCAGGTAGCTCGACCACGGCTCGTAGCTCGACTTGTACATCGCATCGCACATCGAGCGCACCTGGAAGTTGACGGCATTGAAATTGTTGTTCTTCAGCGAGTCGAGCATCCTGATAAGCTGCTCCTGCTGGCGTTGGCCGGTATAGGCATCTGCACCGGTCATCATGGGCCAGTCGAGGGCCCACACGGTAGCCACCCACGCCGAGCGAAACTCGTATTTGGGGGCACCAAACTGCGCCGCTTGCGACACAGCCATGCTTAAGAGCAGGGCGGCTATGGCCATGCTCATGCGGAGGGTAATTTTTTTCATATAGTTATACTTTTCGTTGATAATATATTTTGCGGCGCAAAGATACGCTTTTTGTCGCGATTGGCCAAATCAACGTATCGAAAACTCAAATATTCACCAGCTTGAGGCTATCGCGCAATCGAGTCGATCACGGCAGCACGCACCTGGAAATAGTTCCATTCGGGGTCATCTTCAAGCAGGCGGTAGAGCGGCATGTTGCCCATCTTCGACGGGCGGTCGGCCAGCACGTTGTCGCGGTCCACGTCGCTCGGCACATACGGCGCAATCAGCGCGTGCCACGCTTGGATGCGGCGCACGCTCGAGGCGTAGTCCATCAGGTTGCTGCCAGGGCGCACCAGCTCTTTCAGGCATTCCACATACAGCTGGCGGTAGGCATCGATGTGCAGCACACGGGCAATGAGCGGATTGCGGTCGTCCATGCCCCAGTGCATGGGGTCGTGCCGACCAGTGTCGGTGATGGCAAACACCCGCCGCGATGAACCCAGCGTGTTGTCGAGGTCATATGGGATAAAGTAGAACTTATACTGCTCGGAATCGGTGCTGTTGAAGTACAGGTAGTAGTTGTTGCTGTTGTTCCAGTAGTCGTCCCAGCTGCCTACGGCCACCACCGTGGCATAGGTGCGCACCAGCAGTGGCACATCGCACACCGTGGGAAGCCACTGGGCAAACTCGGCATCGTCGAGCATGTTCACCTTCTCGCAGAACGCCCGGAACTGAGCTTTGGCATTCTCCAATTCGCTGGTGTGGGTCTTGAGCACATAGGCGGCTTCGTCCTGGTCGACACCGAACAGATTGTCGGTGATGCGCGTGAGGCTGGCGATTCCCTGACCGCATTTCCACAGGTAGCCTTCATCATCGCCGAAGAGTGCGCTGCGGTCGGTCAGATAGCGTTCATCGATAGGCTCAAGCAGGGTGTACACGCCGTAATAGGCCTCCTGGCTATCGCCCTCCACATGCACCCACACGCGGCAGTAGCTGTCGCGTGGGGCTGTCCACACACCATTGTCGGCCAGCAGACGGTAGCAGAAGAGTTCGCGCACATAGCTGGGGTCGTGGTAGAAATAGCGCAGATGCACCTTGCGGATGCCGCTCAGCGTGTGCTCTGAATCCTTGTGGTATTTCCTGAAGTTCACGCCGAAACCAGTGGGATGCCACACGGTGTTACTCGCAGTGTGTGACTGACCCGCCTCTCCCTCGGGGCGGCGGCGCGAGCCGTTGCCGCGCAGGCGGAGACCGGCCTCGGCGATGAAGCTCTCATCGCTGCCGGTCGCAAAACGCACATCGGCTTTGACATATTCTTTGGTCAAGCGGTCGGCATCGTAGAGCATCAGCAGGCGGTTCCATTCGTCGATCGACACGCTGATGTGGACTTCGGGCAGGGCTTCGTAGTTCCACACATAGTCATACCCCGTGCGCACCTCGTGATGGCGGTGGGTGAGTATCGCGGTGATTACCATGTTCAGGTCGTCAACATCGACCATGCCGCTGGCGTTAGCATCGGCTTGCTCAACCCTCCATTTGTGCAGTATCACATTCACGATGGTGTTCACATCGTCAACATCCACCACACCATCGCCATTGGCATCCTCGGCAATGCGCACCTCGGCGGCTGCTGGATTCACCACCAGCAACAACAGTGCACCCATCAGCACACGCAACACACGATATGTGAACCTGCTATTCATCGATGGCCAAGGCGGAGTTTTACCCTCATGGGTGGCACTGTTCAAGCTGGAATAGTAGTCGGGCGTTGTGGCTTGTTGCCTCGTCCACTTGCTGCGGCGCAATGTCCAGTTGCGCGGCAATGAAATCGCGCACAGCGGCTATGTAGGCACTCTCGTTGCGCTTGCCGCGATAGGGCACCGGGGCCAGATAGGGGGCATCGGTTTCGAGCAGCAGGCGTTCAAGGCCTATCACTGGCAGCAAAGCCGATATGGTGCTTTTCTTGAAGGTAACCACGCCGTTCACACCAAAGTAGAAGTCGCCGCGTTTCCGCACGCGTTCCACATCGGCCGTTGTGCCGGCAAAGCAATGGAACACGCCCTGAGGCAACGGCTCGCCAAAGTTGTCCATCACCCACAAGATTTCGTCAAGAGCCTCGCGGCAGTGGATGATAAAAGGAATGTTCTTTTCTACGCACCAGTGCAGCTGCGTGTCGAGCACTTCAAGTTGCTGCTCGCGCCAGGTCTTGTCCCAATACAGGTCCACCCCAATCTCGCCCACGGCCACGCAGGGCCGCTTGTCGAGCACCGAGCGCAATTGTGCCAGCGCATCGTGCCAGTCGTCGTGCACCTCCTCGGGATGAAGACCGATAGCTATCGACACCCACTCGGGCCAGCTTTCCTGCATAGCTACCAAGCGGGGCACGCTGGCCACGTTCTCGTTGGGGAGAATCACATGGGTAACGCCTGCCGCCTGGGCACGCGTCACCATCGCTTCGCGGTCGTCGTCAAACTCCGCAGCATACAAATGTGTGTGACTGTCAATCATATTTTTAAGATGCGAGATGCAAGATGCAAGATGCGAGATGGCTAAAGCACGAAATGCCGCAATTGTTTTTAAGATGCGAGATGCGAGATGCAAGATGCGAGATGGCTAAAGCACGAAATGCCGCAATTGTTTTAAGATGCAAGATGGCTAAAGCGCACAATCAGTCAGCAGGTCGCAAGGCACCGCCTTGCGAAACCAACCCACATCGCGGAATTGTGCATTACTTGATTTCCAAAATCGTCCCCTCAATCGACCGTGTGCCCTGTTGTTGCTCATAGTTGAAGTAATAGGTCACCAGCACATGATGGTCGTCAATCATTTCGCTCCAAGTGTAACCCAGGTCAGTTCCTCCACCATCGGAGCGGATGATGATTTCCGGGGCAGTGCGATAGTCGGTGCACTCGGCATTGAGGATGCGGGCGCGGATGCCGTAGGGGGCATGGCGGTAGCCATAGGTGAGCAGCACGCGACCATCGGGCAGGCGCAGCGCATGGAATGGATGGCCCATGAAACCCATTCCTTCGAGTTTCCAAGTCTTTCCGCCATCGGTCGAGCGGGAGATGTGACCCTCGTCGGTGGTGAACTCCAGCGAACGGATAAATGCCACCAACGCACCACTGGGGGTCTCATAGAGCGAGGTCTCGTTCATGGGAAAGGCTTCATCGGCTATCACCGAGCGGTACTGCCAGGTGTGCCCATTGTCGTGCGACTGCACCAGATACACGCCCGAACCGTCCTCACGGCCGTTCTCGCAGGCCACAGCCCAGTGGATGGTGCCGTCGGCACTCTGGCACAAGGCACCACGGTTGTAAATGGGTAACTTCCCCAGCATGGTCGAGCGGGTCTCGGTGGGCAGCGGTGAACCGGGATTGTAGGGTCCTTGCCAGGTGTGGCCATTGTCGGTTGAACGGATGGTGAAGCCTCCTGCAAAGGTCCAGTCGCTGTTGCCGAAGAAGCGGCCTTCATATTCGGCGCGTAGCTTCTCGCCCACCTGTATCCACAGGTAGCTGGTGCACAAAATGTCGCCATTCAGCAGTCGCAGCATGCATGGGTCTTGCGAGCCACCGTAGGGGTGAGCCATCATCAGTTGGGGCTCATGTGTCCAGGTGTGGCCGCCATCGGTCGAACTCACCGACACCAGATAGCTGTTGGCATCCACATGGCGGTTGCGGTCGCCGCCCATCATCACGCGGTCGGGGGCGCGACGAAAAGCCACCAACAAGGTGCCATCGTCGAGGCGCACCACCGAGGGAAATGCCGAGAAGTAGGCCGGGTCGGTGTAGATGGTCACATCGGT
>JAFYCU010000108.1 GCA_017545095.1 Muribaculaceae bacterium | reverse complement strand
CTCCTCCAGAGGCGTTGCGGTTGCTTTCCCCAACCCCTGGGCCACAGCTGAGCGGTGACCCAGGGCTACCCAGATTTTGCCCTGCCGGGCAAGTTCTGTCATTGTTCCACACTTTTGATACACCTTCTAAATGATTAATAAATCACGCTTTCACAGGGGTTTGCTCCCATTCGGTCGCGAGCTAAAGGTTCGCTGCGCTCCACCCCTGCCTATACCTTACCAGCCCTAACTGGCTTGCCAGGGACAACTGCTGGCAGTTGCCTTGAATTATCGCCGCAAAGGTACAATTTTTTTTCGAAACAGCAATACGCAGGGGGCAGGCAACCTCGCCGAGGTTGCGCCGCTTTCGCGACACATGCACCCCACATAGCCGCAATGGCGCGGCAATGTGGGGCGCTTGGTTTAGCGTTCCTCTCCGAGGAACCACTTTCGGGACGGACTCTTGGGGACGGTCCGTCCCCGTGTAACATCTTTAAAAAAGGGCGCAGGGGGGATTTTCCGTGGCCAGAAGCACGGCATCACACCCTCGGGTGAACCGCAAAATCGCTGCCACGGAAAATTCCCCTCTTCGCTTAATAATCTTGTGTTCTTATGTCAACCGCTGTCAGGAGCTTATGTGCTTATGTCATTTTTCCCTGATTTATTTCTCACCCATCTCTTCACCACGACTTAACTCTAAATTAATCTTAACTGTAACAGCTGGATGGAAAGTTTTTAGTAATTTTGCACGTTTGTAGAAATCGAATATGGAACAACGACGCAACATAGCCATTCTGGGTAGCACGGGTTCGATAGGCCGCCAAACGCTTGACATACTGGCCGAGTACCCCACCCTGTTCCGTCCGTGGCTGCTCACCGCGCACCGCAGCACCGACCTTCTGATTGAGCAGGCACGCCAGTACAGCCCCGCCCATGTGGTGATTGCCGATGAGGCGTGCTACGAGCAAGTGCGTGACGCGCTGGCCGACACAGCAGTGACCGTGCATGGCGGCAGCGCTGCCATTGCCCAGCTCGTGACAGCAGCCGAGGTGCACACCGTGGTTACCGCCATGGTGGGTTACAGCGGATTGGAATCGACCATCGCGGCCATCAGCGCCGGCAAAGACATCGCCCTGGCCAACAAGGAGACGCTGGTGGTGGCCGGGGAGCTGATCACCCACATGCTCACCCACTCGCCCAGCCATCTCTACCCTGTGGACAGCGAGCATGGGGCTTTTTACCAATGCTTGATGGGTGAACGTATGGAAGATGTGAGCAAACTCATCCTCACGGCTTCGGGCGGGCCGTTCCGCACTGTGCCACGCGAGCGCCTGGCCACCGTCAAGGCCAGCGATGCCCTTAAGCACCCCAACTGGGCCATGGGCGCAAAAATCACTATCGACAGCGCCACGATGATGAACAAAGGATTCGAGATGCTTGAGGCCAAATGGCTGTTCAACGTGGGGCATGAGCGCATCGAGATTGTGGTGCACCCGCAGAGCATCGTGCACTCGATGGTGGAGTTTGTCGATGGCTCAGTGAAAGCGCAGCTTGGCTTGCCCGATATGCACATTCCCATCCGCTACGCGTTGGGATTGCCCACGGGCCGCCTGGCCACCAACGACCGTCGCATGACCATCGACGACTACGCACAACTCACTTTTGAACGACCTGACTTCGAGAAATTCCCCTTGCTTGCACGGGCCTACGAAGCCGCCGAGCGTGGCGGCAACGCCGCCTGCGCGATGAATGCCGCCAACGAAGTGGCCGTGGCCGCATTCCTGCGCGATGAAATCAGTTTCACGCAAATCCACGACATTGTGGCACACACCATGCAGGCCGTTGCGCACATCCACCACCCCACCTACGACGATCTGGTAGCAACCAATGCCGAGGCGCGGAAACTGGCGGAACAATGGACTATGCGGCCATGTCATCAACAAATTAATACAAATTAAAACAAATATCGCGATGCGGCTCTTGCTTCTCGCTTCTTAACAACATCAACAAATTAATACAAATCAAAACAAATATCGCGATGTGGCTCTTGCTACTTGCATCTCGCATCTCGCTTCTTAACAACTATGATTTCAACATTTTGGCTGAAAGCCCTTGAAATGATTCTCGCACTGAGCCTGCTGGTGATTGTGCATGAGTTTGGACACTACTCGTTTGCCCGCCTGTTTGGCATGTGGGTCGAGAAATTCTATATGTTCTTCAACCCTCAGTTCAGCATTGTGCGCTGGGACCCCAAGCACCACAAGCTGGCGTTTTTTGCGAGAAACCCAGCCGACCCTGCTGAAAAGAAAGACAAGGACAGTTCCGAACCAACTGAGTCCACCCCTGCCCCGGAGAATTGCGGTCCCACCGCCCCTGAAGGCAAAGCCACGTGGCGCGACACCATCTATGGCATAGGTTGGGTGCCTCTGGGCGGCTATTGCTCCATTTCGGGCATGATCGACGAATCGCTCAACACCGAGCAGATGAAGCAACCCGCCAAGCCCTATGAGTTCCGCAGCAAACCGGCCTGGCAACGCCTGCTGGTGATGGTGGGCGGCGTGCTGTTCAACTTCCTGGCTGCCGTGGTTATCTACACCGGCATGGTGTATGCCTACGGCGATGCCACGCTGCGCCTAACCGATGTCACCGAGGGTATGCAATACTGCGAAAGTGCACATGGCTTGGGGTTCCAAGACGGCGACATCCCACTCACCGCCGACGGCAAGCCGCTCGACGGGAGCTTAGGCGAAAGTGTGCACACCATGATTCAGGCCAAAACGGTGACCGTGCTGCGCAACCACCGCGACACCGTGTCCATAGCCATTCCCGACAAATACATCTTTACCTACAACGAGGAAGCAGAAGCTGGACAGCAGTTTATGGAATACCGCTTCCCGGTGGTCATCGCCCAAACGCAGGCCCGCATGGGTGCTGAGAAAGCCGGACTGCAAAAAGGCGACCGTATGCTGGCTGTGGCCAACGACACCACACCGAGCTACACCGAGTTTACTGCCGCACTGGCCAAGCATAAAAACCAGACTGTTACGTTGCGCTACCTGCGCGATGGCAAACCCATGGAGGCCCAAGTGGATGTGGACGGCGACGGCAAACTGGGCATTCTGCTCATGAAGCTCGACAAGGTGTATAATGTGGAGGTGCATCGTTACAACCTGCTGCAAAGCATTCCTCGCGGTCTGGAGATGGGCTGGTCCCAAACAGTTGCTTACGTCAAGGGTCTGAAGTTGCTGTTCTCGGCCGAGGGAGCCAAGAGTCTGGGCGGATTCGGAGCCATTGGCAGCATCTTCCCTGACGAGTGGAACTGGTACGACTTCTGGGGCATCACGGCATTCCTGAGTGTGATTCTGGCGGTGATGAACATCCTGCCCATCCCCGCCCTCGATGGCGGTCATGTGCTGTTCCTGCTGTGGGAAATCATCACCGGCCGCAAACCCAGCGACAAGTTCTTGGAGCGTGCGCAATACGTGGGCATGGCACTGCTGCTGGCTCTGCTGCTCTTTGCCAATGGCAACGACATCTACAGGTTCTTCTTTAAATAGTGTTTATAGCAACTATAGAGGCTATAGAAGCTATAGAAACGACAAGCAAATAATTGAATCCATGCAATATAAAGCCATCACGCTGCAACGCGGCAAGGAGAGTTCGCTGGAGCGTTTCCATCCCTGGGTGTTTTCGGGAGCCATCGCACGCCACGACGCCAGCATCGAAGAGGGCGATGTGGTGAGCGTCTATACCCACGATGGCCGCCACATAGGCAACGGTCATTACCAAATCGGCAGCATTGCCGTGCGCATGCTTGCTTTCGACGACAGTGCCATCGATACCGAGTTTTTTCGCCGTCGCTTAGCTACCGCACTGCAAGTGAGGCAGGCGTTGGGGCTGATGCGCGACGACAACAACGCCTTTCGTCTGGTGCATGGCGAGGGCGACTTCCTACCCGGCCTTGTGGTCGACATCTATGCCAGCACGGCCGTGGTGCAGGCGCATTCGCCAGGTATGCACTTCGCCCGGCACATGATTGCCGATGCCCTCATGCAGCTGCCCGAAGCCGGGTTACACAATATTTATTATAAAAGCGAAACCACTCTGCCCTACAAGGCTCACCTCGACCCCGAAAATCAATACTTGGTTGGCCAATACGACACCGACGAGGCATTGGAAAACGGGCTGAAGTTTCATGTGGACTGGCTGCGCGGACAGAAGACCGGCTTCTTTGTCGACCAACGCGAAAACCGTAGCCTGCTTGAGCATTATGCTCGCAACCGCCGCGTGCTCAACATGTTTTGCTATACGGGCGGGTTCTCGTTCTACGCCATGCGTGGTGGAGCGCAGGTTGTTCACTCGGTCGACAGCAGCGCCAAGGCCATCAAGCTCACCCTCGACAACGTTGCGCTTAACTTTCCTGGCGACCCTCGCCATGAGGCCTTTGCCGAAGATGCCTTCAAGTATCTCTCGGCCATGGAGGCTAATGCCTACGACCTGATCATCCTCGATCCGCCAGCCTTTGCCAAGCACAAGAGCGCCATCAAGAATGCGCTCATCGGTTATCGCAAACTCAACGCGAAAGCATTCGAGAAAATCGCTCCGGGCGGTATCTTGTTCACCTTCTCCTGCTCACAAGCGGTGAACAAGGAACAATTCCGCCTGGCCGTGTTCAGTGCCGCCGCCCAGAGCCACCGCCGCGTGCGCATCCTGCACCAGCTCACACAACCCGCCGACCATCCCATCAACATCTACCACCCCGAAAGCGAATACCTGAAAGGATTGGTACTGTATGTGGAGTGACGAGTGATGAGGCTGCGGAGCCGCAGCATACACCACCGATAAAAAAGCCTCTTCTCACAATTGGTTTGGAGAAGCCATTTTGTCAGCAACCCTCATAGCCGAAATGCCATGAACTGCCATTTTGTCGTTGTTTTATTTTAGAAACTGACAAAATGGCATTTTTGCTATTGCGGTCAAGTTTTTGCAACAACATTTGGCAAACAACATCAAAACGAAAAGAAAGGAGCAAGAGATACTATGAATTTCAACAGTTTTACCATCAAAAGTCAGGAAGTGATCCAAAAGGCCGTGCAACTCACGCGTCAGAACAGCAATCAGGCAGTTGAGCCCGAGCATCTGCTGAGTGCCGTGATGAGCGAGGGCGACCATGTGGTGAACTTCATCATGCAAAAGCTCGACATCGCGCCACAGGCCATCGTCCGTCCCATCGAGGCGGCCATCGCCCACCTGCCCAAGGTGTCGGGCGGCGAGCCCTATCTGAGCAACACCAGCAGCCGCGTGCTCGACAAGGCGGCCGAGGTGGCACAACGCTTTGGCGACCAGTATGTGACCATCGAAGCACTGCTCATGGCATTGCTCGATGTGAAATCAACAGCAGCAAGCATCCTCAAGGATGCCGGTGTGACCACGCAGGCCCTCGCTGCCGCCGTGGGTGAGCTGCGGCAAGGCAAGAAAGCCACGGGCCAAGAGGCCGAAGGGCAATACCAAGCCTTAAGCAAATATGCAGTGAACCTCAACGAACGCGCCCGCCAGGGCAAGCTCGACCCCGTGATTGGTCGTGACGACGAGATTCGCCGAGTGTTGCAGATCCTGAGCCGACGAACCAAAAACAACCCCATCCTCATCGGAGAACCTGGCACAGGCAAAACGGCCATCGTTGAGGGGCTTGCTCAGCGCATCGTGCGCGGCGACGTGCCCGAGAACCTAAAGCAGAAACAGGTCTACTCGCTCGACATGGGCGCACTGATTGCCGGTGCCAAATACCAGGGTGAGTTTGAGGAAAGGCTCAAGGCGGTGATCAACGAGATCACCCAGGCCCAAGGGGAAATCATCCTGTTCATCGACGAAATCCACACCCTGGTGGGCGCCGGCAAGAGCAGCGGTGCCATGGATGCCGCCAACATCCTCAAGCCAGCACTGGCGCGTGGCGACCTGCGCAGCATCGGAGCCACCACGCTCGACGAGTATCAGAAGTATTTCGAGAAGGACAAAGCCT